>JBHJJI010000021.1:0-6222 GCA_050042805.1 Leptolyngbyaceae cyanobacterium
CTGTCCTTCTCGAAGAATCTAGAGAACCATATTGGGGCGATCTGGATGTTTATTCATGAATACAATCGCCTCGTCCGAAAGAAGCTGCCAGAACGAGATGAGTCTATCTTTTTCTCTGTCCTTTACTAAAATGCACTACCCTCTCAGCGAACCCCCCCGCCTTGCGATCGCCCAAAACCCAGAGCCGTTCTGAACCTTGATTCTGTTGACGCGCAAGCTGTAATTCTTCGTCAGAAGGTAATTCGTCGTAATAGATGCTCATGTCACAATCGGAGTATTCATCGCACAGCCCTTCTGCAACCGAGCCCGCATCCATGGCTGCTTTAGTTTTTGGATTAGCAATGTAAGCTTTGACATTGCGTTTTGCTAGTTCTAATAAATATTGAGTTCTATGGTTCATGGATTTTCGTGCTTTGTATGAGGAGGTATATCCATGATGCAACACTGAATTTTGCGGCCCACAGTTACGACCGATGACCAGGGGCTCGACGCCGCGCGATGCCTTAGTCTGTCACTGTCTCCCTCAATCTGAGATGTCGGGTGGGGAAGACGCTTCTAATTCCGTCAGCGATCGCGGCTCTCTGTCCAACGTCTCGACGGTCTCCAGTTCGTCCCCCGAAGCGGCCCCCAAATCTTTGAATTTGCGCGCAGTCACCAGTACCCGCGATTCAAGGGAACCGACGACTTTATTAAAAGCCTCGACGCTGCTATCCAATCCCCGGCGCAGCTTGCCCATATGGGAAATGAGCGTGTAGGTGCGATCGTACATTTCTTTGCCTAAGGTGCTGATCTGCTGGGCGTTTTCGGCCAGTTTTTCTTGCCGCCAGCCGTAGGCCACTGCTTTGAGCAGGGCAATGAGGGTGGTAGGTGTCGCGAGAATCACCCGCTGCTCCACCCCAAATTCAATCAGGCCCGGATCCTGTTCCAATGCCGCGCTAAAGAAGGTTTCTCCCGGCAAAAACAGCACCACAAATTCGGGGGCGGGCTGAAACTGCTCCCAATAGCCTTTGCCGCTGAGCTGGGTTAGGTGGGTGCGAATTTGCCGCGCGTGATGTTGTAGGCGATCGCGTTTGGCCACGTCATCCGTCATCTCTAGCGCCTCCAAATAAGCCTGCAGCGGCGCTTTGGAATCCACCACAATTTGGCGCTGGTTAGGCAGCTGAATCACCATGTCGGGGCGCAGTCGGCCTGCCTCGGTCTCAGCGGTCGCCTGCTGCCGAAAATCGCAGTACTCGACCATCCCGGCCATTTCGACCACCCGCTGCAGCTGGATCTCGCCCCAGCGGCCTCGCACCGTGGGCGATCGCAGCGCTTTAACCAAGTTGGCGGTCTCGCCCTGCAGTTGTGTTTGCGCCACCGCCAGAGACTTGACCTGTTCGGTCAGGGTGCTATAGGCAGCGGTGCGAGCCGTTTCTAGCTCTTTGAGATGACCACTCACCTGCTGCAGCGACTGGTGTAGGGGATTGACCAACGCCGCGATCGCCGCCTGCCGCTGGCCCAAGTCTCCCTGGGCCTGACTTTGAAACTTCGCCAAGATTGTCTCGGCCAGCTGCATAAATGATTGTGAGTTGCGCTGCAGGGCATCCGCCGATAGCGCCTTAAACGCGTCGGTTAGACGCTGCTGAGCCTGATCGAGCAGCGCCTGCTTTTCCTGGCCTAGCGCTTGCTCTTGCTGTAGTCGGGTTTGCACTTCGGTGAGCTGCGATCGCACGCTGACGTAACTCTGCTGCAGCTGCTGCAAGTGGGTATCACGTTCCTGTAGCTGCTGTCTGACCTGGGTAATTTGCTCGAGCTGAGCTTCCGCAGTGGCACGCAGGGTGGCCTCTTGCCGCCAGTTGCCCTGAGCTGCTTCTAGCCGCATTTCCCGATCTTGTACCGTGGCTTGCAGGTCTTGAATCTGCCGCTCTTGTTGCTGCAGCCGCTCGTAGGCGCTGGCGCGATCGGCCACGACGTCTGCTTTCGCGCGATCTCGAATAGTTTGCACCCGCGTTTGAAACAGGAGAGTCGCGATCGCCCCGCCCAATGCCAATCCCATCAGGCTCCACAGTAAACCCTGCACCGCATCACTCCGCATTTGAGTGGTACTAAGGTAACAACATTTGTACTAATTCTCAATGTCTACCTCGTCGGCTGGCAAGCGAGCTGTCAGTCTTCGGTGAGTTGCGCTATGACGTGTGGTGATGGGATACCTGCTCAGAATGGAGCCGGATCGATGATTTATTCCAATGCTTGAAAACAAGATGACGAATCTCCTCTCCTTGTATGGCCCCAGTATCGGAATGAGTATGCCAAAAATGGAATGTAGAGTTCGGCGGAATTCGGAGTTATACCAATTCGCTGAATTTAGACTACACATCCCAAAAAGTGTGTAGCCCCCTTCGACAAGGGGGCAGTGACAGCGGGGGATCGCCGAGCTGTAGCGCTATTTTGCAGAACTGGTATTAATCAGATCATGATTTCAGGCATCTGAGATGACCTGATCAAATTGCGACTTGCTGTAGCTCCAACGTTTCAGATTTCTGATAGCAGGGGACTTCTGCTCAGGGTGCTCATGCAGACTTGTGGCGTCAAGAGAGGCCACTGCGATGTTTCTCTAGGTTGATGCTGTCTGCATCTCTAGAATCCCCATCATGCCTTGAT
Source organism: Leptolyngbyaceae cyanobacterium (assembly GCA_050042805.1). GTDB lineage: Bacteria > Cyanobacteriota > Cyanobacteriia > Phormidesmidales > Phormidesmidaceae > Halomicronema. The sequence continues at coordinate 2,641 of JBHJJI010000021.1, forward strand.
CTTCGTGGTCGAGAATGTGGCAGTGATAGACCGTTTTACCAGGAAAATCGGTAAAAGCGATGCGTAGGTCAACAGACTCATAGGCTTTAACATTGACTACATCTTTCCAGACCTGAAATGGGAAGGACTGACCGCTGTGATTGAGCACCTGAAAAGCATTGGTATGAACATGGAAAGGATGATCCATCCCGGCTTTATTGATAATGCGCCAGTCTTCTACTGTGCCAAGTTGGACTTGAGTATCAACCCGGTGATGGTCAAATCCCCGCCCATTGATTAAAAAGGCATGACCGTGATCAATCCCATGGTCAAGCACAAATTCACGACGTCTGATGGGCTCGGGCAGCGGGGTTGTCGGTATCAACATTTTGGGCAGGGGTACCGCAGTTGTCGTCTCACCATATTGGAGTCGGGCAATCTCACGAGGAGCGTTATCGATGCCAGCTCTGCGATGATGACGGCCTCCCATCCCCCCCATCATGTCTGTAATCCCTCGGTCGTAAGGCAGACTCAGCAATGAATAGCGATTGGGTTCACGGGTTCCTGGCACCAAAATATCGGCCCGTTCTCCGGGCGCTAAAATCAAATCTTCTTCGATCTCAACGGGTTCAGATAAGGTGCCACCATCTAGCCCCATCAGATGCCAGGGGTGATTGTCGAGGCGGAGTCTGTAAATCCTAGAGGGAGAGGCGTTCAAGAGTCGGACGCGTAATAACCCTGATTGAGGAATGGTCAGGGTGGGCATGAGTGCACCATTCACTGTCATGAGGTTGCCTTGTCGTCCCCATCGTCGAAACATGGGCATGGGCTCGCGCGGCTGCCCCCGGCGATTGAGGTCAAAATCTTGCAGCACTAAAATCGCTTCCTCAGCTGCTTGCACCTCGGGAATCTCATCGACTTGCCCCCGAATGACCAAGGGGCCTGCCAGTCCGCCAAAGACTTGTTCGGCCACGACCCCATGATGATGAGGGTGATACCAAAAGAGTCCTCCTGGATGCTGCTCAGGCACGACAAATTCATATTGCTGAGTTGCGCCTGACGGTACTGCGAGAAAGACATTGTCCGCATTGCCTGTTGGCGGGATATGGAGCCCGTGAAAATGTAGATTGGTGGTTTTTGCTAACTGATTTTCAAAGGTGATACGAACGGTATCCCCCGTCTTTGCCTCCAAGGTAGGCCCAGGAACTTGACCGTTGTAAGTCAGGAGGGTAGCCGTTTGATTGCCTAAAGGAACCGGTTGTTGACGAGCCTGTAAAGACAGTTCCAGAACGCCTGATTGACTACGATGGTGAGTCGGCAGTGGATTGGTTGAGGAAAGGACTGTTAGGGGACTACCCAACCTGAGGTCTTGAGCACAGCGGGTCGATAAGGTGATCGCAGTGACCGCGATGCCCCCAGCCAAGAATTGACGACGATTGATTGTTGTCATGAATACGATTCACGTGCGGCTAAAGGCGATGGGCCATTGACAAAGCACAGTGCCCAAAAGCTCGGATGCTCTGAGTCTAGACTCTCTAGTGGACTGTAGAGTCTATCGTGCAGAGGATTTTTGGGAAACGCCGCAAACCAGCTGCCATTTACTGCTGATGACGAAGAAACTTGTCGTGGTAATCGTGGCCTGTACCGCGATTGTGGCAGCAACCGCTGCGCTTAATCTGAGGCAGTCAGGACACAACCATGGGCCAACGACTCAAGAGACGATGATCACCTCCTAAAGCGTTAGAGCCGACCCTTTCCCTGAGGATTCAAGGGGCAAAATTGAGCCTCGAAAGTCTCTCTCCAAAAAGCATCACGCCTTGATGACCAAAATTGCTTGGATTCTATCCAGATGCTAAACAGCCCCAATACTGTTTAGACATCCGTGTCAGCATTGTCATCCTGAGCCAGCGGCGGTTCACACGGTGACGGCTCAGGCCTCGCGTCAAGAGAGCGGCTTTCTGTTTTCATCACGTCGCCCGTGCCAAACAGTCGCCGGGTGAAATAAATCCACGCGCCGCCCACGATCGGCTCCGACGGCATCACAATCAGCCACGCCACCGACGGTGCGGCGGGGGGTGGGGCAGAGCGGCTGCTGGCGGGCGCAGCAGGCCGTTGGGATGATATCCAGGTTGCCGTGGGCGGTGCCGAACTGAAGGGCGCACTAGAAATAGTGGGTCGAGATCGCAGCCCTCCTTCGATCTCGCACCGGGCGGGTAAAGTCAGGGCCAGGGTGCCCATGCCACTCAACAGTAAAAGGGCGGCACCGTAACGATGGAACCAGCGATACCAGCGGCGGGAAAACACCACAACGGGAATGCGTAAATCTTGTGCAGGCAGGGGCGATCGCGATGGATTGTTGAGTGGTTGCGGCACGGTGGATCACCCTTCGGCTGGTCAGGCTGTCAGCTCATTCTAAAGGCAGACTTCACTCTCGATCCGGTTCTTTCACCGCCAATTTTCATCACCGTGCTGAGGGTGCCAGCGAGCCGCGATCGCCCCCAACCATCCCTCCAACCGCACTCAGACCGGAAACCACCACAGCCAGAGGGGGAGTGTCAGCAGCAGCAGGGCCGAACTGACGCCCACAGAGGTCACGGCCAGATTGCGATCGAGGTGGAACGTCTCCGCCAACACCAGCATGGCAAAGGCCGAAGGCATACCCGCTTGCAGCACGATGACTAAACGCGGTGCGCCGGTAATGCCCACCAGGGTCAACAATAATCCCACCAGGGCCGGAGCGATCGCCAGGCGAATCACGGTAGCCTGCAGGGCGGGCGGTACCTGACGCCACGATCGCAGCTGCTGAAGCTGCATCCCCATCAGCACCAGCGACAAAATCACCATCGACCAGGCAAAGCCCTGCAGGCTTCGATCCAGCCAATGCGGCAACGCCACCGATCGCAGCGCCAACCCGAACAAAAAGGCCGGAATCGTTGGGGCGTTGGCGAGCGCGATCACACTCTGCTGCCAGGGCGCTCGCGATCGCGCCGCCAATTTGTTAGACCCGTAATAGGCCCCAATCATTGCCCCCAACCCATAGGCCGCAAACACCGTGCCGAGCAGGTCATAAAACACCGCCCAGCCAAAATAGGTCGTGCCCAACTGCGGCAATAGCAAGATCACCGGATAACCGTTATACCCGGTATTGCCCACCATCGCCGACAGTAAAATAGCCCCTTTCGCAGGCGCTGATCGCACTTGAGTCGATAGCTGCAGCCACAGCCACGCCAGTCCCAGGGCGATCGCAAAGGTGATCCAGGCCATGAAGGGGGCCACCCAAACACCGCCCGACAGATCAGCCTGCCGTAAGAAATGGATCAGACTGCCCGGTACCCCCACCCAAAACAAGAACTGTCCTAAGTAGGCCGGTACCTGATGCTGCAGAGGCCGGTTGACTCCCCGCTGAAGCCGGGGCAACGACAGTACAACGCTGGCAACGATGCCTAACAAAACACCGCCGCTCAAAGGCAGATAAATCTGGGCCAAAAATCCCACAGGCTACCAGTGATGGATGGCTCCAGCGTAATCTATAGTAACGTTTGAGAAGGAAGATACCGACACTATCAGTCAGGGGTTAGGCAGCAACTTCACGGTGATGGCTAT
>JBHJJI010000022.1:0-27063 GCA_050042805.1 Leptolyngbyaceae cyanobacterium
GAAGAATGGCGATTGTTGCGCCGTCGGTTTGTGCCCAAAAGCCGGTCTAAAAAGCCACCAACTTTGCGTCAAGCCATCCTTTGGATTGCTCAGTTAGGCGGCTTTTTAGACCGTAAGCGCGATGGCCATCCAGGCCTGAAGCCGCTTTGGCGAGGCTTCAGTAAGCTGAGTCATCTACTCGAAGGTGCTCAACTTGCCCATAAAGCTTAGTCACCATAGGCCTTACAGCGACTTGTGCGTAATGGATAGCCTTAAAAAGGGGGCAGCCCAATCCTGGATGTGAATAGCCCGGGGGCGGCGATAGCGGGGGATCCAGCTACTATCGCGGCGAGACGGCAAGAAACTTAGTTTCCAGAGTACTGAGGGAATGGCTTGAAAATAACGCCCCGATCGCCGGGGTTGGGCAGCGCCGCCCCCCGACAGAAAACGTTTCCACAAATGGGATGTGATTTAAGCGCAAATCTCTGATAGGACTGGCTCCGCCGATCGCTGCCCCAGTCCTGCTGAGTCATGTTGACTGGGGCAGGCGACCTATTTGACACCGACGGTCACTCGTGATGCGACTTCGGCCTTAGGAGCAAAAGACTGATTGATGTGGGCAGCCGCAAGCTGCGGTGCTGGCCGTGATACTGCTTCACTGCTGGAAATCGCTAATATCTCAGTGGGTCGCTCCTCACAGATGGCCTTTGCGAACACCATGGCAGAATAGGTGGCACCGAGATAGAGAACAATATCGAACGCACCGAAATAGAGATGAAACATAATGAAGTTCGCCTCCGCTAGCTATAGCTTCATCATAACGAGCCTGACCAGCCAGGAAAAATACTCCAATAGGACTTACGCAGAAGCCCCCTCAGTCCCCCCAATCTGGGGGATGTTGAATCCGATTTCCCCATATTTGGGGATTCAGGGGCCAAAATCGGATTCAACTGCGTAAGTCCTGAGGATTTAACCTCAGCGCCCTGCAGCGGGCTTTGGGTATCCAAGTTATTTTGTTGGGGTTAGACGTGCGGGTCACCGTCATCCAACTGCGTGGGCAGAGCAATAACCCATGACAAAGGCACAACACTCGAAGCCATGAACGGCGGTGAATTGTGCAGAAATTCGGCCCTGATACAGATTGGCCAGAAAGGCTGGGGTCCATTCCCCGAACTGAATCTCTAGGAATAAGTCGATGAATTGTGCATGGCGAAATCCAAATTTTAAAGGGTGTCGAAACACCGCATCAGGGCTGAACTCATTAAGATGACTAACATGGACTCCACTCCCCCCAAATTGACCGGCCCTAACAACGAACTTGCCAAAGAACGAAACCGGGCAGCGGCTGAGCGTACCATGACTGCCTGGATTCAAAACTGCCTGACTTTGATCGGCTTTGGCATTGTTGTGGATCAGATTAGTTTGGCCCTGTTCGAACGTTCCCAAAGCAGAGATGTTCTCATTGGCGATGGCTTTGCACCGATTCTCGCTTTAGGATTCATCGTCTTTGGAATCGGCTTATTGGGGGTGGCACTGGTTCAACATCACATTGAAGTGAAATCTATTGAGCAAGATGACTACGTTCTGCAATCAGTCAGTGAACTCAATAATTACGTGGTAGGAGCAATTTTGTTGTTCGGCTTTATGTCACTGATTGCAATTTTTCTAGCACTCTAGGAAGGTGCGGTAGTTCCTTGTCTGCGACTGGCGATGGTTGGTGGTTTATTGACGGCGATCGCATGGATATGCCAAAGCAACCGATTGACCCGATAGTCAGCTCAATTTTCAAAGATGCCAAGGAGCGTCACCCACCTTCTCAAGGACACTTCAAAAAGAGATAACAGTACCTAAAAGAAGTCCTAAAAAAGCGATCGCTCCCAGAATAGCCAGGACAAGCGCCACCACCAATGATGGGGAATGCCGAGAAACATAGATCAAATCATTGCGCTGAATCCGCTGCAACTGATACCGATGATCAATGGCGGCAGCCAGCATGGCTAAGGTCCCCAAAGCCACAAACGATAGTCCTAAAATTCGACTTAGCCGCAGCGGATTCACGGCATCTCCCAAGTTTTGCTGTAGAACCGCAACGATGCGATCAATCCCGACCCCAAAGCTGATGAGGGAGAGACACGTGCGAATCCAGGCCATAAGAGTCCGCTCTTCAGCCGCCCGGTTTCGTTCTTTCGCAAGCTCAGTGGCGGGGTTAGGGGGAGTGGGTTCAGAATTCGGCGTGTGCATGACAGTAGGCAACTGGTAATGAGGATAGACAAAGACTGAAGCAGTAATTTGGCGAGTGAGGAGGCGATCAACCCTCATCAGAGAGCGCTAACCTGGCGATGGATCAGTAGTCTGAACACAATCGTCGTCGCGCTGAGAATCGCGATCGCAAATAAGGCAAGCGCGATCGTCTTACCTAATGGCTGACGAGGAGTATACGCATACTCAGCTTGATTGAGTCGAGCCAGTTCACCCCGATAATCCACAGCGGCCATGATAGTGGTGTAGATGCCCATCCCGATCAACAAAAGACTCAAAATGTGGCTGAATCTCGCTGGATTAATCACATCCCCCACTTGGTCGTACAGCAAGCTGACAGTTTGATCGATCCCAAAGCCAACCCCAATCAGCGTTAGGCTCAGCCGAATCCAGGCGAGCAGTGAGCGATCGGCGGCAATCCGGTTGCGTTCTTTGGCCAGTTCGAACTGCACGTTAGGGGGTTTGGGTGCGGATGACGACATGAGGTCAGCGGGGAAAAAGGGTATGAGAACAGGGATCAACTACTGACTGACAGTGGCTGGAGTTGTAGTACTGGGATTTAGCGACGAGATTGTCCCCTGCTTCTTCAGTTGTACTTTGACCCAGACATTGTAAGGCGTCGCTATCACGGCACCCACAATCAGGTACGCCACGATAGACGGCACTGTTGCGGGCTGGTTGTTGGCGATCGCAATAAAGAGGGCGAGCCCGGCATTGCGGGCGATAGTTGCCGTGGCCACGGCCGCTCGAGAACTTAAATCAGGCCCCCCCAAAACATGCCCGGCAATCAGGCCCGCCAGCGCCACGATAGCAAAGGCAATGAGAGACTTGAGCGTAAATTGGGGCACCAGATTGATACTGATCGCCACGAGGAAAAATGCCAACACTAAAAACATCGTGTTGGCGATCGTCATCATTAAGCTAGACACTTCGTCGGCTAAATCAGCCGCAACGCGACGCACCAAAATGCCAATTCCTAAGGGCAACAATTGCACAATGGCAATTTGTTTGGCCACGGTTAAAAATTCGATGCTTTGACGGGCGGCCGGAAAGGGCGCGGCAAATAGGCTCAACAGTAACGGCGTGACGACGACCGCGGAGATCGCCAGCAAGATTTGCAACCCAGCCGCAACAGAGACATTAGCACCAGCCATTTTGGCGCGTTTCGTTAAGAGGGGAGCGGCGGGAGCGGCAGCCAAAATGATTAAGGCAATGCTGCTCCGGGGCGAAACATCTAACAGGAGGATCACTCCCGTCACAATTAGGGGATAGACGACTAAGGTGGCGATCAGCGATCGCCCCAACAATTGCGGCTGTCTAAACAGGGTCAACAATCGCTCTGGCACCAGCGACACGCCCATGGTCAGCATAATGACAAAAATCACCATACCAGCCAGCGTTTGCAACACGGGGTTATCCACAGAGAAGATTTCGCCTAATTGCACCTCTCCGACAATGAGGGGTAAAAAGGCGGCTAACCCGATAAACAAGAGGACGACCCCCACGGTGAAGCCCAAGGAACCGCCCGGCGCATATTTATACTCCCGCTCTTCCAGACTTCTCAGGGTTGCCCAATGGCCGATTAACGCGCCAATGAGCGCCACAATGCCCAAAGCAATCAGGCTGAGACCAATCAATCGTTCTTCGCTCAATTGATTCACCTGGGACGGCGCATCTGTGGCATTCACATATTTAAAGAAGCGGTCGATGCCAAAGCCAAAGCTAATCATGGAAAGGGAGGTGCGAATCCACGCCATCAGGGTGCGTTCTTCAGCCGCGCGGGTGCGTTCGCGAGCCAGTTCCGTCCGCGTTTCGGCTAAGTCAGTACGGTCAACCGCTAGGCCAGTGCGCTTTGTAGACAGTTCCGTGCGATGGGTGGCCATATCGGTGCGATCGCTGGCCAAGTCTGTCCGCACAACGGCCAGTTCGGTATTGCTCATCCCGGCAAAGGGCGAGGACATGGGTTGCTCAGGGGTGGAAGAGGGGTCGGTGGAAGTCATGGCTGGGTGCAGGTAAGCGTCAAGAATAGTGGGCAACTGGGCGGTTCGAATCATGGGCCGGTGTGGCAACCCCCAGCAAAGGGAGTGTCCAGAGTGAGTTACGCTCTGCTAACCCACTCTGCGGCTGATGCTCTTGTCAGAATTTGGCGGCCTCCCTTAACTTGCTGCCGGAGTCACTAAGCGCAAGCCAATGTGGGTGGTGCCCGTGTCTGGGGCCTGAGATTCCCGGGCGGCAGGACGATAGCGACTGCAATAGTTTTTGGCGCAGAGGTAAGAGCCCCCCTTAATCACATGCACCGCGCCGTCTCCAGGCTTCTTGGGATCATAGCTTTGGGCTTGCCTGGCGCCAGTGGGATCTCGGCTGTAGGCTTTACCCTCATGGGTCACGGTGAACCAGTCAGCCGTCAATTCCCACACGTTGCCGGTCATATCGTACAAACCGTAGCCATTCGGGGAAAATGACTGGACTGGAGCCGTGCCTAAATGGCCATCCGCTTTGGTATTAAAAAAAGGAAACAGCCCTTGCCAGGTATTGGCTTTTTTCGCAGCGTACTGGTCGCCCCAGGTGTAGGTTTGCCCGTCTAGTCCGCCGCGAGCCGCATACTCCCATTGGGCTTCGGTGGGCAGGAGCCGCCCCAACCAGTTGGCGTAGGCGACGGCATCTTCATAGGCAATGTGGACAACGGGATGATCGTCTTTGCCCTGAATGTCACTATCGGGGCCATAGGGATGTTGCCAGTTGGCTCCGGGTACCCAGTGCCACCAGCTGAGATAAGCCACCTGCTCCACCCCATCGTCAGGTGGCTGGAACACGAGAGAACCCGCCGCCCGTTGATGATCAGGCAGGTCGGGAAATTGTGCTTGGGAGAGGGGCCGCTCGGCTACTGTCACATAGCCGGTCTCGGCCACAAAAGTCGCAAACTCGGTGTTGGTGACCTCGTGAGGTTCGATACAAAAGCTGCTGACGGTTACATCGGCGGCAGTTTGCTCTTCCACAAAGTCAGGATTGTCAGACCCCATTGTGAAAGTCCCCCCAGGAATGAACACCATGTCACTGGGGCAGGGGGCCGATAGCGGGGCCGCGATCGCCATTGGAGCCCCCGCTCCGATTACCCAGAGCAGCCATCCCAAAGCAATGACACCCATCCAAACCCGGCGGTTGAGTTCGGAAAATCGCCGGGTTATGAGTTGGCTGCCGTCCATTCGACATTGCCCCCTAAATCCCTCACTGCTGAGGGACCTCAAGCATCGGCCCCCCTTAGAATTAGGCGGCCAGGGAAGTGAAATCATCTGGCTATTCAGTAACACCAAAAACTCCATCGCCAAGATCAATGCTCACTTCATTCAGGAAAAATGGTTAGAAAGTCAGACCGCATACTGACGACCTGCCAGGGACGTTCCTTTGCCAGAGTCAAGGCGGCTTCAGCCCCAGCATCGTAGGCATATTCTCGCTCAGCATCGTCATGGTGCAGCAATAGGGCCAAACTCGCCCCTGATCGCTGGGTGACATAGTCCAGCATGGCAATATCTCCATCAGAGTTGCCCCCAGCAAGGATCGGGCGCTTGCCGATGTGACGCTCAATGAGGACGGGTTTTCCGGCTTGGTCGTTAATTGGTTTGACCAATTCTGCAGTGCGCTCAAAGGTGCCATCGGGTCGATACTTTTTTTGGATAGACGACCCCACAACATGCTCCGGAGGAATGCCATAGGCTCGGGCAGAAATCACCCGCATGAAATCGAGTCCGCCAGCCGAGCACAGATACACCGTGAACTGATGCTGCTGGAGAAACTGCACCAGCTCCACCATCGGTTGATAGACCAAGGCGGTATAGGGGCGTTGCCAGCGAGGATGACGAGCATGATCGAAAAAGGTCACGACGTCAGCCTGAAACTCAGCTTGAGTCATCCCGGCATGGGTCGCAGCCACCAGGGTCAGCACGTCTTCCGGCATGCGTAATTGCTGTAGACGCTTGAGATCACCCGACAAGACGGCACTAAAGGGCTCTTCATGCGGCCATTGAGGATGCTCCGCCGCCAGTGCCTTGACCCGCTCCACCACAAACGCCAGCTGAATATAAAGGGGCTTTTCGCACCAGAGGGTGCCGTCGTTATCGAAGGTGGCAATGCGATCGCTCGGTTCCACATATGCCGAGTGACTCGGGTCTGTCACCGCAGACACAAACTGCTGAAGCCGCTGGGCGGCCTGGGGATGCCAGGAAGCTAAAGGCGTTGACATAGGACAGGCAGGAGTCGCGTGGGGTGATGCAGCAACCTACTCAGCGCTGCTGAAATGCGCTTTGAGCTTTGCTTCTTGCTCTTTCGTCAGGTTGGACTGGAGCAGCTGCGCACTATCGCCTTTCAGGGCATCTTCGACCTTGTCCAGGGTGACGTTCTCAGTCATCAAGAACAGCGCCGACGTCCCTTCCGTTACCTGGCTACGAATTTCCTTAATGAAGTCATCATTAATTCCATAGTCCTTAAAATGGCCTGATAGCGCCCCACTCAAGGCACCAACAGCGGCACCAAACAAGGGCACAAAGAAAATCAGGCCAAACAACATGCCCCAAAATGCGCCATCTAAGGCTCCCATACTCACCAGGGGCAGGGCTTGTTGGGTTTTGGGTTTCTTCTTGCCGGTCGGCCAAGTCACGATGGCAGCATCCTTAATTTCCAAGAGATGCTGTTTTTGTAGTTCTGCCAATTGGGCCAACACATTTTGTGCCCCATCGGCAGTGTCAAATTTCCAAACGGTGAAATCTGCCATGACTGCAATACGTCCTTTCCAAAGAGTCTAAACAAAGTGACTCAGTTGAGTGTGCTGAGAAACACGACCCCACAATGTCAAGCAAATTGCATCCTAAGCAAATTAAGTTAAGGAATGAATAACGCTACTCAGCCAACTTAATCGCTGTCCCGGAGTCTGTCCGAACCATCCTCATTGCCCAGCAACTCCTAGCGTCTAACCTCTCTACTGAGTCTGTCGCAGCGTGTCTGATGGCGATTCACCAAACAGCAGCTTGTAGTCTCGGGCAAAATGTCCCAGGCTATGGAAGCCCCAGATGTGAGCAATATTGGTCACGGTTTCATACTGGGAATTGCCAGTCAAAAGGGCTTTGCGCACGCCATTGAGTCGCTGCTGCTTCAGGTAAGTCATGGGCCCCATACCAAACAGATCTTGAAAGCCATAGATCAGCGATCGCCGACTGACACAAACTGCTTTACTCAACTCTGTCAGGGTAATGGGCCGGTGCAAATTAGCGGTCATGTAGTTTTGAGCGATGGCAATAATGTCAGCCCGTCGCAGCGGGGAGGGTGGTCTGTTGGCCTGGCTCAGAGCATTGATCAACAGCGGCAGCAAATCCCCTTGAATCAGGCGCAGCATATCTGGCGTTTGTAGACAGTGGGGATGATGATCCATTAAATAGACGATTTGTCGCAGATAGCCGCTGTAAATATCCATCTGGGTCGGGGACACGGCCACAATGTTTCTCTGGAAGAAAGCATCGTCGAGGTCATGATGTCCCAACTGATGAGCCAGCGATCGCAGCCGCTGCGGCTTGACTTCTACCACCACGACTGAAAGCCCGGTGGTAGAGCTGACTAGATTCGTCTCCCGTTGGGTATCAAACCCAAAAATACAGTACGGGTGGAGCGGCGTTCCGTGGGCAAAGTGAGGAGAGTCGTGCTTTTCCAGCACGATCCCAAAGGCGAGGGAATCTTGAGGCTTCTCCCCAATAATTTCGACTGTGCAGTTGGTAATGATCCGCCCAATGGAGAGCCCCTCCATCTGCATTTTAGAGACCACACCTTGAAAAGGTTTGGGCTGTAATTGCCGAAACTGGACGCCCCATTCATGAAACATTGAGGCACAGAGATCGGCATCTCGAAAACAGTGAGTTTGCAACGACAAGTTAGAATTCATTGCTTTCCCTCAGAACCATGAATCCTCAATATTTCTGCCTGATACCGGCGATCATGATGGGGTGGAATACATCAAGCGACTGTCTTTAGCAGCCTTAAAATTTTGCACTTTATCGTATATTGAAACAGATTTTCTTGATCACCTCTGGAGTGAATACTTTCGTAGCGCATTATCTTGCACTTTTGGAATATCTGCCGGTTCAGTGAAACGGTTCTTGCTGGATTTCTGGCAGCACCGCAAGCGCCCAGACCGCAACGGTGCCAAGCTGTTTAAGTCGATGCCGTTTAGGCCACAACGGCCGTTTTCCGACGCATGATACTCGACGACAAAATCATGAAAGTAACCAACCACGACTCGATTAATAGCGCTGCAGAGTGTAGAGAAACATGAATGGTTAACACAAATTTAATTGCTTCGTTTTACGCTGAGTGACTGTGTTCTTCTGGTTTTGCAGAATTTACGTTGTTACACGCGTGGAAAGTTTATGCCGCATCGTTTTAATCGTCCGCAGCAGTCGCGGACCTGGTTGAACAAGGCAGCCGCGATCGCCCTCACCGCAATCTTCCTGTTTGTGGGCAATTTGCCCTTTGGAAGTCATGCGATTGCCGCTACCTATTCGTCTTATGGGCAGGCTCAAGCCGCCACTGCCGCCTCATCGGCACAGCCCAACATTATCGTCATTTGGGGGGATGATGTTGGCCAAAGTGACATTAGTGCCTATACCAAAGGCTTGATGGGCTTTCGCACTCCTAACATCGATCGGGTTGCCGATGAAGGGATGATTTTTACCGATTACTACGCTGAGCAAAGCTGTACTGCGGGTCGTTCTGCCTTTATTACAGGCCAGAGCGTATTCCGCACAGGGCTCAGCAAAGTGGGCCTACCCGGTGCTGATCTCGGCTTGCGGGCTGAAGACCCCACCATTGCCGAACTGCTGAAAGAACAAGGGTATGCCACCGCCCAGTTTGGCAAAAACCACCTGGGTGATAAAGACGAGTTTTTACCTAGCAACCATGGCTTCGACGAGTTCTACGGCAACCTTTATCACCTGAATGCTGAAGAAGAACCTGAACAGCCTGACTATCCCGATGCCAAAGATTTTCCTGACTTTGCTAAAAACTTTGGGCCTCGCGGCGTCATTCACAGCTTCGCCGATGGCCGCATCGAAGATACCGGCCCGCTGACCAAAAAGCGGATGGAAACCATCGACGATGACATTGCTGAAAGATCTGCCGAATACGTGAAGCAGCAGGCCACAACGGGTGAGCCTTTCTTCCTGTGGACGAACTTTACCCACATGCACTTTCGCACCCATCCCAAGCCTGAGAGCCTGGGTCAGGCGGGTCGCTGGCAGTCGCCTTATCACGACACCATGATCGACCATGATAAAAACGTCGGTCAGGTGCTGGATGCCATCGATGCCGCCGGTATTACCGATAACACCATTGTGATCTATAGCACCGACAACGGCCCCCACATGAACTCCTGGCCCGATGCGGCCATGACCCCCTTCCGTGGTGAAAAAGACACGGGTTGGGAAGGCGCTTTCCGCGTGCCCTTGATGGTTCGTTGGCCCGGCCACATTGAAGCGGGTGCTGTTTCCAACGACTTTATGTCTCACTTAGATTGGCTGCCGACCTTTTTGGCTGCTGCTGGCGTTCCTGATGTCAAAGACAAGCTACTGGCAGGTTATCGAGCCAACGGCAAGCGCTTTAAGGTGCACCTGGATGGCTACACCTGGTTGCCATACCTCACAGGGGAAATCACCGAAGCACCGCGTGATGAGTATTTCTATTTCTCGGATGATGGTGACTTGTTGGCTATGCGCTACGACAACTGGAAAGTCCATTTTGCGCAGCAGCGGACGCCCGGTACGCTTGCCTTGTGGGGGGAGCCGTTTGTCGCCACTCGTATCCCTTGGCTGTACAACCTCCGCACAGATCCTTACGAGAAAGCCACGATTACTTCCAATACCTATTGGGACTGGTATATCGACCATGTTTTCTTGTTAGTGCCGGCGCAGAAGTTTGTGGGTCAATTTTTGGCCACGTTTCAAGACTATCCACCTCGCCAAAAAGCAGCCAGCTTTACGATTGACGACGCCCTAGAGCAGCTGCAAAAGTCCCCTAGCAGCTAGCGGAACCGGTCTGTGTAATCAGGCTGAGGCGGTGGCATCTGGTTTTAGCCGCTCACACCCTGTCGGCAAACCAGATGCATTGTCCTCAATAGATCTCTTGTGTCAATGCTGAGCGCCCCCTTTTCTTGCCTGCCCGCAAGGCTTTAAGCCCCCAATATTGGGGGCCTTTCGAGCCGATATTAGGGACATACAGAACCTTCAAGAGCAATTTCCCCCAAGTTTTGGGGGACGCAAGTGGGCTTATTTTATTCGTGCAAAAAGTCTAATGGTTAAGAGATGACAGGGGACGATGCATCAGTTTTGCTCCCCTGAATGAACTGACCCAATGCACCGTTGTGATGGGGTCAGTTTGTTTTTTGAGTACGCTTGGCAAAATGCCTGCACACAAGATTGGAGCGTTGGCCATCTCACGTGCTGTCCTATGGAAAATGTCATTCAAGTTCTCGCTAACTTAGCCACGCTGATCTTTGTCATCAGCAGTATGCTCGCGCTCGGGCTCAGTTTGACGATTCAACAGATTCTCGATCCCTTAAAGGATGTCAATTTGGTGGCGCGAGCGCTGCTGGCCAATTTTGTGCTGGTGCCGTTGTTGGCATTTCTCCTGAAAACGGTCATTCCCCTGGATGCGTCGTTAGGCATTGGGCTGATGTTGCTTGCGACAGCAGCTGGTGCCCCTTTCTTACCCAAACTGGCCCAAGCTGCCAAGGCAGATGTGGCGTTCAGCGTCGGGTTAATGGTGTTGCTGATGGTCGTCACTGTGGTTTATGTACCGGTGGTGCTGCCCTTGCTGTTGCCTGGCGTGTCAGTCAATCCGCTGGATATTGCCCGATCGCTCATTATTTTGATGTTGATGCCGTTGGCGATTGGTCTAGTCGTCAAAGCTCGCTACGAAGACATTGCCGCCTCGTTGCAACCGAGTATGGCCCAGGCCTCTTCCTTGAGCCTGCTGGCGGTTTTTGTGCTGATGCTGGTGTTGAACTTTGAGACCATGATCGGCGCGATCGGTAGCGGAGCCATTATCACAGCCATTGTGTTTATTCTGATCTCGCTGGCGATCGCCTATGGGCTCGGCCCCAGCTCGACCACCCGCCCGGTTTTGGGGCTGGGTACCGCTCAGCGCAATATTGCGGCGGCGATGGTCGTCGCAACGGGGAATTTCAGCGATGATCCGAACGTGCTCACGATGATTTTAGTGGGGGCGTTGCTGATGCTGGTAATTCTGATGCCGATCGCGGGGGAAATGGGCAAGCAAACCTTGGCCCCGCGATGACGGCACTAGCAGAGCCCCGCCGCCGCATGGCTAGAAAAGGCCGAGCGCTGATGATCGCAGACTTATGATTGATTGCCGCATTGCGGCCAGCCGCTAGTCCGAGAGCCGTTTTTACCTGTTTTTTATCTACACAGTGCACCGTAGGACTTTACCTCAGCGATCGCTCACCGACTGATGTCCTCTTAACTTTTCACCCCAGTGATGTTGCCGGTGAGGAGAGGCGGTTAAACCGACCCCTTTGCCCTAATTAAATCTCTAATGTTTGATGTCGTAAAAACAATACAAACAGAATCATCATGAAACCCGTTGGCTATGGACGATCGCGAGAATACTGGATCCGCTTTGCTTGGGGTACCCTGATGGGCCTCATCGGTGCCGTGGTCTCGTTGGTCTATATCCTCATCGTCCACGGTATTGAACATGTCCTCTGGCATGGCGACATGGCGATCGCCCCGTTTTCCGGATCGGTCAAAATCGTCATCATCACCACCCTGGCAGGCTTCATTGTGGGGTTGATTCACAAAATGATGCCCACGGAAGAAATCGATGTGTTTGGGGCGATTCCGAGAGGGGATATGGACCTGACTCACACAGTGGGGGCGGTGCTGGCGTCGATTGTGTCCCTGATTGGCGGCTTTGCGCTGGGGCCGGAAGCCCCTACCGGCATTTTGGCGGGTGGCGTGGGAGTCTGGCTGTCGAAAAAGCGACAACTGCCAAAAGAACTGGTGCGGACTAACTTGTTTGGGAGTGTGGCTGGGGCCTTTGCCGGGCTATTTACCGCACCGTTTGCGGTCATTCTGATGGGGCTGGAACTCCAGCATCGCCAGTCGCCCTACTATTACGGCACCCTCACCATCATGGCGGTATCCTCGCTGTTGGGCTTTATCGTTTTTTATACCGCTGGGGGCGATCGCTTTTCTGCGGTTCTCAGGCTGCTGGAGTTACCCTCTTACCAGCTTGCCCAGTGGCATCTGCCCATGGCCGTTTTACTGGGCCTGTTGGCCGTGGTCTTCGCCTTTCTCTTCGCCTTTTTGATCAAAGTCTGGCATCAGCTGATGGCTCCGCTTCACGATCAGCCGATGATTCGCTGCACTGGCATCGGTTTCCTGGTGGGACTGATGGGGATGGCGATGCCCATCACGCTCTTTCTCGGCAGTGAGGGCCTGTTGACAGTGGTGGCCGGTCGAGGCGAATTGGCGATGGGATTTTTGCTGCTGTCAGCGCTACTCAAAGTAGTCGCGGTCACGGTCGTGCTAGCCGGGGGGTTTATTGGCGGCCCGATCTTTCCCCTGTTCTTTGTTGGCGGCACCTTGGGGGTCATCCTCTGGCAACTGTTTCCCGGCCTTCCCTTAATGCTGGCAGTGGGGTGCATGATGGCGGCCGTGCCCTGCGCTGTTGTGCCCTTTCCTGCCACCCTGGCCGTGATCGTGCTGCTGATCACGGGAACGCCCGTTGTCAATGCGATCCCAGTGTTAACCGCAGCCTTAACGGCGCATTTTGTCTTTAAAGGGATCGTCCTCAGCAACCCCGCCGTGGCTGGACAGCGATTTCGAGATATTGATGCGGCCCTGCAAGAGACCGAAGAGGTGCAGCCTGAAGCCCTCGCCTAGGGGCGCCTCCTCTCAATGTTAAAGCTTGAAGCCACTTCGGGTATGCCATCATCGCACTTAAGTTATGCAAGATCCTTCTCCGCCTCAATCTGGGAGCCTCATGCCGCGCCTGTTTGCGGTCATCCGGTTCACGCGCTTAATCAGTGTCTTGGCGGTGCTATCTTCGCTCGTGGGAGCACTCGTCATGTTTTGGATTGGCACCAGCAATACAGTTAGTGCAATTTTGCTCGTCGTCAACCTTGAAGAGGCGACCCTGGCAGGCACTCGGATTGAGCCGACGGAACTGGCCACCATTGAATTGTTGGAATGCTTAGACGACTTCCTGGTGGGGTTGGCGTTTTTGTACTTTGCCTACGGTATTTACTCTCTCTTCATTCAGTTGGGGCAAAAAGACCCCAACATACCCGCTTGGTTGCAGGTCAACACCATTGGTGCGCTTAAAAAAACGCTGTTAGAGGTGCTCGTGGTGCTGCTGACCGTGATTTTTGTGAAGGGATTGCTGGAGCGGCTGTCTTTTCGGGCGCTGGAGTGGACGTATTTGGTGATACCGCTATCGATCTTGGCGATCGCGGCCAGTACCCGTTTGCTGCAGTTCTATGATGAGGACATATCAGCCAAGTCGAAGGCGTCGAAGGAGTCTGGTGAATGACAACGACCACAGTGACCCCCGGCTCGTTTGAACAGCGCTTGGATAATTCCCCCATTACTCGCACCATGTGGCTGCTATGGCTGTTATCCGCCGGGCTAATCGCCCTGGATGGGTTTGATTTTTTCATCATTGGGGTCGCCCTTCCGTTTCTCCAGCGAGACTTTGGGCTCAATGCCGTCGCCGTTGGCACAGTTGCCACTGCCGCTGTCGCCGGGTCGCTCATCGGTGCCCTCACCCTGGGGCCAATTACCGATCGAGTCGGGCGACAGCTCATGCTGATTGTTGATGTGGGGATTTTTGTCCTGGCCACCGCAGGGACTGCGTTGGCCTGGAATGCGACTTCCCTGATTGTTTTTCGCTTTTTGGTGGGAGTCGGCATTGGCGCTGATTATCCCATCAGCGTGTCTTACATCACCGAGAATGTTCCTGCTCGGTTTCGGGGTCGTATGGTGATTGGGGCCTTTACGTTTCAAGCGATCGGAGCCTTACTGGGAGCCCTGACGGGCCTGGGGGTGATTCACCTGTTTCGAGTGATGTCTGTCGATACAGAACCGCTGGCCATTCAATACGCCTGGCGATGGATGCTGGGGGTGGGAGTGGTTTTGGCGATCGGGGTCGCCATCGTGCGGCTCAGCTTTAGCCTCGAAAGTCCGCGGTATCACATCAGCCGGGGCGCGTACCAGAAAGCCTCTGAAGCGGCCACGCAACTCCTGGAAACGCCTTTCACCGTGCAACCAGAGCTGGAGCCCCCGATGGTGAGAGTGCAGCCTACCTATGGCACCTTATTTCGCGCTGGCTACCGTCGCCGCACCCTCTTGGCTGCACTCCCTTGGTTTCTGCAAGATATTGCCACTTACGGCGTCGGCATTTTTACGCCCGCCATCATCGGCTTGCTGGCCTTTGCCGGAGAAAGCAACTTCATGGTGCGGGAGATGGGATCAGCCAAAGGCTCGGCGATCGTTGACTTATTCTTGATTTTGGGATTCATGGGCGCTATTCTGCTGGTCGAAAAGCTGGGTCGCATGCGCTTGCAAATCATCGGCTTTTTGGGCATGGCCGTCGGCTTAGGCATCCTAGCGGCGTCTGGCATGCTCCCCACCGATAGCCAGGGCAAAATTGTCTTGGTGCTCATCGGCTTTTTAGTCTTCAACCTGATGATGAACGCTGGCCCTAATGCCACCACGTTTTTGCTCTCGGGGGAGGTCTTTCCCACGGCCATTCGAGCCACAGGAGCCGGATTTGCTGCCGCGTTTGCCAAAGCCGGAGCCGTATTGGGCACGTTTGTACTGCCGATTTTACAAAAGTCCTGGGGAGTAAGCTGGCTACTCCTGAGCCTAGCGGTCTGTTGTGTTTTAGCCGCAGCCATCACCTTTATTTTTCGCATTGAAACCACTGGCCAATCGCTAGAAACAGTGCCGTTGTTGGCCAGGGAGCCAGATGTGACCACAGCGGTTGCAGACGCAGCAAAGCGTCCAAATTAGGGATCTGCGCTTAAATAACATCCCATTTATGGAAACGTTTTCTGTCGGGGTTTGGCAGTGCCAAATCCCGACGATCGGGACGTTATTTTCCAGCAATTCCCTTAGCTTGATTAATCATGGCCCTTCTCTAATTTTTCTGATGCCTGATGGGTCATTTCGAAACCTGAATATTCAGGCAAGTCACCCCCGAATCTGCTTGAATAAGCTTAATTTCTTGCTAGGGCTGTCATGATGATCAAACCTGCTTGCTGGATTCCCGTTGGCCTGGGTCTGTGGCTAGGACTGGGGCTGCCCGCGATCGCCTCTGATCCCCTGCAGCCCGCTCCTGTCTTGGCCCAAACCTCTAACCCCAGCTTGGCTGTTGAAGCGTTAACCTACGTCTCGACAACGGGACGATTTGCCATCAACTTTCCCTCATCGCTAGAAACCACAACCCGGACCACCACGATTCCCGGAGACCTTCTGGCATGGACGATCAGCACGGCGCGCTTAGACGATAGCGTCTATAGCGTTGCCTATGCAGATATGCCTTTAGCGCTGTTGCCCCTGGGCAAGGACGCCGTTTTAGAAAGTCTACAAACCCGCCCGCTGCTAGAAGACCTGGACTGGGCGGCGATCGCTGAGCAGGGAAGACCGATATCCCTCAACGATGAGGTGGCTGGCATGGAGTTCTTGCATCTGGCAGAGGGGCGATATTCTACCATCAGGCTCTATTTAGCGAATCGGCGCATCTATGCGGTCATGGGCAGTTCTCCTGATTTGGCCAGTCTGAACCAGGTGTTGGCATCCTTTGCAGTGGATTCTCTGTGGCGCACGTTTACCAGTGAGTCGGGTCGGTTTAGCGTCAATACCCCGATCGCCCCCGTTATCACTACTGAGCAGTTAAGTTATCAAGACACTTTTCTGAGTTGGCAAGAATTCACCTTCTACAACCTGACTGCCCGCGAAGATGCCTATCAGGTTGCCTATGTTGATCTTCCCCAAAATCTGCAATCCATGGATGTCGATACCTTGCTCCAGGGGGTGGCTGATCAACTCTTCACACTGGCAGAAGCATCAGAGCTCGCAGCCACCGGCACCCCGATTCGCTTGAATGGAGCAACTGGCAGGGAGTATCTCACCACCCGAGCCGATGGCAAATCGTATATTCTGCGCCTATATCGAGTCGATAATCGCCTCTACGGGGTGCTCGCTGGTAGTCGCTCTTTGGACAATCTGCATCAGTTCGTCAATTCGTTCACCGTTCAATAATCTTTGCTCTCCATTCCTGAGGGTTGTCGCTATGAAAAGTCTCATTTTGCTGGCCGTGATGTTCGGCATGGGCGGCGCGATCGCCCTGCCGAGATCCAGTGTGGCAAAGCTCGCTGAACCGACTTCGGTCATCCGCGATCGCCCACCAGAGTCATCATTAGCGGGGTTATTTCACACGCTGGATGTGTTGGAAGACGTCGACGATTTTGTGGATGGCGACTACGGCGACATTGACTTTGTCGATGACTTTACCGATGAGATTGAAGACTCCATTGATGACGTCAACGACAGCATTGAAGACTTGAGTGACACCGTGGATGATCGCGTGGATGACGCCAGAGATTCTGTGGAAGACTTCGGCGATGACTTCGATGATCAGGTCGATGATGCCAGAGATTCTGTGGAAGACTTCGGCGATGACGTGAGTGACTTGGCCGACGATGTTGGCGATACCTACGATGACATTTCCGATGACATTGAAGATTGGTTTGATTAACCGGAGCTAAGCGGTTCCCCGCCGCGTAATTCAATGCCGCGCCGAGCGCTGGCGCAAGTAAGGTTCGACCTCGAAACCATCCCCTGGGTTATCGCGGATCACACCATCGGTAACGCCCTGACTCGCCTGGACCAAGATCTCCCCATGATTCGATTGCCCTCAATCGTGTTGTAGCCACACGCTATTCAGAGCAAGTTTTTTACCTGTTGTTTACCTACACAGTGCATCGTGGGGTGTTGACCCAGCGATCGCGGCTACCTTGATAGACATCGCTCTGGTCAGGTCGCATCACAATGATGGAGATCGAACCGCTTGTGTTGGTGTTGATAAGGGTGTTCATGTGCTCTCACAGAGGGCAATTCACCTTGGTCTGGGTGGCAATTGTGGCGATCTCCTGCCTTGCCCAAATCGTTAACGCCTATCAACCTTCGTCGGGATGTCTGGGAAGAGTCGCTACAGTTGTTTGAAACCTTAAGGAGCTTATCGATGCGCGATCGCCCTGCTCTATCTCAACCCCTATGCAGCTTATTCAATCAACTTCAGCGCGGGTGGATACTGCTTCTGTTAGGACTAGTCTTGAGCTTCACGCTGAGCTCTGCAATGTTCACCCCATCAGCATTAGCCACGCCTACTGCCGATGCGCCTGCGATCGCTCAGGGCTCGTCCCAAGCGGTGCCAACACACCGCCCAAAAATCGATGAGCTCGCTCAACAAGCCTCTCAATCTTATATTGGCAATGAGTTTGGGCCCTTCAACTTATTTATTATCTTTTTCATTACGCTCGGGCCATTAAAAGTCATTCCCCCCTTTGTGCAGCTTACCCGCAACGCCAGTCGGCAGTTAAGAGCGCAACTGGCATTTCGCAGTACGGCCATCTCAACCATTGTGATTTTGCTGGTGGTGATAATTGGTCAGAGAATGTTGCAAATATGGCAAGTTCAGCTCCCTGCACTGATGATTGCCGGAGGCATTTTGCTGTCGCTGGTGTCTCTGAGACTGTTGCTGGCTCAATATGATGCCCAACAGCAGGCGGGCCTTTCTCCTGAAGAACCCGACCTGAGTTTGGCCATTACGCCTCTAGCTTTCCCGACGATTTTGCCTCCTTTTGGCATCGCGATCGCCCTGACGCTGATGGTGATTGCCACCAAAATTGGATACCGACCCGTTATTATCATTGGTCTCTTGTTACTGGTGATGGGTTTAAATTTGGTCTGTATGCTCGCTGCCAGACCTATCTTTAAATTCATCCGTCCCGTTACCCTCCGCATTTTGGGATTCACGCTTAGCGTCATGCAGTTTGCGTTAGGAATCCAATTTATTTTGCTGGGCCTGGAAATTCAGGCTCTTATCCTCCGACTGCTTTGGCAGAGCAATCCCTCATGACGGGGGCGCGCCACTCCCAATTGATGAAAAAGGGGGTGGGCTTATGAGGGCACTGTCTGCTTAAGGAGTGAAGGTTTCAAAGCTTCTACTTAAGGAGATTTTTAGTAAAGACGATACCCGTAGGGGCGGGTTTTGTGAATGCTTGATTGCTATAGCATCAAGATTTCTAGCTAAACCCGCCCTAACAGTACCGGTATATCCTTTCTAGGAAATTTCCTTAAGAGCAATTCCGTGATCGCGACCGGCCTTGTCATAAATCCCATGGCCATGACCGGAGTGCGCTTGCCGCCATGCCACCAATGGGGGCGAACCCAGTTGTGTCTCAATCTCTGCACATTCAACGCTCACTGTAATCCCACAACTCGTTCGTTTAGCGTAGTGGTTCTGGCGACGAGGATAGGCTGTGGTTTTGCACCTCAAGGCACTGTTCTGGGCCTCGTTATGGTTTGCCGGCACCTCAGATTTGTGACTCATGGCCGTATCGGGCAACGTGGAAACTAACTCCGTCGCCGCCGTCAGCGTCAAGGGCACGCGCGTCAACCACCGCAATCCGCCCAAGGCTTGTAGGTTGGGCGCACTATACAGCGCCGAATCCGCCACGAACAAGCCTTCAAACTGCCACTGCTGTTGGCAGGCGAGGAGCAGTTCCGCAAAGCGGGCTTTGTCCGACCGGTTGCCATCGGCGAATTCCAGAAACGCGGGGCAGTCACCCTCTCCCCAACACACCCGGTTCATCACAAACTGCTTCAGATCAGGTCGATGGTCACGAGAATAGCCATAGGTCAAGCGAATCGGCACCGGGGTGTCTGCCATGAGCGCCTCTGGGGACGAGGCCTACTCACCATCGACGGCAAACGAGGTGGCATCCAGGTGCACACTCTGGCAATCCACCTCGAAGCGCTGCTGCCCTTGCAGGGCTAGGCCGACAAACAACTGACTCACCCCAGCCTGATAGAGCTGGTCTAAGCCTCGACCCAGGCGGTCATGATTGAGCTGCGATGCGGTCACCCCGGCACCGAGCAAATGCTCTATCGCCTTGCCCACAAAAAATTGCTCAAACAAGTACAAGGGCGCACTGACAAAGCCCAACCCATTGAGCACCATGGCTTTGACAACGACACCGATGCTGATAGTCTCCCGCGGGTCAATAACCACATGCTCGTTGAGATACTCTACTAAACCCAGTTCGTCAATGAGACCCACGACGATGCCAAGTATGGTCTAAATTTTCCACTGTCAGGGTTGCGGCATTCATCACGCCCTCGTAGACATCACATCAACGATAGAAGTTTGCCACTTTATTCTCGATGTGACACTTCAACGGGCGGAATGTGGGCTATAAAACCCTCAAGACCACTGACTAGCAGGGGTTAGATACAAATCTGTGACTTCTGGAGCAAGACCATAGGTTTTGCTGAGATATATCAAGATCATAGATTTTTATTTAGGAATGTAAACTTGCTGTAATATAGTCGCGGGGAGTCATTTTGGTCGCTGATGAAGATGATTGGCACATTCATTTTTGCCATTGCCATGATTAGCATCTTCACTAAACGCCATCGATCGCAGAAGTCGACCTCAAAGATGGATATATTTTTGCCCCTACGCTAAACCATTTCAACTCCCATTTTTAGTCTGTAAAGCTACTCCCTACCTCTCTTTTTGGTCAGTTGTCGTCACCCCCTTTATCGCTGCAACGGAATTCTCGAGTGCAGCTAAGTTTTTACACGTCAGTAATTGATAGACATTTATACAGGAGGCTGCAGTAACGGCAATGCAAGGGATAAGTGCGAAAAGATTAACGCGAACCTGGTTTTCCAACACGAAGGCAGATATTTTGGCGGGGGCGGTGGTGGGACTGGCCCTGATTCCAGAGGCCATTGCCTTCTCAATCATCGCCGGGGTAGACCCCAAGGTGGGGCTCTATGCCTCATTTATTATCGCTATTACGACGGCATTTTTGGGCGGGCGGCCAGGATCAATTTCCGCCGCTACAGGGGCCATGGCCTTGCTCATGATTGACCTGGTTAAAGACTGGGGACTGGAGTATTTGTTGGTGGCAACCTTCCTGACTGGAATCTTTCAGGTGATATTTGGGGTGCTAAAACTGGGTCGCCAGATGCGCTATGTTCCCCGAGCCGTCATGGTGGGGTACATAAACGCTCTGGCCGTGCTGATTTTCTTGGCCCAGTTACCCCAACTCACGAATGTGCCGCCCACGGTATATGTGATTACAGCCATTTCACTCGGGATTATTTACATCCTGCCGCGCTTTACCAAAGCCTTGCCGTCGCCCCTGGTGGCCATTTTTGTCATGACCACTGCGGCCATTACCCTGGGGCTAGAGGTGCCTACCGTCGGTGATATGGGCGAGTTACCCACGACCCTACCAATCTTTGCCCTACCCCAGGTACCCTTTACCCTGGAAACCCTGCGAATTGTCTTACCCTATTCCCTGACCATGGCGATCGTTGGGCTGTTAGCTTCATTTTTGACCGCGTCCCTGGTGGATGAGTTAACTGATACCGCCAGCGACAAAAATCAGGAGGCTAAGGGTCAGGGCATCGCGAATATCATTACCAGCCTTTTTGGCGGCATGGCGGGCTGCGGCATGATTGGTCAATCGGTGATTAATGTGCAGTCGGGGGGGCGGGGGCGGCTGTCTGCCCTATGTGCGGGCATCTTTTTATTGTTTGCCATTCTGGCCTTGAGTGGCTGGGTGCAGCAAATGCCCATGGCTACCCTGGTTGCGGTGATGATTATGGTCTCCATCGGCACCTTTCGCTGGGCTTCATTTCGGGATATGGCCAAGATTCCCCGATCCGAAACGGTGGTGATGCTAACCACTATGTTCGTAACCATTTTCACCCGCAATTTTGCCTTGGGGGTAGCAACGGGCATCATTCTGAGCACCGTATTCTTTTCTCGTAAAATTGCTCGCCTAGTGTTTGTCGATAAAGTGCTCAAGGAAGATGGCAACCGTCGAGTTTACAGTGTGTCAGGACACATCTTCTTTGTCTCCATTGACGAATTTTTAGAGGCATTTGATTTTGAGGAGTTTGTTGACCGGGTCACCCTCGATTTGACCCATGCCCACCTGTGGGATCAGGGGGCGGTCGTGGCCTTTGATAAGGTGGTGAACAAGTTCCGACGCAATGGGGTTGATGTCGAGGTCGTAGGGCTGAACCAAGCCAGCGCTACCCTGGTTGAAAAATTAGCCGTTCATAGCTATCCCCAGTCATCCACCCAAACGTAAATCATCCCCTAGACTGAGGCCGACATGAAACGAATTTTACTGTGCACAGATGGCTCAACGTTTGCCCAGAGTTGCTATCAGTACGGGGCCTGGTTTGCATCAAACTGGGGCGCTGCCATCGATGTCCTT
Organism: Leptolyngbyaceae cyanobacterium; assembly: GCA_050042805.1. Lineage (GTDB taxonomy): Bacteria > Cyanobacteriota > Cyanobacteriia > Phormidesmidales > Phormidesmidaceae > Halomicronema. The sequence continues at coordinate 21,824 of JBHJJI010000022.1, forward strand.
TATGTCACTGATGCCCGGGGACAGGTCACCGCAGAGGCCACGAACCTCAGTGGCAGCATTGGCCTGGGCGCCTCTGAAACCCTGCTCAAGAAGCTGGTAGAAGTCGAGCACGAGAAAGCCAAACTTAATCACCAGCGGGCCAAGCTGATTTTGCAAGACGCCGGTCAAGTGTTAGCTCAAGGCGGGATCGAGACGATTAACCTGATCCACAAAACGGGCTTTTTGGTCGATTATCTGAAAAGTTTGGAAGCCGACGCAGATTTAATTGTGCTGGGCAAGCGGGGCGAGGCGGCGGATTTTGCCTCTGGCCATTTAGGGGCGAACGTCGATCGGATTGTGCGTAGCAGTACCAAGCCTTGTCTGGTCACCCCTCAACAATACCAACCTGTAGAGCGGCTTTTGGTAGCCTATGACGGCAGCTCGACGGGGCAACAGCTACTGACCTTTCTAGCCAATTCTCCCAAGCTCAAAACTCTGGATATTCACTTATTAATGGCTGCCAAATCGGCATCAGACCCAGGCCCCGAAAAATGGCTGGCAGAAGCGTTACCGATATTAGAGGGGGCCGCTATTGCTCCCACCATCAGCCGACCCGTAGGGGAACCAGAGAAGGTAATTTCCCAATACATTAAGCAACAGCATATTAGTCTGTTATTGATGGGGGCCTATGGCCACCGCAGAATTCGCCATTTAGTCATTGGCAGCACGACGGTTCAACTCTTAAGAAGCTGCTCTATCCCGATACTGTTGCTGCGGTAGCCCTGGACTATCAACCGGCGCAATTATGGGCACTTTATTCTGCAGAACTGGTAAAACACTGGGAGGGATTTTAGAAGCGCTTCAAGGAATACGGCGGGCGATGGGAAAGTTTGGTCAGGCCACGCGTCGCTGCGTCATTAGCGCTAAACCGAGACCGCGATCGCCAAACCCGTCCTCAACGGGCTACTCTATTGCAGACGTCATACGACCATTCCAGTTTCCCGGCCCCCTTGCCCCCACTGCTCCCTAGCCATCGGCAATGGTTGGTGAAATAACGCCGCAGTCTACCCGTTGCTAGGAGGCAGAGCCACGTTACCGTCAGATTTGCTGATTCAACGCTACCAGGGCGAAGCGATTCAGCCGAAGCGGTTGAGCCTGAAAGCGCCGACGTTAGCGATCGCCCAAGCGCTGATCGAGCTGTTTCAAGCGCACCAAGGTCAGTCACAGGGGCAGCTGAATCAACAGCTGCAGGTACTAGAGGGCGAAGACACCGACTATCGCGTCAAGCGAGGGCTGGCTCACATTTTGCGAGCGAGCTTCAGCACCTTTGAGCCGGTGAGCCCGCTCGAGCCGCCCCTGCTGCGCGCTCGTGCTTTTGCCCTGGCGAGCCGTACCGTGCCCAGTACCGCCGCCACTCAGCAGCATCTGCAAACCCTGGCCGATCAGCTGAGCCAAGAACTGGATCGGGCGGTGAATCCGCCCGAGATTCGTCAAGGGCTCTATGCCGACCTGAAGGAAAATCACATTCTCACCGCTTTTGAAGCTCCCACTGCCGAAGCGCTGGTGCACCGCTACAACCTGTCGCAGGTGCAGGGGATCTTTTACAAGGCAACACAGGTCAAGCTGCAGGCCTACCGCAACGACCCCGGTGAGTACAAGCTGCTGTTTCGTTATCTCAAGCTGTTTCGGCTGATGGCCTATATCGAAGGCGACGCCGATCAGGGCTTCACTATTGAGATTGACGGCCCGACTAGCTTGTTTAAGCCCAGCACCCGCTATGGGCTCGATATGGCCAAGCTGATTCCGGCCATTTTGCACGTGACCCGCTGGCGACTGACGGCCACTTTAGTGATGCGCGATCGCTACACGCAACAGCTCAAAGAACGGCAGTTTACCCTCGATGCTGATTGTCAATTGGTATCTCACTATCCGCCCGGCAAACCCTATGACAGCATGTTAGAAGAGTCTTTTGCCAAGCGCTGGCCGCAGACCAAAACGCCCTGGCGGCTCGAACGAGAAGTCGATCTGGTGCCGATTCCGGGTAGCGTGATGATTCCCGACTTTCGACTGGTTCATCCAGATGGCCGCACCTATCTGCTGGAAATTGTGGGGTACTGGCGACCAGAATATCTCCGCAAGAAGTTTGCTCAAGTGCGCCGAGCCGAATCCAACAACTTGATTCTGGCCGTCTCTGAGCGTCTAAACTTAGAGAAAGCGGGGGTTAAGGTCGCAGACGTACCGGCAAAGGTGGTTTGGTTCAAAAACAAGCTCAGCCCCAAAATAATACTGGACTGTCTGGAAGGGTGAAGCTATGCTTAGCTTGCTCGCCACCCACCAGATAGAGCCCCCTAGAGCCCATCCTGCGTAGCTCTCAGCAGGATTTAGGGATTTATTTGGTATGAGCACATTGAGAAAGAATGGCAAGAAGGGCTCTGTACATTTCGAGACTCTTGGGAATGGATCGCAACGCCTCAGGTGGACATTCAACGGAAAACGACAATCAGAACCTTTCTCTAGCCTCGAAAGAGTTAAGGAAATCGAGTATCTAATAACTGCTGGCGTCAACCCGAAGAAATCCTTAGGAAGTTCCTTAGGAATCTTGGATGTGGACGAGATTATGAATCAGTGGCTTGACTGGAAAGCTCGTAGCGTGGCTCAAACGACAATGGACGGCTACAAGGCTCTGATCGGTAGAGTTCTAGCCAAACTGCCACACAAGACGATAGAGAACCCCAACGCAATCAAACGATGGGTTGTCACTCACTGCACCAAAAGCACGGCTAAGCGGTTCCTCACTTACTTAAATGCAGCCTGCCAGGAATTGAATGGAAAATCAGAATTTCAGGGGATGGCTAGCGAAATCAGAGAAAACTGGCAGGACAACCCTACGCCTAGATACCTGACCGAGGATGAGATTGAGGATGGTTTAGCCTCTTGCCCTGCTCACTGCGCTTTTTACTATCAATTCATGCTTTTTACTGGCTGCCGTATTGGTGAGGCGAATGGATTGCAGTTAGGCGACATAAACGGAAAAGTTATCACTTTCCAGCGACAAGTACAAAGAACTCAGAGAGGCTATGAAGTCATCAAAGGGCTAAAGACACAGAAGTCTAGAAAATTTCCCATCAACGATGAATTGAGAGCATTTTTATACTCTGTGTCTAATTGGCTGCATCATGGCTCTACAGATCACAGTCAATGGTTCTTTGTTGATCCACAGGGCGAGAGAGTCACCTATCAGTCAATGAAGTATCACTGGCAGAAACACTTCCCAGTAGACACCACCATGTACAACTGTAGGGATACTTTTATTACAGGGCAGCTAAAGAAGGGAATTCCAGCCAGTATCATTGCTGCATGGGTAGGAAACTCTACAGCAGTGATTGAGCATCACTATCAAGACGATTCAGCCTTTTTGGATGTAATGCCTAAGTGACTTGAAGGTTGCTCTATGGAGGTTGTCGTTGAGAATTACGCCGATAATGGTAATTGCAGTTGTTGCGAGTACGCTTGAGTTCGTTGCATTGCGTGACTTCAATGCTCCTGGAATACTCTATGCTTGTCACTTTCTAATACTGTTTCTGATTCTATACAGCGAAGCAACGAGACGACGGCAGCAATAGGCTACTAGGTGATCTTCCTAACCCACTTAGGCGGCTCATCTAACCTTCCCGTGAAATACTTGGCATGACAGCTCACTACTGTTACTTCCTTGAATTGACGGGAAGGTATTTTATTGACCTTAATCCACTCCAAAGGCGTCAAAAACTCAGAAAGCACGAATTGAGAGCAATGGGCAATCACGCGCCTTCCCTCAGCTTCTGTGATGGCATTAACGATGATCTTGGAGTTGTCAGTTAGTTCAAGTCCGCAGCGGTAATTACCCTTCTGATAGGTGAAGGGCTGCAAATTATCCTTGTACGCTTCATTAAACCGAGGGATCGTGATTTGCCATCTAGAGCCTTTGTTGTTGCCTGATTCCTTGAACTGCAATGAAAGCTGAGGAACGATATTAGGCACTTTGAAGGTGGCTGAATCAGGGATTGCTGCGTACACTTCACTTTCGCATTTCACTTTGTCCCAGATATCCGCTAGAGCCTGTAAGATGACCTGATTTTGTGCGGTTATCCCCCCAAGGCCAACAGAGCCTAAAGAGCCAGAACTATAGGTTTTATCCCCTGTATCAGGATCACCCTCGCATCCGGTGAACGACTGAATAACAGAGAAATCATCTTTTAAGAGTGAAAGCACCTCATCGAGCTTCTTGCATGGATCACACTCATCAGGCTGCTGATTGTCGTCAACTGGGTTGAATTCTGGTGATTCGTCAATTGGCTCAAGACCGTCACCCGTGGATGGAAAATTAGTGGGACTCTGAGGGTTACTGAAAATTGGATCAGGTGACATCGTAGGCTCACTTTCAGGCTGTCTTACCGTTGGCGGTTGAGAACTGGGGTTACTCGTAAACGTATCACCGGGGTTCCCTGTCGTTGGACTTCCACCGGGAATATCACCCAAAGGTTCATCTGTTGGCTGTGGCGTTGGCTTGGGTGCTGGTTCTGGCTCTGCGTCTGGAAAATCAGGCGAGGGAAAGTCAGGCGTATTCCTTGGACTACCGATAGGCTCAAAGCGAGGGCGATCAACAGGATCACTCGTAGGGGGTCTATCACCAATAAGGTCAGGCAATCCCGGAAAGTCGAAGTCAGGTAGCCTAAACGCTGGGGCATCAGGCCATTCCGGCGGTGCTGGTTCTGGCCTTGTCTGTGGCTCTTGTTCTGGAGCGGGAAAGCAAACGCCATACTCGACGATGGTTTCCCCAACCGACAAGCCTGAAATGTTTAGGGGCGAGCCGTCGCATCGGGTTACCTGAAGGCGTCTTTGACCGGCAGGGAAACCGGGTCTGATGCTATAGCCCAGTCCAGCGAATCCCCGATCGCGCCCTAGCGTATCTCTCATGATGAAGCGAATACCACCCACCAATGAGTAGTCCCCAGGCTCGCCACTGGCCCCAGGCTCAGGGAATGCAACGGGTTCCTCACCCTCAGCAGGGGCAAGTTCCTCACCTGCATCCTCATCACCTGAGCTACCAGGGAAAAGATTGTCTATTCCCTTCCCTAGCAACTCTTGGTTCGCTCATTTCTGAGCAGTGTTGGGAATAAATTTAAGTGTGTACGGGCACCTCATAAATGGTTTCTGGGATCTTCATGAGTGCCAAGATGTGGCGCTGTAGGTCATTCAGCGGAGTGATTTCGGTCGTCCCA
>JBHJJI010000023.1:0-22046 GCA_050042805.1 Leptolyngbyaceae cyanobacterium
GAGTTGAAGCCATCCAATCAAGTAGAATAATTCAGAGATTAGATTACCCATACCTCTACCAATAACGGTACCCCTACCCCTACCTAAAACGTTACCCCTACCCCTAGCGATAACGGTACCCCTACCCCTACCAAAAGAGGATCACCACCCCTACCGAAAGAGGCCGGGGTACCCCTACCGAAAGAGGATCACAAAGGTACTCCCTCTAAGGTACTCCCAGAAGGTACTCCCTCTAAGGATCAAGATCCTGGTTTAAACCACTCTCTCTCTTATCCGGAAAGAGAGAGAGAAATTGAAGTCGAATCACTTCTGGAAAAACCGGAATCACCACAGCCGTATTTTCCTGATCGCCAAAACGTCTCAGTTCGACAAGAGCGGCAGTTTTTCGAGAAAGTTCCGCCGCCGTGGCGCATCGGCTTTGGCCCGAACGACTGGAATGAAGCTGCTCTGGACGGCATTTGCGGCTGGATGATAGCCACTTTTGGGCAAGGCCGCACCCGCGCCGATGCGATCGCCTACATCGCCAAGCGGGAGCATCCCGACCATCCTGACCACGCTGGCATGGCGGCGCGGGTTGACGAAGTTTTGAAAGCTGCGAATGGCCCGCCCCGCAAACGAAAAACATTGCGCCAGCTAATCCACGAAGAAGAAGCCATGAAGGAGGCTAATTCGGCATGAATCTTGAGTTTGAGCAATTTAAGGGCGAGATGCGAGATCTGTGCGAGATCAAGAATTGGCGCATCTTGTCGGACGACGCTCTCCGGTCGCTGTATGACCAATTTCCGCAAGATACGGCTACCAAGGCGACCGTTATCGACCTGAAGGATTTTCAACAGGCAGTTGCCGACCTAATGCAGTCCGAGTATCGCGGCGACGCTGGGCAAATTCTCAAGGCATACCGAGCGAATCGGCTACACCGCGTTCGCGAAGAAACCGAATCTCGACCCATGCCACAGGCGGCAACCCATCATGGCCGTCCGAGTGAGGAGTTCGTCCGCGTGTGCCGCCTGATGCGAGCGATGCGCGAAGGCTCCCTGCCGAAATTTCGCCAACGGTGCAACCATCGGCCACATGGTCGACCCGCCTGTGAGGGCGTCGCTACTCGATCAGGCGTTGGGGATGGCTATGCGGCCTGCCGCTGCTATGCCGAGTGGAATGATCGCCCCCTATCTGAGGACGATTGGCGGATGGGTCGAGAAACTGCCCCCGCCGCCGCGATCTCTCAGTATGCCGGTGTGGCCCAGGCCGATCCGAAGGAGGGGGACGTCGTATGGGTTGCCTAGCCCCCGTCAAAATCTTCGATTGCAGCGAAGCGATCTCCCAAATTGAAACCAGCTTGATTCTCCTGGGGTGGGCTAATCGCTGGCGGAAAGCCGTCCAGGTCGATGGGTCGCTGCATTACACCGGCCATATCCGCTGGGAGATTACCGAGTCTCGTGCCCTGTGGGCGGCGCTGTGGAGCGCCATCGGCGAGGCACGCGCTCGTGAATGCGGCCAAGCGCTTAAGGCTGAACAACCCGAGCAGCGACTGCCGTGGCTTAAGCAAAATCTGGAGCCGGATGAGCTGCTACTGCTCGCGGGTCACCTTCGGTCTGAGTATGTCGATCATTCAGCAGAGCGCCACGCGAGAGGTGATTTCGATGGGTGAAGCAAAGCGGCGGAAGCAATGCGATCCGAACTACGGCAAATCCGCATTGCCACAAGAACTGGCCAGAGCCTCAAGTTCAATCGCGCTATCTCTTTCGCCAAGCAATGTCTTTAGCGACCAGGTTTGCTATCTGATGCTCAAGCCTGAATTACGGCAGGTAAAAATTGGCATTGCCATTAATCCTGATGAGCGCCGTCATCATCTACAAACTGGATCCAGCGAAAAACTTTACCTGGTCGGCTTTTGGGTGCCCGCAACAAGCGCCAAGTTTTTAGAGCAGGAATTTCACAGCCTTTTCGGCGACTTGAGGGTTCGAGGGGAGTGGTTCAAGGTAACCCCTAAATTCTGGGAGCGCTTCTATTCCTACGTTGACGCCCCTGGCAGGCGTATGCAGTGGCACGGCCCAGCGGACATCAAAGGCTTTTGTACCAAATTGTGGGAGGCCGCAGGATGACCCCAACCGAGCGTATCGCCGCCGCGATCTCCTGGTTCCGTCGCCATCGTTCCGAACTGCCCAGCACGCCGTTTGTGGTCAGTCAGGGCGTCACCGTGAGCGACCCCCAGCGGTACTACGCCGCGATCAATGACGCCTGCAGCGACTGGGATGGCACCGCTAGGCGGATTTGGGTGTGCCTAATCCTTTTGCCGATTAGGCGATTAAGAACTTTTCTGGAGGTCGATCATGCCCCAGTTGGAGGATTTGAAGCATGAGTAACTTGGTCGCAATGAAAACTCATCTGCAATGCTGCGTCCCTCTCAAAATCATGGAATTGGAAAGGGCTGGTGGGCCAACCGAATCTGACTTTGCTCAGATGAGAAGTTTTGCCCAGACCTTGGCCGAAAAAGGAGACACCCTTCAATTTGGCGGTAAACGAGGCGAAGCCGCCTCACTCATGAATCAACTTGTTCGTGCGCTGGCAGTCCTTTCTTTTGCGACTCCGCGCTCAAGGGAAGAGGTTTTTAGCTGGCTGGAATTTCGCTCTGAATTACACCCCTACGATTTCGGTGATCTTTTTGAGGAGGCTATCGATGCCTGAGCAACTGAGCCTGCTAGATGTGCCGTTAAAGCAGCTTGAGCCCGTGCTTGAGGCTAGGGAACGGGCAATTAAAGCGACCAAAGCTGACAGGTTACCAGAACCAATCCCAGAACCACCCGGGTCCCTACCACAGCAGGTGGCTGACGAGTTGCCAAAGGATGCGAAATTCGCCCTCGGCGAGGTGGTGGCTATGACCCACCTGAACTCAAATCGGTTCATGGCAGCGGGGCCGGTTGTTGGCTATGACCGCAATGGCCAGCTGCTGGTGAGTATCGGCCTATCGGAGCCATACACCTGCTCAGAATCTCGCGCCACCGCATACACCGGCGTGGTGAGCCTGTGGCGATTGGGGCAAGCCGCGACGTGCGATCGCCCTGACTGCGCCCTCACTCGAGGCCTCGTTCCCTTCACCTGTCAGCAGTGCAACACACAGAGTCAGCCTCACTGGTGGTTCACCGGAAACGTGGGCCTGCAGTGCATCAAACCCCGGTGGCCGGACGCCATGTGGTTTCCCGCTGACTACGACCCCAATACTCGGAGGTTTGAAGCCGATGCCTGAGTGGTTATTGAAAGTGGCTGGTCTATTGGCGGCGATCGCCACCTGCCTGGTGGTCGGGGTGATATGGGCGGTAGCCGAGCTACTGGCCGTGATTGAAGGGAAGCGAGCCGAGGAGAGTGGTGATGACGACTGAACAACAATCTCTGCAAAAACTAATCGCCCTGGGTCGTACCACTAGGGGCCGTGTCTTGGAGCTGTGTGAGCTGATCGCCAAGGGTGAGGGTGGTGGTGATAAGGCTCGCGAGTTGGCTGAGCAGATCAACCCGGCTGCATTCAAAAAGAAACGACGGCGGGGTAAGCACAAAGGGAGGGCGGCATGATCATGTCGCTAACGTTGCTGCGAATCACCAAAGGCTACATGCCAGTTATTGAGTGGGCATGGCTGGGCAGCTATCTCTGGTGGCGAGACGAGCGCTACGGGCAAGCCAATCCGCCCTGGAGTCACTTCCCGCCTGTACCAACGACAACTGAGGTTCGGCTGTGTTTCCCAAACCCTGAGGATGAATGGCCTGTCGTGTATCTGCTTCCACCAGACTAGAGTGACGCTCCTTCGGCATAGGATTTCAGCTTTACCACAACGCTACATTCACCACCTCAGCGCCCAGCACTGCCACCTCACGCACCAAGTAGGTGTATAAGTTTCTTCGCTCCTCTACGGAGAGCTGCGCCCAGTCCCCTGGCATTAGTCCCGCCAGGTCAACGATCATCTGCTCTCGCTCTTTGGCATTTACCGTCTCCACCTCGGAGGCGGTTTTTATTTGATCAATCTCCAACTCTAAACCCGAGATCGCCTCGCTGACCCCCGGCACATGCTCCAAGCGCCGCAGCTGCTCTAACTCCACAGCTTTGGCTATCAGCCGAGGGTTAGTGTCGCCTTGGGGCTGCATGTGCTGGTCGATTATTCTCTCAGCCTGTTCCTGAATCGCATTCTGAATAGCGGCTTCGACCCAATCATCTCGGCAGGAGTGGTCAGGGCAGTCGTGAGGTATTTTGTTTTTTCTATTGCGGCAAACAAAGTAGCGTCGGGTGCTGCCGTTTTTGCGCCGCGCCCCAAAATAAACCTCGCAGGGGATTCTGCAGATACTGCAAACCACTGGTCCCGTTGGCACGGCATGGATGCGCTTAGCGTTGTTCCCCCTGAGCTGTCGATTGGTCGTTTGCTGCCGCTCAATCTGTCGCCACTCCTTTTCTGTGATGAGCGCCTGATGGCTGTTGTAAATCATTCCACCACGTGATTTGTGATAGTTCAGGTGCCCTCGCAATACGGGGTTCGCCATCCATCGGTTCCAGGTTCGGCGACTGCGGTTGATACCATGCTCCGTTGCCGTCCATGCCGCGATCGCCCGGAGCGGCTGCCCATTCAAAAAACGATCGACCACAGCCCTGGCAATTTCCCATTCTGGCCCTGGTTCAAATTGCGACTTGTCGGCACTCAGCTTATAGCCAAAGGGCGGAAATCCATGTGGCTTGTGAAGTGAGCGTCGATGAGCGTGAACTCGCGTGAGGCGATCGCTAAGCTGACGGCTAAAATGCTCAGCCATTATCGACTTCATCCCAGCGCTAAGAAAGCCATCTGCGGTAGTCAGCGTGACCATCTGCTGTGTTGTCGCCTCCATCACTTTGCAGCCAGCTGTTTCTAAATCGCTCAGGACATTTAGGGCGACCGCTGTATTACGGGCAAAGCGCGTCCATTCATGGACGTAGACGACAACATCATGCCGACGCCTACGCAGCTCAATGGCCCTTTTGACTAATGCTAAAAATTCAGGGCGATCGCTACGGGTGCCGCTGATTTTCTCGGAAAATATTTCGTCATAGCCGATTTCATCAAAGCAAGCCTGCTGAACCTCAGTGTTTTGGGCGTCGGTTGAGACTCGCAAATAGACGAGGCGGTATAGGGCCATAGGACAACGAACTATACTCAGAGCAAACTACACCGCTTCAATCAAAGCGTAGGGCCATGAGTCAACGATTACTCGCGTGGCCCCTTGCCGAATCACTTCTTTGAAAATATCGCGGGGATGGGCCAGCGTTTCCGTCGCGGTGCCGATAGTGATTACCTTCATGCCTAAAATGCGATGTTTGACATCGAGAAAGAGCACCGCAAACCGCTCTTGAGACTGCCACATCAGTTCATGGCTCATGGCTGCAGCGGCCACACTCGGGTCATCGACCACGGTTTTTTCTGGCGGACGCGACTGCAAAACCCGTTTGCCCAGTTCGATCGCGGCCAAAATGCTGGTCGCTTTGGCCGGGCCGACCCCCGGTATGGTCATCAGTTCTTGGGCAGAGACCTCACGCATCACGCTCATAGCATCGCGCTGATCGGCACTCAGGCATTGCAAAATGTATTGTCCCAAGCCCACTGCCGACAGTTTGCCGGGGCCTTGACCGGTGCCTAATAAAATGGCGATCAGTTCTGCAGTGGCGAGGGTTTTGGCCCCCTGGGCCAGCAATCGCTCACGGGGGCGATCGTCCGCAGGCATGTCCGTTACCCGCACTTGGTAGGTCGTCATAGCAGCACCAGAGCCGATAAAGTGAGAAGATTTCTGTGTTAGGACTGACGCATCGTCCTCTGACATCCCCAAAAATTGGGGGATGTGGCATCCAGCTTCCCTAGAATTGGGGGTTAGGGGGCCAAAACTGGATGCCACTGCGTCAGTCCTGTCTGTATTCCGTAGGCCCAGGCCACTTGTGCCAATAACGTCGCCATGATCGCCCCCGATTCCAGCTCGATTGATGCCAGCGCCATTGATTACCGGGCCATTAAAAAACAGTTAGCGCAGTTCAGCCGGTTAGAAACGCCACCGGTGCTTTCAGACACAGAAAGTGCGGACGTGCGGGCGGCGCTCAAGCTTTTCAATGATGCCGCTGACTATGAGACCTTAGGCGTCTGCGCCGACACCTTAGCAGCGGGAAAGGCCGCGATCGAAGCCTATGTCACAGCCTTGAGTCGACCGATTCAACTTGACCTCGACCCGCGCAGCGGCCCCGTCTATCTCAAGTTCAACACGCTCAAAGGAGCCTGGTATTTAGACGATTATGCTGGCACTGCCCGCGGCGTTTTGATTTCATTTCACGCTTCTGAGCCGGAGGTCGATGTCATCAACGGCACCTATGGGCCGTTTCCATTTGATTTGTTTGGCTAGATTTGGGCAGGCAAAGAGATTGCCTGCCAGCGATGCCCGGAGGAGCAGGTTTTGTGGATGCCTGATCGCAATGAAATCAAGGGGGCTAGCTAAACTCGCCCTGACCGATACTTTCTCGACAATCACCCAAATGAGCACAGGCCTCACTCTGAAACTGGCGTGACAGTTGATGAGCTGTCTGCAGTAAGCAGGCACGGGGGACGCCTGACATCCGTGAATCTTCAGATTGTTGTGCCACACGCTATGCCAGCTTGGGTAGTGTCTTGGGGGTGCCATCAGTCACAAACCGTCACGATAGAACAGTATTCGTAGTCAGGTTTGTTGAAGTGTCTGAAAATCGCGTTATGAACCACCAAAAGCACTGCCCCGAGTGTGTGGAAACTAAACTTAAGCGCATCCAGGTGCGGGGCATCAAGAAATGCAGCAACTGTGGCACATTTGTCGATCTTCGCCAGGGGACTTGGTGGCGCAAATTATTGTCCGCCTGACGATCGCGATCGCCGGTCATTTCCAACTTGATGAGAGACACCCCTTGAAAGGTTTGTAGAGATGAATGGCTATCTGTTTCGACAGATAGCGTTTTTTACATTCCCGTTTTATATTCCTGTTTGAGGCTGCCCGGCTGGACGACTGGCTCAGACCCTTGAGCTGTCGTTCTCGATTCCGCAGAGTGATCAAGGACAGGCTTTTTGGCAAAGTGCATCCCACTTACCTGTTCTAGTCCTGCTGGCGAGCAAGATGCCCGCCCTAAACGCATTGATGGATTTACAAATCTGGGATGCGCCCTTTTGTCAGCCGGTGCTTTGGGTGGAAAACTAAAAATAACCCGCAGAAATGGCAGTTGTGGGTTTTCTCTCGACAGGATGTGGATGAAGATTAGGGAGGTTGCTCTGATTTTGCGGGTAGCCGCTGGAAATCTAGCAAGGAACGCCGGATATGCTCACGATCACCGATATTATGACCACCACCGTGCAGGTAATTGATCGCATGGCCACCGTCGCCGATGCGATTGTGCAAATGCAGACCCACGGGGTGCGATCGCTGATTGTGGATCGGCCCTCGCCGAAGATGCCCTATGGCGTTTTGACTGAACGCGACGTAGTTTACAAGGTCTTTGCTCGTAACCTGGAACCGGCGCGGGTGATTGTGCAAGACATTATGCGCCAGCCCTGTATCGCGGTCGAGCCCCACATGACCTTAAGAGAAGCGGCCCTGCTCATGTCTGATGCGGGCATTCAGCGGGCACCCGTGATTAAAGAGGGCGAACTGCTGGGTATTGTGTCGGTCACCGATCTGGTGATGAAAGGCTACGTCGCCAGCACAGTGCTGCCAAGCTGAGCGATCGCCAGAAGCATTTACCCCAAATTCAATCGCCTGACGGTTTATGACAACTCTGGCGTTTTCGGCTACCAGTCCCTTTAGGCTGAAGGCATGAGTCAGGGCTGACGCAGTGGCATCCGGTTTTGGCCCCCTAGCCCCCAATTCTGGGGAAACCGGATGCCCCTTCCCCAGCAATACGCCATCCGGGCACGCTGCGCGAAGGGAAATGTCAGGGGGCCATGCGTCAGTCCTATGAGTGTTGATGGTTGTGAGGAGGCCGCGTCACTATGCAGCGGGTAATCAGACCCCTCCAAAAAGTTTGGCAGCGATTTACTGTGAGTGAAGCGCAGATTGCGGGACACCTAGAGGCGATTCGGGCACAACTGCCGACAACGGAAGTGATTTTAATCGGCAAACCCCAGGCCGGTAAAAGTTCCATCGTGCGCGGTATGACCGGACAGCCCGCAGACATTGTGGGGCAGGGATTCAAACCCCATACCCGCAGCACGCAGCAATACCCGTATCCCGCTGCCGATCTGCCGCTGCTGATCTTTACCGACACCGTGGGATTGGGGGATGTTGAGCGCCAGACCCAGGAGATTGTGGCAGACCTCACCCAAACGCTCCAGGCCGATGCGGGGCGATCGCGCCTCTTTGTGCTGACGGTGAAGATTACGGACTTTGCTAACGACAGCTTGCGTCAGGTGATCTCAGAACTCAAGCAGGCGTTTCCCCAGATTCCCTGCATTCTGGCGCTGACTTGCCTGCACGAGCTTTATGCCACCCCAACGGATGACCATCCCGACTATCCACCGCAGCTAGCAGCCATTACCCGCGCCGCCGAAACCACCGAGGCCAATTTTGCGACGCTGTGCGATCGCACCCTGCTGCTCGATTTCACCCTCGAAGAGGACGGTTACGAGCCGACGTTTTATGGTTTAGACGCTCTGCGGGAGGCGCTGGACGACCTGCTGCCCCAAGCGCAAGCCCAGGCCATTCATCAACTGTTGGAAACGGATGAACGCGGTAAAGCGATCGGGGATTTGTATCGCCGGGTGGCACGCCATTACATCAGTGCCTTTGCCGTGATGGCGGGCATTGCTGCCGCTGTGCCCCTGCCGTTTGCCACGATGCCGGTGTTGACCAGTCTGCAGGTGTCGATGGTGGTGGCGTTGGGGCGAGTCTATAAACAAACGCTGACCTTTGGCCAAGCTCTGGGGGTAATTGGCACGCTAGCGGGGGGATTTTTTGCTCAAGCGATCGGCCGCGAACTGGTGAAGTTTATTCCGGGCATTGGCAGCGTAGTGGCAACCTCTTGGGCCGTGGCCTACACCTGGGCTCTGGGCGAGGGGGCTTGCGTCTATTTTGGGGATTTGATGGCGGGCAAAGTCCCCGATCCAGACGCCATTCAAGACCTGATGGGAGTCGCCTTTAAACAAGCCAAGCAAGATTGGCGCGAAGCTCAGACCGATGACTGATACCAGTTCTCCTAAAAAGCGCTATAGAGACTTTAGGTAACGCGTCAATAACGGGCGGGTTGAGAATCCCTTCCCTAGTCGTGACCAGTGGCATCGGTATAAAGGGTGCCGCAAACTAATTGCTGAATGCAGAGGACTGTCCCCTGATGTTGAAGCTCAAACGTTGGCAATGGACGGTTTTGGGGCTGCCGCCTCTGATGCTGTTTACCGGTCTTTTAGTGCTCTCGGGCCTGCAGCTGCAGCAGTGGGGCTTGAGTTCGGTGTGGGCGCTGGTGGCGATCGCGGCTGTGGGTTGGCGTTGGGGCTTTAGCCAGTGGACGAAGCCGAGCCCCGGTGCGCTAGAGCAAAAGCTGTCGGACGTGCGATCGCAGCTGCAAGACACGCTGGCAGAAACGGCCCAGAAAGTTCCTCCTGACCAGGTGGAAACGGTGCTGCGACAGACGCTGGCAGCGGCCCAAGCCGATCCGCCCCTCTGGGAAGATTGGGCCAGCTTTGCCCAACGCTGTCAGACGTTGATTCGCGATATCGCCCATCTCTATCACCCCGAAGTGAAGTATCCCCTGCTCAACATTTATGTGCCCCAGGCTTACGGCCTGATTCGGGGCACCGTGGATGATTTGGATCGTTACATGCGCGTGGCGGCTCCGGCGTTAAACCAGGTTAGCGTTGCCCAGGTTTACCAGACCTACGAAACCTATCAGGCGCTGGAGAAGCCCTTGCGACGGTTAGGGACGGTGCTGGATTTGAGTCGCTGGCTGTGGAATCCGATCGGGGCCGTGGCCCGCGAGGCGGGTCGGCCCATCGGCAGCCAAGCCAATCAGCAGCTTGTGGTCAACTTTAGCCAGACGCTGCGAGAAACCGCGCTGAC
This sequence comes from Leptolyngbyaceae cyanobacterium, assembly GCA_050042805.1. Lineage (GTDB taxonomy): Bacteria > Cyanobacteriota > Cyanobacteriia > Phormidesmidales > Phormidesmidaceae > Halomicronema. The sequence continues at coordinate 10,060 of JBHJJI010000023.1, forward strand.
GATTTTGTGCAAGCAGGCGAGCGCCCTATATGGCGGCATTACTACGCTCGATTTTGAACAAGCAGTTCCCACCTCGACCCAGAGCCAAAGTTTGCGGGCCTTGATGGAGGCGGCTGACTCGACGCAGGCGATCGCCTCAGAACCGATCAATTTGCTGCTGGTGGGGCGCACGGGGGCGGGCAAAAGTAGCCTGATCAATACCCTGTTCCAACAAGATCGGGCGGCGGTCGATGTGCTGCCTAGCACCGACCAAATGACTAGCTACCGTTGGGAAACACCTGCCCAAGAGACCTTGGTGCTGTGGGACAGTCCTGGCTATGAGCAGGTCGATCGCGCCGACTTTCGGCAACAGGTGTTGGCCCAGGCGGCCCAGGCGGATGTGCTGCTACTGGTGAATCCGGCCCTCGATCCGGCGCTAGAAGCCGACATGGCTTTCTTAAAAGATCTGGCTCGCGAGGGGCAAGAGATTCCCATCCTGCTGGTCGTCACTCAGGTGGATCGCCTGCGCCCCGTGCGCGAGTGGGCACCGCCCTATGACTGGCAGCAGGGAGATCGCCTTAAAGAGCGCAACATTCGCGCTGCGGTGGACTATCGACAAGCGCAGATGGGGGGCTGGGTACAGCAAATTTTGCCGCTGGTGACCCAGTCAGACGCGGATGATCGCAGCGCTTGGGGCAGTGATGCCCTGGCGACTCAACTGGTTGAGGCGATCACGCCCGCTAAATCCCAGCGCTTGGCCCAGTTTTTGCGCAGTCGTGAAGCCCGCATCACCGCCGCATTGCGCCTGATCGAACGCTATGCCCTACAAATGAGCAGCAGTCAGGGGATTGTGGCTCTGGTCAAAACGCCCCTGTTTGCCTTTTTGTCGGCCAGTTTCACCGGGACACCGGAGAAGGGTACGCTGCTGGCACAGTCGCTGCCCGCTGAACAGGTGCCGGTGATCGCTAGCAAAATGATGCTGACTTACGAACTCGCGGTGTTGCTCAATGAGCGGGGCAATCTCTTTCGGCCCGGTGAGATCCTGAAGTTGTGGCCGATTCTGGTGCAAAATAGCGATCGTGCGCCCGCTCAAAACGCTTGGGCCTGGGGACAAGCGCTGGTGGAATACTGGACGAAAGATCTGTCAGTCAACGCGCTCAAATCTCGCTTCGCTGACTATCTGGAGGATTCACCGGCGATGCCCGTCGCCATCCAAGCGGCGACGGATGACGGCCCTATTTCTAGTGACGACCTGAGCTGAATTTTGCCTTGATTTGCAGGAACTTTCACCCGTGAGGTCAAGAGGAAATTGCGAGAAGTCGTAGCGCTCCTCTGTTTTCGACATCAGTCTAAATTATTGGCAAGCGGCTATCTAACTCGCTTTTGGGAAAGACCGAACGGTTAAAATCTCATCCGATCGCAGAACTTCCACAGTGGATTGGGGCACTGCAATCACGGCAATTGATTCGCCGATCGCATTAAAAACTTCTAGCACGCAGCCCGCTTCACCGGCTTCTGGGTGGGTGACAAAATCAATCAAGGTTGCAACGTCGCCTGCCTGAAGTTGGTGCTCTGGTAAATCGCGCATAAGCGCGACCTCTTGATAAAGCTCTAAAGACATCATTGATTCTCCTTCAGAGGTTTAAGCGTGACGAACTGAAATTTGCCATCGACTTGACGCTGTAGCCAAATAGTAACAACTGCTAGGGCCATCTCATTCACACCGATTAGTTGCCCTACTACGCGATAGAACTCGCCATATTCGCTGCGACCATCTGCTGTTGCCGAGCTCGTTTTAAGCAGTAAACGAATAGCTGCTCTCAAATCGTCTGGGTTGTCTGGGGTAAATCCCGCTTGAGCCAAGAACTTGGATTTATCGTTCCGAGCTTTTGGTACTAGGAGATAGCGGGTAATTTTCTCGTCAGGAATAACGGCATCTTCTGGTATTTTCACCCTAAACAACCCCAAAATATTTTAGGCCGATGACAGAATCCCTGTTGCCAATCCTGCGATCGCGGTCAAGGTCACCGTTGTCCCATGTTTGTGCAGAGTGCGCTTGCTGGCAACGCACCTTACCAGATCCGCGATCGCGCTCTATGCTGAAAACGCTTGGCCAACCATCGCTGTAGCCTCTCTACCAAGAGCATGATGCCAGGCGAATGGGTGAAGGTAATTGGGACAAACTCACTATTTTGGCCGTGTCCGTCAATTGAGCCGGATACAAAACGCCACGATTCAACACGGTAATTGTTGCTAGCGCGATCAAACGTTAAAGCTTTTCAAGAAGGATTTACTCGTTCTCATGGCGCAGGCACATTTTTTTATACTGAACGGGTATTGCAAAACCGTGCCAATGCCTGGAGGGCAGAGCCATGAGCCATACTTACGAAGCTTTCGTAGACATCAAAGAATACGCCAGCAGCCAAGGTCTTTCTCCGTTAATTTATACAGAGCGTTACGAAGTCAATGCCTTGTCTCCTCAAGAGGCGGACGAAGTGGCCTTGTCTAAAGCCACGGGCATTCATCCCAAAGCGACAGAATTTGATATCCGAGTCACTCGCTTGCTCAGATAGTAGATATTGAGCTTTTGTAGATCGATCGCTGAGTCGGGTAAATTACCCTTTGCCCTACCTCACTTGTGCCAGTGGGGGTTAAGCTTTCTCAGCATTCCTCTTCTCAGCATCTCTGAGGAATAGCTTGCGGCCCCGCAGGGTAGATTCGGCATTAATTTGCTCAGCCGTGTGAAACGTGAAGCGGCGATCGCCCCGATGCTTCACCCATTCTTGTTGGATGGCCTGATCGGGAAACTTGCCTTGTTCGAGTTGGCTCATCATTTTGGGCCAACGCGTCTTCAGATGTCTGACTTCGCCGACGTATAGCTGGATGCTGCCAAAATTGGCGACGGCGTAGATTCCAGAGGCCATAACCCCACTCATCGCTGATTTTTTCATAAGCATGCCTCAGGACGACCGATAATGCCAATCCTCAAGTAAGCGCCAACATTCTACCCGCTCGACATCGCGATGGTGAGTCATGACGAGATAACGTCATTAGCATTCGGAAAAGAATATTGATGTGGGGTGGGCAGCTGACGCGATAAAGCCGCCGCGATCGCGGTGCCCCCAAAAGCGGCACTGGCGGGTAGCAGCGGGAGCCAACCCTCCGCCATAAAAATAGCTGCTGGGAGTCCCACTAAGGCCAAGCTGCCGCCGACTAAAACCAGGCTAAACACCCACCGCCGTTTGACCGTTCCTCCTAAAACTGTGCCGCCGACTGCCCAGAGGCCGATCCAAATCAGTTCGCCAACTTCTGGTAAGGCCCAGCGGAGCGGACGTTCATCCAGTGCCGCCGTGACAATTTGACTAGTCGCTTGGGCGTGCAACATGACTCCCGGCATCAAAAAATCGGCCTCTGCCCCCGCGCTGTAGGGCGTGAGAAAGAGATCCTTGGCGGAGGCGGCGGTGGTGCCAATTAGCACAATGCGATCGCGCACCAACGCTTCACTAAAGTCGCCCGCGAGGACAGCACTCAAGCTCAGCTGCGGCACGGCGGCCTCTGCGGCCCGATACTGCAGCATCAGCTGGTAGCCCGCCGTATCGGCAGAGCGGTAGCCGCCAAACCGGGGAGCGAGCGGCGTGAACGTGGTGCCGTTGAGGGTCAGGTAATCGCTCCGCGATTCACTGGCCAGGGGTAGAATATCTTCTGCCTCCAGATAGGCGAGCGCCAACCGGAGCGCCAACGACTGCAGCACCTCCGTCTCAGGGCGTTCATCGGCCGAGGCCAGCAGCAGGCTCCGTCGCACCACGCCATCGTCATCGACCGGAAAGTCGTTGAAGCCCACCCGTTCTGGGGGCAGGCCCGGTGGGGCCGGAATCGCCTCCGCCGAGCGATCGTCAAGCTGACGAATGGTGATGATATTGTCCGCCGCTAACGTTTTCAGCAGCGCTGCTTGCCCTTCGCCCTGGGGAATGTCGCGATAGAGGTCGAGCCCAATCACGCGGGGATTTTGAGCCTGCAGCGCTTGAATCGCTTGACTCAAGATGGCGTCGCTGGGGGTACTTTGCTGGAGCGCTTTGAGGTCGGCTTCGGTGATTTCGACCACGAGTAGGCGATCGTCTGGGGGTAGAGCGGGCTGCCACTGGGTCCATCGGTCATAAATCATCAACTCTAACGGTGCCCAGCCGCCCAACTGGCGGATCACCAGCACTGCCGCTGTCACCATCAGTGGCCCGATCACCCGACTCAATCCGCGTCGGGCTGCTGGCTGGGTGGTCGGGAGCAGAGTTTTGAGCTGAGTTTCCGGCAGGTCGGGTGGGGCGGGGGCGGCGAGGGTGTCGAGTTTTGCTAAATCGGCGAGGGCCTCTGCCGCCGAGGGATAGCGCTGATAGACCGAGGCCGCGGTGAGCCGCTGCAAAAAGCGCCTTAATCCCGAGCGCACCGTTGGGGCGGCAGACTCCCAGAGGAGTTCGCCCGTGTCGCGATTTTCGGGCAGTTCGGTCGGCGATCGCCCGGTGAGGCCGCGAATTACCGTCATGCCTAAGGAATAGAGATCGCTACTGTAGCGGGGGCGGCCGGCCATTTGTTCCGGGGCCGCATAGCCCTGAGTGCCAATACTGACGGTCAACTGCTCGCTACCCGCAGTATAAAACTCAGTGGTGATGGCCTTGACGGCCCCAAAGTCGATCAGCATAAAGTGGCCATCGGAATGACGGCGCATTAGATTGCTGGGCTTGATGTCGCGATGCACCACTTCTTGCTCATGAATGAACGCCAGAATGGGCAAGACATCTTCGAGCAACGCGATGATTTCTGGCTCGGTATATCGCGGATGCTGTTTGAACAGGGTGCTCAGCGAATTGCCGTCGATGAATTCTTGAACCAGATAAAACTCCCCCTCTGACTCAAAGGCATCGAGCAGGCTAGGAATGCGATCATGGGTGCCCAAGCGACGCAGCGCAGCGGCTTCCGATTCAAACAGACGGCGCGCCGTGGTCAAAAATTCGGGTTCTGCTTTCACTGGTGTCAAATGCTTGATCACGCAGTGCACGGAGCCCTGCTGGCAATCTTCCGCCAGGTAGGTTTTGGCAAAGCCGCCTTGCCCCAAAGGCTTTAGCAGCCGATACCGCGATCGCAACAATTGTTCCATCATGGGCTAATCAGTTCACCAACCGGGCAGCCGTGGCCACGGTCACAATCAGTGTCAAAGCATTCTCCCCCGTATACGGCCACGGTTGATTCATCCTAAGGCGATTTCCTCTATTCTCTATCCCAGGGGCACGACGCCGGATCAGTAGATGTTTTATCCTAATTCAGTAGATGTTTTATCCTAATAAGGACTGATGAAGCGTGATCTGTTTATCCATCGCTCAATCGCGAGACGGATAGTGCCTTCGATCTTAAATTTTGCCCCGGTAGAAAAACTGGTCTGGTTTCTGCCTATACCGATATTGACAACGCATGCTGGATCGCCTACTCGACCTCTCTACCAACTTCGGGATCGACACCCTGTTGCTGTTGCCGGTGCTCATTGCGCTCGAAGCCGTGCTGTCTGCCGATAATGCGATCGCGCTGGCGGCGATCGCCCAGGGGCTAGAGGCCGAAAAGCAGCAGCAGCAAGCGCTCAACATCGGTCTGGTGGCGGCTTTTGTCTTGCGGATGTCGCTGATTTTGACCGCGTCGTGGGTGCTGCAGTTTTGGCAATTTGAGGTGGCCGGAGCGGTTTATCTGTTGTGGCTGGTCTATCAGCATTTTACGGCCGATGAAGATGCTGCCAATCATCACCACGGCCCCCGGTTTGCCTCCGTTTGGCAGGCGATTCCCACGATCGCCCTGACGGATCTGGCCTTTTCCTTAGACAGCGTCACCACGGCGATCGCCCTCTCGCGCGACGTTTGGGTGGTGTTATTAGGCGGCACCATTGGCATCATTACGCTGCGCTTCATGGCTCAGCTTTTCATTCGCTGGTTGGATGAGTATGAATATTTAGAAGATGCGGGCTTCATCACCGTCGCCTTTGTCGGCATTCGCCTGTTGCTGCGGGTAGTCAACGACAGTTGGGTACCGCCTCAATGGCTGATGGTCGGGCTCATTGCCGCAATCTTTGCTTGGGGATTTTCTAAAAAGACGACCCCGGCTGCTGTTACTGTCACGGCGGCTCCTGAAAGTACGAATGCTGAATCGGCAGACTTAAACCCAACGCCCCAACTTGATCCAGGCCAGTCCGCGCCGTTAGAAGAACCCCGCCAGCCCGCCGGTATCGCCAGCTCAGAGGGCGAGCCTCAAGGTGTCGAGTAAACCAGCAAAATCAGGGGCTCGGGGCTGTCATCAGTCAGCGATTCAAAACTGAGGAGCCCAGCCAATTTTTATCGCTGACAGAGGGTTGAGTCAACCTGATTTATCTTCTATCCAACAGTCTTGTCCTTCCTCGTGACTCCTCAAGGAGCCCACGAGGAAGGACAGTGGCTCAAGCGACGAGCCTTCAGACAACAGTGGTCTTAACCACGATGTCGTCATAGTCCAAGTCGCCCCCGCCCGGCAGGTCTTCAAACCCAAACAGGTTGTCTCCCAATAATCGGACGTGGTCAACCCCGTCAGCGTTGCCTCCCATGTGAGTGAAGTAGGTTTCTGGATCGTTGCCGCTGCTGCTATCCTGCAGCTGCTCGATGCTGCCATCGACGATGACAAAGCTCGCGAGTAGCTGCCCCATCTCAATGTCCGCTGTGAAGCGCTCTACTTTGTCGTTCGTTCCTCTCAGATTGACGTTCGTTAAGCGGTTATTCAAAGCCGCTTCGGTATAACCTTCATCGCCAGGACTCATGCGATTGCCAAAGCTGTCGAATATTTGTCCTTGCTCGTTGTCGACCGTGTAGAAGCCGACCAAGTTGTCGTAAGAAGCTTCTCGAAATACCTCAAAGTTGACTGTTCGAATGCCCGTCTCATCCCGGAAATCAAGCATTTCCGAATCATTGCTGTGGCCTTGAACGCCGCTACCTATCGTTGATGAGCCACCCAGACTCTGTAATACGATATTGGTCACACCGTTAGCGGTGCCCGCTGTCGAGTTAGCAGGAACCTTTAGATCGAGCTGTAACCCACCCGCTTGCAAAGCATTAGCGGCGATCGGCCGACGGTCTTCAAAGGGGTAAGCGAGCCGCACCTCTCCCTCTCCGCTCTGACGCAGACTATCCAAACTGCCATTTTCGATAATGGCAAACTGCAGGTTGCTGCCTTGATCAAACGTCAGGTTGCGGCTAGCGGTCACCCCAGGCAGTTGCCCAATTTTGAGGGTTGAAAATACGACGACAGCCTTTTCTAACAGGGCATCGGTGTAGCCCGCTTCGTTTGGAGAGATACCATTAATACGGCCTTCGACATCATCGGTGACGACAACTAACAGCTCATTGACGCTGTCGGTCCGACCTCGCACCAAGTTGAGTCCTAAGTTGAGGTTGGCAGAGCTTGAATCAGGCCTAGATACCGGTTCCGACTCGGGAGCGGTAGTCGGTTCTAGACCTTCTTCTCCCGATCTCACCTCGGATTCAGAAGACACCTCGGGTTCAGAGGGCACCTCGGGTTCCGGTTCTGCAGCGAGAACTGGCTCCGGGGCCGCATCGGCGACCAGAATCGGTTCCGGTTCCGGTTCAGAGACAAGTTCTGGTTCCGCATCTTCAACTGGAGTCGGTTCCGGTTCTGGGGCTGGCAGTTCTGGTTCGGCGGGCTCACTAGTGGTCGGCTGCTCAGAAGCCGCAGGTTGATCTCCCACAGTTTGATTGCCGCTGTATAGCGTTAAAAACTCGTGGGGACTGTCAGAACTTCTGAGTTGTCGAGTCTCGCCATCCTGCGTTTCCTCGACGAGGATGTCGTACATTTCATCAGGATCTTCATAATGGCGAAATCTGATGCTGAAAGAGCCTTCAGAATCTGATCCTTCAGAATCAACGATACTAAATGCCGCCTGTTGGTTCTCTTCCTCAGTGAAGGGTTGAACCGGCAGAATTGATCCCCCAAGGACTTCAGTTTTACCGCCATTGGTGGTCTCGATAATCGGCCCCTTGCCCTCGGTCTTCAGGCCAACCACCACCATGTTGGCCCCGCTGTTGGTGACTTTGGTGCGGGCCTCATCCAGGCTCTCTGTATTGAGCTGCCAGGCGTAGACATTTTCAGTGTCTTTCAGGTCAAGTCTGCCAATTTCTACGTTCTCGATGTATAGGTCGCTAGCGCCGGGGCCATCGATATATTGATATTTACCGTTCTTGAGGGCGACATCTCGTGTTGATTGATTTTCAACGGTGACACCGTAGCCAAACCCCTCGACAATCAACGGATCTGCACTCTCTCCTTCGACGACAAACTTGATGCCACCGCCATTTTCACCATCCTTATTCCGGTTGACAATGGACGAAAAGCCAACAATTTTTTTAACTGTAGAAGGAACCGTTACAACCCTTTGGTCAGATGAAAAATAGCGATCGGCAGGAAAATAAATCGTTGACTTTCCTGAATTCATCAGGTCTTGCAATCCAGCCGTATCGCCATACCATCGAGGTTCAAAAGCCCCCCAATTATCCAAGTTGCTGTCGTTGAACTCGGGAAAATCTTTGATGGTTAGGTTCAGCGACTTTTGAGCACTGTTATCAAATAGTTCAGAGTTTTCAGAGGTGTATTCTTCGACTATGCTACTAGCAATGACGTCATCTTTATACTTAATCGCGGACTGATAACCACTGGTGTTGATATCTCGAGCGTAGATCTGCCCCCGAGATTCGATCGCACTTACCCCCGGTGCGCCCCCTTGAAAATCACCGTTGATAACAGTGGTCATCTCATACCAGTTGTCGCTCTTGATGGCCGGAACACTGTTCGTGCTTTTGAGGCCATCGATAACCAAGGTGCCGCCGCCAGCGTCTATGCCCGCCTGGTTTTGATTGGTGAGCTCAATGTCTTTGAAGGTGGCCGAGTAGGGGCCGCTATTCTTGATCCCGGTATCAAAGCCATCAACTTTGACATCTTTAAGCAGCAAGGGGCCGGGGATGCCGTCGGCCATTGAGATGCCAACGGAGCCTTGACCATCGCCAGAGGTGACGGTGACATTCTCCATAGAGCCTTGGTTGCTGGCTCCGTAGTCGATGCCGATCGCACCAGCGTTGCCCGTACCAGTATCTACGCTTAGGTTCCAAATATTATTGCGAAAAGCCCGGTTGCCGTCAGAAGACTCAATCACGGCCTTGGGCTTGTCAGGGTCACCAAAGCCACCTGCATTATCGTCAAGCTGCAATATGGTCTTGCCGCTGCCGTCGCCGTTGAGGGTGACGGCATTGCCCACCCAGTCAATCGTGTCACTGACGTTATAGGTTCCCTCAGGAAGGTAAAGATGCTTAGGCCGACCGTAAAAATCGTCGTGTAGAGGCTCTCCGTTAGCGTCACGACGCCCATCATCTAATGCTCTTTGAATTGCGGCAGTGTCGTCTATTCCATCATTTGGGATTGCACCATACTCTCTAACGTCAACCCCTTTTGCCCCCGTTGGAGCGATCGCTGTCTCTGAATCACTATTTGTTGAAATAGGCATATCGTCCCAGAGTAAATTACGGTAATCGTCTGAGTGCACTGGGTAGGTGCAAAGGAATAAAGGGCCAGGTTTTCTCCGAAATGTTTTGTTACTTTAAAGCTGCATATTCCTGTGCCATTACAGGCTAACTGCAGATGAAATTAAGCCAGTTAAGTCAACATTAAGAGTTGGAAAGTTCAACACAAATACCGAACCGATATGTGACCACTGAGTGGACTGGTTTGCGTAAATTTTCTGCTCAATTCTTTTGTAAGCAGTGACTGCAACTGATGGCAATTAGGGGTACATAAACAGAGTGGTTTTGGCAGCTCCGTAGTGACAAGTCGTGAAGTAAAAATCACGTTACTTGCCTCAGTATTACGCGGCGAACCTAAAGATTTTGGGGGTGAAATAGGACTTAGTAGCGCTATCGATTGGGGCTCCCCCCGCTGTCGCTATCCTCTTGTCGAAGGGGGTTATACGCCTTTTGGGTATGTCGTCCAAATTCAGCGGACCGGTATTACACAAAAGCCACCACCACAACGGTCACATCAGCTGCTCGGTGATGTTCTAGACCTGTCTCATTAGGTCAAATTGGGTGGCTCCTATTATCTCGTAAAATCATCGTGGTTCTAGAGGTCTGTAGCAAGCCGCAGCTTGAGCAGTTCACCCCCAATACTTGAAATCACCACCAGATCAGCTTCTTCATTCTGACTTCCCACTGCTTCATGCCTTAGGATCTTGCCCTTCTCGAAGGGTATTCGGCTATGGAATATTGCCAGAGAATAGAGTGATCGTGCTCCTGCTGCCACAACCTACTCGCGGCTATAAAGGCGCGACCTCAGCTAGTTCCAAAATTTTAGGAATCAAATCTTCTCGCCGAATGGCCATGACATGCACGCCCTGGCACAGTTCGCGGGCGGCTTTAACCTGCTCAGCGGCAATGCAGACGCCTTCATATAGCGGATCGGCGGCCTGCGCTAAGCGTTGAATAATGTGCTCAGGAATCTCAACGCCGGGGACATTGCGGTTGATAAACTGAGCGTTTTTCGCCGACTTCAGGAGAAAAATGCCCGCCAATACCGGGCGATCGCAGCCCACGGCAATGTGGGCCATGAATTTCTCTAAGCGCTCAAAATCATCAATCAGCTGACTTTGAAAAAACTGCGCCCCGGCCTCTAGCTTCTTCTCAAAACGGCGCTGCAGACCTGACCAGCTACGGCTTTGCGGATCGATCGCCGCCCCCGCAAATAATGTGGTGGACTGATCGGGCAGGGGGCGATCGCAGGCGTCCACCCCGTGGTTGAGCTGTCGAATCAGTCGCAGGAGCCGCACCGATTCCAGGTCGAACACGGATCGAGCCGCAGTCTGATCCCCTGCTTTGACCGGATCTCCTGTCAGCGCCAGAATATTGCGAATGCCTAGCGCTTGCGCCCCCAGCAGATCGGCCTGCAGGGCAATGCGATTGCGATCGCGGCAGGCCATCTGACAAATCGGTTCGATCCCCTGCTGGCGCAAAATTGCCGCTGCCGCCAGGGAAGACATGCGCATCACGGCGCGGCTGCCGTCGGTGATATTCACTGCATGTACCCGACCGCGCAACTGATCCGCCATGCTGACCATATGGCGAACATTGCTCCCCTTGGGGGGCATGACTTCCGCTGTGATGAGAAATTCGCCTGCCCGAGCCGCCTGTTGAAATTGGGATTCATCGGCGGGCGGCGCTAGCGAGAAAGACGTCGCAACCATGGAGTGATCCGTAACTCGGAAAATAGAGAGTCTTGCTAGTATATCCCGCGACTACAGACATCCCTAAAATCAACCTGCGAAAGCCCTCACAGGGGTCGCGAGTAGCCCAACGCCGCTTTGGCTTTACCTAGAGTCGTGAGGGCGATCGCTTCAGCTTTTTCCCGCCCCTGTTTCAAGATGGATTCGAGATAGGTGCGATCGTCCATCAACTCGTGAAACTGATCCTGAATCGGCTTCAATGCTGCCACCATCGTTTCCGCTAGCAAGGGCTTGAACTGACCCCAGCCCATCTCGGCACATTCCTGGGCGACTGCTTCTTTAGTCTGCCCCGACATCAGCATGTAGAGGGTCAGCAGGTTATGGCACTCCGGGCGCTCCGGGTTATCAAACTCTAAGCCGCGAATCGGATCACTCTTGCAGCGTTTGACCTTGCGGAGAATAACTTCCGGCGGATCGATCAAGTCGATGCGGCTCATCTCAGAGGGGTCAGACTTCGACATCTTTTTTGTGCCGTCGGTCAGGCTCATCACCCGCGCCCCTGCCTTTTGAATCATTGGTTCGGGCAATTTAATCACAGGCTGCTCTTCGCTGCCGTATTGAAAGTTAACGAGCTTGGCGATGTAACGCGTCAATTCAAACAGCTGATTATGATCTTCGCCCACGGGATACAAAACAGGCTCGTACAGCAAAATATCAGCAGCTTGCAAAACGG
>JBHJJI010000024.1:0-6120 GCA_050042805.1 Leptolyngbyaceae cyanobacterium
TTGACCCGGCCCGAGGTGACCGCAGCGCTGGATAGCGACGGCAATGGTAGAGCCGATCTGATTGGCTGCAATGCGGAGTGGGCCTGTGCCGAAGTCATCGACTATCACTTGCAGGAATATGGTCTGAACGATTTTGTTGACCACATTCAAGGGGACTACGCGCCGTTGCTGGCTGCCGCGATCGCTCGCCAGCGGCAAGGTGAGTCGATCTTGTTTTACACCTGGACACCGAACTGGACGGCCAACGAGCTGCCGCCCGGTGAAGATGTGGTGTGGATCGAAGTCCCCTACGCGAGCCTGCCACCGGGTCAAAAAGCCCTAGAAAGTGAAACCGTCATGACCGGTATCACCGGCTGCGTGGCGGATCCCTGCACATTGGGCTTCCCGCGCAACGACATCCGGGCCGTGGCGAATAGTGAGTTTTTAGCAGCCCATCCTGCCGTGCGATCGCTGCTCGAACAGATCACGATTCCCTTAACTGACATCGCCGCACAAAACGCCCTGATGGTCTCACGGCAAGGGCATGAAGACGATATTCGCCGCCATGCTCAGGAGTGGATCGCGGCTAACCGCTCTACCGTTGATGACTGGTTAGCCACGGCCCGAGCCACCGGCGAGATGACGCCATCGGCATCTCCCGTGCCCACCGCCATGCCCCTGGTGCCCCCACCGCTAGACCCGGTTCGCATTGTGACCCAGCGCTTTGAGCCCTTTGTGATCTACGAAAACCAGACTTATCAAGGGTTTAGCATCGATCTCTGGCAGGCGATCGCCAGCGAACTCAACCTCACTTACGAATTGGTGGGGGTTAACTCGGTGGCCAAACTGCTGGATGAAGTCGAGCGCGGGGCGGCGGATCTGGCGATCGCCGGCATTGGCATCACGTCTCAGCGCGAAGCCCGGCTGGACTTTTCTTATCCCTATTACGAATCGGGCCTCCAGGTGATGGTGCCCAGCGACCAGGGCGAACTGGGGAAGCTGCTATCGGTGGTCGGAGCCGTGCTGCGATCGCCACGGCTGTATTACGGCATCGGCATTCTCATCCTGATTTTGCTGATCGTCGCTCACCTCCTCTGGCTATCGGAACGCAACCACAACAGTGAGTTTCCCGATGACTATCTGCATGGCATCTGGGAAGCCTTTTGGTGGGCAGCGGTAACGGTGACCACGGTCGGCTATGGCGACAAAGTGCCCACCCGAGCCGCCGGTCGTTTCTTTGGCCTGATTTGGATGTTTTCGGGCTATTTTGTGTTCGCTTACTTTACGGCCAGTATTGCCACCACCTTTACCGTGCAAGAGCTGCAGGGGGTGATCAACGGTCTCGAAGATCTGCCCGGCAAGCGGGTTGCCACCGTGGCCGAAAGTGCTGCCGCTGAGTTTTTGGACGGGCAGACCAATCTCCTGTTTCGGAATTACAGTACCCTCGAAGATTTGTACGTCGCAGTGGATGCCGAGCAAGCGGTGGATGCCGTCGTCTATGATGCGCCGGTGCTACAGTACTTCGTTTCTCACCAGGGGCAGGGTAAATATCAAGTGGTGGGCGATGTCTTTAAATCCTTGGATTACGGCATTGCGCTGCAGCCGGACAGTCCTTACCGCGAGGCGATTAATACCACTCTGCTCAAACTTTATGAAACGGGCCAGTATGAGGAAATTTATCAGGAGTGGTTTGGTTAGGAGCAAGGGCCAAATCTCCGCCAAAATCCTGACGGCATTTCTCAGTGGGATAGCAGAAGACCCTTCGGGAAGGGCAAGACCCTACGGAATGAAGAAGTCGGAAGTCAGAATTGAAAAGCCTATTTGATGGTGATTTCAAGCATTTGAGGTGATCTGATCAAACTGCGGCTTGCTATACCTTGATGAAGCAACGCCTATTGACTCAAGCAGGATAGCTATGGAGCTTTTGAAAATTTAGTGTGAGCGCGCTGCCATTTGCCTGGCTTGCCATTCCCGCAAGACCAGGCGACATTGCAGACATTCCAACGCTTCTAGCAATGCCTGGATGCCGGTTGCATTAACAGGATAGGTGGTAGCAATGCGGGTGGGAGGAACCAGCGCCTCAGGCTTGAGGTCAGCCACAAAGCCATAGAGCCGTTGATTAGAAAATGAGCTGTTGATCGCCCAGCCTTGCTGATTTAAGGGCAGCAGACGGGCGATCGCCGCTGCAGGCAGATCGAGTTCCCGCTGCAAAATAGCCACAGCCGCTTGCTCGGGGCGCTGGTTGGCCGGGCATCGACCCCCCGGAAAATCCCATGTGGGTTTTCCCAAACCCGGACGGTAAGAGGGCAATGGCATAATCAGGCGCTGGTTTTGAAGCGGCAGGATAATGACCGAATCCGCTTTTTCGACCCGCCAGTACTCCAGAACGGTGCCGTGGGCGTCCTGAAGATGTTCACCAATCAGCGTCAGCCACGGATTATGAAACTGGAGGATGCGATCGAGCGTCTGCCAGTGACCAGCCTTCATGTCTAAAGCTTTGAGCTAGTAGCACTTAGCGATTTCTGTTGCCAGGCTTCCAGTTGTTTCAGCTGCTGCGACTGCTCCGCCAAGCGCTTGGCGAGGCGATCGCTCACCAGTTCGCACAAATCAAAGATGAACGGTTCTGCAATGTCGTAATACACGCTGACCCCTTGCGGCGTCCGAGAGACCAAACCCGCCTGCGCCAAAATTTTCAGATGTTTGGAAACGTTAGCCTGCCCCAGCCCGGTTTCGGCAATAATTTCAGTCACATTTTTGGCCCCGGTTTTGAGCGTACACAACACCTGCAAGCGACTGAGTTCAGATAGAACCTTGAAATAATCGGCAACGGGAGCCAAAACAGCGGGAGGGAGAGCCATGGGAAGGAGATAGCGATTCGGCAGTTCTGATTATATCTTGTTATTTTATTCTTATATGGTAATATAGTATAAATTAGAGAAGAAGCGATTTCTTCTCGCGCCCTGTCGTTACCAGTAAGGTCAGGATGCTATTTCACCAATTGTTTGATCCAGAAATCAGCACGTACACATATTTGATCGCTGATCCAGCAACCCAGGGCGCGATCTTGGTTGACCCGGTGCTGGAGCAGGTAGAGCGCGATCGCCAGCTATTAGCTGAATTGGGGTTAACGCTGCACTATTGCTTAGAAACTCATATCCACGCTGATCACATCACCGGTACCGGCCAACTGCGGGAGGCGACCGGCTGTGTCAGCATCGTCCCGGCAGGGGCTCAGGCAACCTGTGCCAATCGGTTCATTCGCGATGGCGAAGTGTTGCGGGTGGGAGAGGTCACGGTGGAGGCGATCGCTACGCCGGGCCATACTGACAGCCACATGGCCTATGGGGTCAATGGCACCCATGTGCTCACGGGGGATGCTCTCCTCATTCAGGGTTGTGGTCGTACCGATTTTCAGAGTGGGGATGCCGGTGCCCTTTACGATGCCGTCACTCAGCAACTATTTACCTTGCCCGACAGCACCCTGGTGTATCCCGGCCATGACTATCGAGGCCAAACCTTTTCGACCATTGGCGAAGAGAAGCGATGGAATCCTCGTTTTAAGGGCCGCAGCCGCGAAGAATTTATCCAGTTCATG
The DNA here is from genome assembly GCA_050042805.1 of Leptolyngbyaceae cyanobacterium. Taxonomy (GTDB): domain Bacteria; phylum Cyanobacteriota; class Cyanobacteriia; order Phormidesmidales; family Phormidesmidaceae; genus Halomicronema. The sequence goes on from JBHJJI010000024.1 coordinate 3,575, forward strand.
GCCGCTCTCAACTTGCCGAACCCCAAAAAGATGATGGAGGCGGTACCGGCTAATGAACGCTGTGGTCGCGTCGTGACGGCTCAATCCGGTTAGGAATTTGCTTGAAAATAACGTACCGATCGTAGGGGTTTGGCAGTGCCAACCCCCTACAGAAAACTTTTCCACAAATGGGATGTTATTTAAGCGCAGATCCCTTAGTCGTATCGGCTGAATTTGAAGAATCAATACTTGAATAATCATGAGGAGGCTTTTAGATGTCAGCGGCTCGCTTAACCCCGCTCCCCACGATCGATGCCCAAACGCTGAAACGGCGGCTCGATCAGCGCTCGGTCACGCTCATTGACGTGCGAGAACCGGGGGAGTTTGCTGGCGAACATATCCCTGGAGCCACCTTGGTGCCGCTCTCTCAATTCGATTTGCGCAAGATTCCCCAGGTCGATAATACGCAACTGGTGGTGTATTGCTTGACGGGCCAACGATCAGCGATCGCTGGCCAAAAGCTGCTGGCGGCTGGGTTTGTAGCCGTCGCTCATCTCCCAGGTGGTCTAGCCGATTGGCAGGCCGCCAGGTATCCCACCGTGATTAATCGGCAGGCTCCGATGAGTCTGATGCGCCAGGTGCAAATTGTGGCCGGATCTTTGGTCTTTACTGGGACAGTCCTCGGGGCGTTAGTCTCTCCCTGGTTTTTGCTCCTGAGCGGGTTTGTGGGGGCCGGACTGGTGTTTGCTGGTGTCAGCAATACCTGTATGCTGGCCCGATTGCTGGCAAAGTTGCCCTATAACCAACGGAGTCAGGCCTGATGGTATGGCTCATGGGCCTCTTGCTAGCCGGAATTATTGGCCTCAGTCTGGGCCTCATGGGTGGGGGCGGCTCGGTGCTCGCCTTGCCCGTGCTGGTGTATGTCATGGGGGTGCCGCCGAAGAGTGCGATCGCCATGACCCTGGTGATTGTCGGCACGGTGAGTCTGTTGGGGTTGATTCCCCACTGGCGGGCGTGCAATGGCAATCTCAAAACGGCGCTGGTATTTGGCTCAGCCACGATGGTGGGCACCTTCACCGGCGCGAGGATCGCTACCCTCCCGGCGGTCTCTGAAACCTTTCAAATGCTGTTGTTTGCCGGGGTAATGCTGCTGGCCGCGGGCTTTATGATTTACCGCAGTGCCCAGCGAACGCCGCCAGCAGACACCTTGGCGCTGTATCCCCCACCCATTTGCGAATATTGCTGGCTATGGCTGCTGAGTGAAGGCATCGGCGTGGGGATCTTGACCGGGTTGGTGGGGGTCGGCGGCGGCTTTGCCATTGTGCCAGCGTTGGTCTTGCTGGCTAAGGTGCCGATGAAACAAGCGATCGGTACCTCTTTGCTGATTATTATTGCCAACTCGATTAGCGGATTTCTCGGGTATCTGGGCCATGTCGAGTTGGACTGGCACCTGATGGTATCGTTCATTTTTGCCGCCAGCCTGGGCACGATTCCGGGGGCTTATCTGGCGCGGTTTGTCTCGACACAGCAGTTGCAAAAAGGCTTCGGTTACTTTCTACTGGCGGTGGCCACGTTTGTGATGGTGCAAAACCGCCACAGCCTTGCGCTTGCTCAAACGCCTGGAGAAAGAATGGTTGAGGCGACTGTCCAGCCATCAGACTAACGAGTAAAGAGGCTATCTCTAACCTAAGTTCGGGATAGGAAGTAAGTAACGCTTTTACCTGCCTATTGAGCCTCAAATCCCCTCCCAGGAGCTAACCTTGTAGGGGTTTGACAATGCCGCTCTGATATCGCTGTCTCGGTGCGCTCTTGTTCGATGGCCATCCTGGCCGTCCTGAACGCCCCGCAACCCTTGAAAAAGCTGGTGATGGAGGCAGGCTGGAAGCCTACCCGACCGGTTGTCTACAGGACTTGAGCCGACCGGAAAGGGCGATTTCCGCCACCATCATGGAAGCCGAAAGCTAAGTAATATGAGGTTCCTGGAAACCCCTACAGGATTAGCTCCTGGGAGGGGCTTAGGGGATTTGAGAGGCTCTACCCTCTCTCTTTCCTGCCTAGAGCCATTGCTCGTGACCGCGATAGGACAAGCAGCCATTCCCTCGTACAACCATATTTGTGGATTTGTGGATAAGGGATTTAGTAATGCGCTATCGATATCGCGGCTGATAGCGGGCGGCAAACCGCTGGCGCAGCAGGTCATGAACAAAGCGATAGCGCCCCCCCACCCGCTGAATAAAGCGATGATTTTCCGCATGCTCCAGGAATTTTGCATAGTTCCAGGGGGAAGCGCCGGAGCGGTAGAGGAGGAAGCGGAGGCAACCATGTTGGATCGCTGAATCCAGCCCGAAAAGCAGACCAAAAAGCAACCCGAAAAGCAACCCGAAAAGCAGACCGAAAAGCAACCCGAAAAGCAACCCGAAAAGCAGCGCGTCTCTCCAAGAAAATCCGAGGTATTCTTCTGTTTTAATATTTTGTAGCCCGCCAAGCAGACCGAAAAGCAACTCGAAAAGCAACCCGAAAAGCAGCGCGTCTCGCCAAGAAAATCCGAGGTATTCTGCGAGACGCGC
>JBHJJI010000025.1:0-4822 GCA_050042805.1 Leptolyngbyaceae cyanobacterium
CCGTTGAGAATGTCACTGCGATTGAGCAACACGATGCGAATGTCTTCTGGCTGGGTGGTGATCTCGGGGGCGATTTCACTGGCTACATCCTCATACCATTGCGGTAGTAGGTCGCCAAGCGTTAAGGCCAGCTCCACCCCAACCGGGCCGCCCCCCACAATCGCAACCGTCAGCAGCGATCGCCGCATCTCTGGCGACTGCAGCTGTGCAGCTTCTCGACATCGCGCCATGAGCTGCTGCTTTAAAGCATCGGCATCGGCTTTGCTCTGAAAGGTCAAGGCATGTTCAGCCGCCCCCTCAGCAAAAAACGCTGGCGCACTGCCGGGTGTGACGACCAAATGGCCATATGCTTGAGCACTGCCATCGGCTAGATACCCCTGACGCGACTCTACATCAGTCGACGTTACGGTGCCTTTGATGAAGGTAATGTTGCGCCCCTGCAGCAATCCGACATACACAGGATTGATCTGATAGGACTGCATTTCACCGCTCATATAGTCATATAGCAAGGGCTTGAAGCAGAAGCGATCGTTGCGATCAATCAGAATAATCGGGTGGGGATAGCCCTGGGTGGTCAGGTGCAGGGCGGTGAATAGGCCGGCAAAACCGGCACCGATGATGATAGTGGGAGCGTTGGATGAAGTCATAATTACTGTGTCAATGTCAAAAATGGGACAAAAATCTTTCTTTGTTTGCCTCAGTCGTATACGTTCAGCGTCGTGTTCTCACCTAGTTTTGAATCCCCTCCTGGGAGGGGCAATGGGGTGGGTTGGTCATCAAATGGTGGGCCTCGAAACCCACCCCGCCCTGCGGGCACCCCTCCACGGGAGGGGACAGCGGTTCGTTGATAAACGCTAAACACGTACTCTCAGTCCGAGACAAGTAGCTTGAGTCAGGGTTACGAAGGGCAAATTTCATCAGCAGGACAGCGCCCCTCAGAGACTCGATGAGCACGAGCAATCGGCTGATCGCTCACCCGTTATTGCTCACGAGACGTTGCAGCCTTCAAAACTTTTGGGTTTCGAGCTGCATCACGTTATTGGCAGCGTGAGGATTGCCATACTGCTGCACAATGCTGAACTGAAAGGGGTCTGGTGCCAGCTGGTTGAAATAAGTTTGGTTTAGAAAGGCGCTGTAATCAGGAAGCTCGCTCAGATGACGATTAAAAAAGGCGAGGGTGAGCGCTTGTAGTGCTGGTTGCGCCGCTGCCGGATCGGGGCCGACCAAAAAATCAGGGAGAGGCAACACCTGCTCACCCAAATCGAGCGGGGTAAAGTGAGTGCCGTTCTCAATCACGACAAGATACTTATCTTCAGCGGCGATCGCGGCAAAGGGCTCGATCTGTTCGGGTAGAGCCGGGACAAAGTAATCATCGGTGGCCGCGACCAGTAATGTCGGGACTGATAGCGCTGCCATCCCTGCCGATCCAAACAGGTGGCTGGTGAGCGGATTAAGCGCCATCACCGCCTGCACGCGATCGTCTTTGACATCGAAGGCAGCGGCTTCCGGTAGTTCTAAAAACCGGCATTGCAGCAGCATCGATAAGTTCAACAGGGGCTGCTCAGCAACCGTGTCACCACAAACGTCAGCCAGTTGATGGCGGTGTAACTCGGCCCCTGCGGCAGCCAGTACGGTGTAGCCTCCCAGAGAATGACCCAGCACCCCGACCGCATCTAACGTGAGCCACTGCAATTCCGATCGCGCTTCAGCCTGTTGCTCTAAGGTATCTAGCAAAGCGGCAATGTCCTTCGGGCGATTGAGGAACGACTGAGCATCCGGGGGGCCTTCGAGTCCGGTGAGAAACCGCTCAAATTTTTCGGCATTGGTATCAGCGTGGTCTAAGACGGCGACTGCATAACCATGGGAGGCTAGATGTTTAGCTAAGTAAGCAAAGGCTTGGCGATTTGAGGCCGCGCCATGAGAAATGACGATAACGGGAGTGGCTGATAGGCGATCGGGTAGATAGAGATCGGCCACTGATGAGGCTGGCCGCTCTGGATTGATAAAGGTCACTGTTTCTAAGCGCCAGGGATAGTCGCCGGTTTGGCGCGGGTCGCTAGCATGGGCTGAACCGAACTCAGCGCTAGGCTCAACTTGCCTCTGAGCCTGCTGTTGCAGGCGATCAACCACCTCGATTTGACGCTGAAATAGGGTCTGGTTTTCAGCGATCACCTTTTGCACTAACGGTAAGTTGAGCTGAATGGTGTCCAGCGGAAACTGCCGGACGATGTTCAGAAGGCTGAGTCCGGCCTCGTCGGCAGCTGCCAGGGTCAAGGCTGCTCGGATCGCTGTCGCACCATTGAGCCCACTTTCCGTCTGGACAATCTGACCTAAGCGATTTAGCAACTCTTCACCAACGCTGCTGTTGCCAAGCTGTGACATGATCACGACATCAACGTCGAAGTCGGTATTGAGGAATTCCTGCAATGACGTCAGCTGCTCCTCATTCAACTGGTTCACGAGAAGACCGTCGGCATCAGTATCAGCGCCGTCAGTCGCGATCGCCTCCAACTCTTCTAGCGTAATCGTGGCCTCAAACGGCCCGTAGAAAAATTGAATCCGCTCAGCGCCCCAAACTGGCAGGGTCGCGATGGCACCGGCCCCGAGCCCCAACCAGAGAGGGAGCGTCGAAAATTTTCTGAGGCGATGAAAGTAGGTTTGAAGAGTCAGTTGCAGCGTTTTTCTCCTAGAGTCGCGGCCATCAAAACGGTCATGGTTGAGATCAGCAGGTTGTGAGTTGCCAGCCAGTGGCTGATTGTGAACAGAGTCATCGGTGCTTTTCCTCCGCAAAGTCAAACGTCCGTTTTATCTGAATCGAATCAAAGAAAATTTTGTGGCCAGTCTGGCTATGGGCAAAGTCTCGCTGGCTGCGCTCCTGTAGAGCTTGTAAAAAGTGCAGCGTGGCGTAGGCTTTCTCGGGTGAACAACAAACCACTTCGCCATTGAAGGCGATCGAGTAAGTGGGGTGGGGCACTTGGGCCGCGGGGCTGATCTCAGCTCCGGCGTTCAGTGCTTGAGGACTGAGCAGTTCAACCTGCTGGCGAATCCAGGCGTCTAAGATTGGCTCGCACAGGGCATCGTTGGGGATAAAGTTCACGGTAAAAACTCCGTTCGTAAAGGATTAGAAGGTTGAGTCAAACCAAGACCAAGATGAAAACTGTAGTTGTTGCGTGGCCAGGAAAACCTCACCTCACCTCTCCTTGTCTTTGGCGAAGCCTGCCCGAAGGGCTTAGGAGAGGAACCAAAGCCTCCCTAACCCGCTCCTTGGTAAGGCTACGGCTTATACATAAGTCATTCTTTAGAACACGCCTGAGATTGGCTCCCCCTTAATCCCCCTTAAAAAGGGGGAAATCCCAGTTGGCATCGGATAGAGCCCCCTTTTTAAGGGGGCAGCGACAGTGGGGGATCTGTTATTGACGCTGGGTTCTAGAGATGTGTATGAGCCTCTCCTTAGTAAGGAGAGGTGCCGCAGGCGGTGAGGTTCAGGCAGATGTAAAAACTCCAGTTCTGAATCTGGATGAGGTTTAATCAATCGCTGAGAAATCGTTGCGAGAGACGGCTAGAGAGCGGTATTCGTGCACCGGGCACGCTCGTCGGCAATGGAATGGGCCAGAAAAGGGGAAGCGCAACTAGCCTGTCGGCAAACAGGTCAGCCGATTAAGTGTTTGCCGACAGGAGCCTAGAATGCCGTTACAGAAACCCGGTTTCTCCGCTAGAAAAGGCTTAATCTCGTATATTCAGTCGATGAAGAAACCGGGTTTCTAGCAATACTGAACCGGTGCTCTAGCTATCGGAAACCGCCTCGGTGATGGCCGGGGATGATGGGGTGGACTCAGGGAGCGCGAAACGCAACAGCAGCGGTGCAATGAGCGTGGTCACGACCACCATCAGCACAACGGCCGCCGCTAGCTCGGAGGAGAGAATGCCGATGGAGGAACCGATGCCGATAAAGACGAGTCCGACTTCGCCGCGAGGCACCATACCGATACCGATCGCGAGGCGGTTCAGGGTGCCAGTGTTGGGAATAAAATAGCCAGCCGCGACTTTACCGACCACCGCGATGATGATCAGGAAACTCGCAATCCAGAGACCTGCGGCACTGCTCGGATGAGCCGGATTCAGGACGCTCAGGTCAGTCTTCGCGCCCACCACCACAAAGAACAGCGGTGCGAGGAGTCCTGCGACGGGCTCAAATTTTTCGAGTAGGTGGTGTCGATGAGGCATTCCACTGAGAATGACGCCCGCCGCAAAGGCCCCGAGAATCGCTTCGAGATGGATGGCGTTGGCGATCGCCGCCATGAACAACGCAAAGACAATCGCCGATACCAGCAGGGTGTCTTCTGACTGCAACTTGTCAGTGATCACCGTAAACGCTCTGATAATTGGCAGCCGCAGTAAAGCTACCCCGGCGACAAAGGCGGTCGTACTCAGCAGCAGTACCCCTAAACCGGCCACATTAATCGACCCCTCTTTGACTAAGCTGACGACCAAAGCCAGCACCAGAATTCCTAACAAATCGTCCAAGACAGCCGCGCCAATAATGATCTGGCCCTCTTCTGACTGCAGTTGTCCGAGTTCTTTCAGCACCTTGGCCGTAATGCCAATGCTGGTAGCGGTCAGGGTGGCACCGCCAAAGATGGCCGGCAAAAGCGGCGTGCCAAGCAGCGCGATCAGTCCGGCAGTACCGCCGACAAAGGGCAGCACGACCCCGGCTCCGGCCACAATCGCCGCCTTGGGGCCAACTTTTAGCAGCCTCTCGAAATCGGAATCGAGTCCGATTAAAAACAGCAGGGCAATCACGCCCAGATTGGCCGCCCCCTCG
>JBHJJI010000026.1:0-9438 GCA_050042805.1 Leptolyngbyaceae cyanobacterium
GCAGCAAACCAGACCAGCCCACAAAGACGAATCGGTCGCGCTTTAGCCAGTCATCGAGGACGTCGAACCATCCTCGCTGGGCTTGCGCTCGTCCCATTGCTATGGTCATAGCGCGATTCTCCAAAAAATGAGTCTACTAAAAATAAGGACAGACAATTGGCGACAGAATCACTTATCACATAAGCAGGAATGCTTATCGCCAATATGAGTTGTCTTAACTGTTCTTTACTATAAGCGATCCTTTTCTCAAATGCAGCCGTCGAAAGGCGTTACCAGCATCCATCGGCAGGGCAATCGACCAAAATAGCCTTTATAAAGACTTAAGGCTTCAGGGTTGACCCGCGCCAACTGAGAGAATTTTGTCAGAGTCGTGCTGGGAGGTGTGGAGAATACTCCCGGCAAAACTCCGTAGGCGCGATAGTTTCTCTGAGATACTGTAGAGGTACTTTGTCAACGTCTGGCCTCTTATGTATACGCTCGAACTTAATCTGAAGCATTCTCCGCTGCCGCTCATGGTGCAAAAAGAAACGTTGGAAGCGGTGCAAGCTGATTACAAAAAAGTGATTGATGCGTTGAGCAGTGGTAATGCCGTGGTGCTGGAATTGACCTGTGAACAAGTCACGGACAAACACCTCACCGTTTTGGTCAGCGAAATCGCAGCCGTTCAGTTCTATGAGAAATCAGGCACCGCATCGGCTTCAGGCAAGCCACCGGGATTTTTTGCCATGGCGGCGATGGAGCCTGCCAAGTAGTCTGCCACGCCTAGCCTAGTTGCGGGCTGAGACTTGCTCATTGCTTTTTACCGCTGAGAAGGATGACTGAAACTACGCTAACGTCCGACGTGGCACCGGCTGTCTGGGTCGATGACGTTTCGTTTGAATGGTCACCGACGGCACCTGTCTTGCAAGCCTGCTCATTGTCTGTGCAATCAGGAGAATTTTGCATGCTGCTGGGCGATAACGGCAGTGGTAAGTCAACGCTGCTCAAGCTGCTCACGGGGCTACTGACGCCGCAGCAGGGCAAGGTCAACATCAACGGCACCTTTGGCTATGTGTTTCAAAATCCTGACCATCAGTTGGTGATGCCGACGGTGGGGGCAGATGTGGCCTTTGGCTTAGTCAGTGAACAGTTGCCCTTGTCCACAGTGCGCGATCGCGTCTTTGAGGCTTTGTCGGCGGTTAATCTGGCCCATCTCATCCGTCGCCCGATCTATGCCCTGAGTGGCGGCCAAAAGCAGCGGGTGGCCATTGCCGGGGCGATCGCCCGCCATTGCGAGGTGCTGCTGTTGGATGAGCCCACGGCGCTGCTCGACCCCGACAGTCAGATTGAACTGGTGACCCTGGTCAGCAGCTTAGTCAAGGCTCGTCACTTGACGGCGCTGTGGGTGACACACCGGCTAGTTGAGCTGGATTTCTGCGATCGCGCAGTGCTGCTGCGCGACGGACATGTCGTGGATCAGGGGGCTCCTGAGCGATTGCGCGCCGTGTTGGAACAATGAATCGTTCTACCCCCCTCAGCCTGCCTGGAAAATGAATCGTTGGATTGCCGAGAGCAGGTCAAACGACTAGCAAGCGCTACGGATGATGTGGGAAAAATAAGTTAGCTTAATATTACGAAGCTTTAAAGTCGCAGCAACATTAACGGTTGAGCGCTATGAAACCAGCCATTTCTCAGCCTTTGCTCTTTGTAGACGGATACAACATCATCGGTGCCTGGCCTGAACTCTCGCGGCTGCGGGACGGTGAGGGGCTGGCAATCGCGCGGAACCAGCTGGTGGAAGCACTCACCAACTACAGTGCTTACCAGGGGTTTAGAACCCGCATTGTCTTTGACGCTTACAACCAGAAACATCCCAAGCTCCAAGAATCGGTCACCGATGACGTCCTGATTCACTACACCGAGTTTGGCCAAACCGCTGACACCTGCATTGAGCGATGGTGTGCTGATCTGCAGCGAGACGTGCGATTTTTTAACTTGCGGCTCATTGTCGCCACCTCTGACCAAGCCCATCGTCACACCGTCACTGGCTATGGAGCCGAGTGGATGTCCGCTCATCGGCTGGCCCTGGATATGCAGGAAGCACTGGAGCAGGGTCGCCAAAATCACCGTTCCCAGGATCGCCGCCAGTCAAAGCGGCGGAATACCGTGCTCAAACCGGCGGCGCAGGATCGGCTCCGCGCTCTGCGCGCCCAGTTAGAACAGCAGCCCAATCCCGGTGGGTGACTGAGTCAGGCGCTGGGACAGGATGAATTTTTAATCCAATCGCCGGCAAAACCGGTTGCCAAACGGGACGATATATCGTTAAGATAGGCTTCGCTATCCTCAGTAGCTCAGTGGTAGAGCGGTCGACTGTTAATCGATTGGTCGCTGGTTCGAATCCAGCCTGGGGAGTTTAATTCAGCTCATGCTTGGGTAAATCGCCAGTCTTGGTGCCAGCCTTGGCCACCGACTTCTAGCCCAGCGAGGCTGGTGTGAGCCTGCAAAATCAGCGTTTCTGGATCAGAGCCAGCGCGCGATCGCGCCCACACTTTTAGCTGCAATCTGCCGTGGGTGGTGTCCCAACAGTCCCAGCACAACCCTTCCAGGATGGGCACCTGCACCTGAGCTGGGGGCGACTCCGCCTTGCCAGACAAAACGATGCGATAGCGATAATCATGGGCCGTCATCTGCCAATGGCCCCACGGAGTAACGTACCAGCTCATGGCCGTATTAAGGGAACTCAGGGCGATGAGCTGGTCGCACCAGTGCACGCCAATCAATCCCACCGTTTCAAGGCGTCCCAACACCTGACGGCGGCCGCCCACGGCGGTGAGAGCGAGATCAGGGGCATCGTCAAAGGCATTGGCCTGCAGCCAAAACCAACGGTCAGGAAACGCCCCGCCCCAATTTTTCTCGGCATAGACAGGCGCCTGCTGAAATTCGTAACGGTGGCCTTGCCACTCAGCCCAGCCCGTGGCCCGTCCGTGGGCCATCAGCACCTGCCAACCGGGTTCAAAAATCGGTAGGTAAGATAGCCAACCGGCAGTAGCCAGCTGTGGCCCCGGTCGGTTGCTCCAGCCGTAAACGGGCTCAATGGCATAGTCCCACTGGGCGATCGCTCCGGTAGCCGCATCCTGTAAGCAGCCTTGGTGGTGGGTGGCGGTGACCTGATAGCCCTGCTGAACAGTCGCAGTAAAGGCCGCAGGTAGGAGGTGACAAGCCTCTTTTAGAGGCCGTGTCATTCGTCCCCAATGGCCTAAACCCAGGCGGTGCGGCCAAGCCCAAAACTGGTTTACATGAGGTAGATGGCAGTGCAGATACCCTTCGCCAGGGCCAAGAATCTGGGCATCTCCCCCACTCAGCGGCGACGAACCTGCTGGGTCATCAATGGAATACATGAAGGCAAAGGATTCCCCGGCCTCCGGCAGCGTCAGGCGAAAATACCACCCCTCAAAAAACCGGCGATCGCCCCCTTGCCAGTGATAGCCGCTGTGGGGTGTCCAAAAAAAGTTAGGCATCCACCCAGCGCGGCACGTATTGCCAACCTTTTTTAAGGTCGGTCTTGATCAGATCAAGGTCAGGGCAGTATTGCCGCACGAGTTGCCAAAAGGCTTTGGAATGATTCATGTGAACGGTATGGCACAGCTCGTGAATCAACACATAGTCCACTAAAGGCGGAGGCAAAAACAGCAGCTTGTAATTGAGACTAATGGACTGGCTCGACGAGCAGCTGCCCCAGCGGGTGCTTTGCCCCCGCACGGTGAGGCGGCTGTAGGCCAGGTCACAGCGTTGGCTGGTTGTTTGCAGCCAGGGAGATAGCTCTGCTCGGGCCTTACGCTGCAGCCAACTGCGCAGCAAATCGCGGCAGGCTTCGGCATCGTCAATGGGGCCTCTGAGGGTGATTTCTCGGGGTTTATTTTGCGTCAGGGCCAGAGTTGAGCCCTTAGAAGCTTGATAGGTGACCGTCCAAAGTTCGTCGCGCGATCGCAGCTCTAGTGTGGTGGGCTTATCAACGCTGTGGCCCGCTGGCAGGGTATCGCGCTGCTGCTCAATGCGCTGCAGGGTTTTCGTAATCCAGCCGCGGCGGCGTTCTAAAATCTCAGGAATTTCAGTGGGGTTAAACCCCGGCGGCACCACGACCTCCAGCGTTCCCTGATAGGAAATCTTCAAAGAGACATGGCGGGCACGGTTACTTTCGCGAACTTGATAGTTCGGCAGGGGGGTTTGATGATCGCTCAAGGCAAACAAAGTGAGTTGCTGGACAGTCTCTGGCATAGGGTATCGCAGTCGCGATCGCTCAAGAATGAGTTTATCGCTTTATAGAGGCGAAGGGAACTTGATACATCAGTTCAAATGTATCATCAACACTCAAAGAAAGCCATCGCAATGGAGCCGTGAACGGACGCACCGCGTGGAGGTGGGCTAGCCCGTTTACGTTGGTCGGATGATGTCACTGAGCGTCTGTTGCAGGCGGGTTTGGGCCACCATCTGACCGCCCTTAAAAACTGTGCGACTCGGCGGCGCGGTAGCGATCGCCTCGGAGGCGGAGCCAGCCTCCAACAGCACGAAATCAGCGGCGCTGCCAGGCACAATGCCGTAATCGTGAATGCCGATGGCCTGAGCCGCATATTGGGTCGTCAAATTAAGACAGAATTCGTGTTGAGCGGCGGTTCCCAACTGCAACACCTGGGCCAGCAGCGTGCCCATTTTGAGCATGTCGCCATCACCAAAGGGGGTAAACAGGTTCTGAATATTGTTCGTGGCCGTACCGACGGTGACACCCGACTGGTGCAGCTGATGCAGCGGCGCGACGCCCCGCCGCACGTTGTGGGTATCGCGGCGGGCCATCATGTAGAGATCTGACGCGGGCAAGGCCAAAACCGCAATGCCTGCCGCCGCCAGGTCAACCGCGATCGCCTGCAGATCAGGGGGCGACAGACTCGCCAACTTAGTCATGTGCCCCAGACAGACGCGGCCTTGCCACTGACGGCGCTGGGTTTCAGCCATCACCAGGGGTAATTGGAGGGGCTGATCGTCGTCTAAAAAGTCAAGGTGAAAGTCGACATCGCAGTCATATGCCTGAGCAATGTCGAAGATGATCTCGATGTTATGGCGTGGCGCTGGATCGACGTAGGGAGCAGAGCCGATGACGTTGCCACCCAAGTCCATCGCCTGCCGCAGCAGCGCCTCCGTGCCGGGTTGGTTCGTAATCCCCTCTTGGGCAAAGACGGCCAGCTGTAGAGTAATGGCCGGTGCATAGGCCTGTTGCAGCGGCAACAGCGCCGTCATGGCAGTGAGTCCCAAAATCGGATCGACTTCCACATGACAACGCATGGCCGTCACCCCAAAGGCGATCGCGCGGTCAAGCACAAGGCGGGCACGGCGTTGAATATCGGCCACGGTGTACTGCTTTTTGAGATGCAGCGTTTGGGCCAGCGCCTCAGCAAAGTCGCCGGTTTGAGCGGGCGATCGCGACAGCAACAAGGCCTTATCTAAATGAATGTGAGCATCCACAAAACCGGGCACGAGCAGCTGCCCCTGAGCGTCCAAGGTGGTCTGGGCCGCAACGGCGTCAGCTTGCACGTGAGTAATCTGGCCGTCCTGCCAGGCGACCGTCCACAAGCCCGATCGACCCATTAGGGCCGCATTTGCGATCGCCGAATCAACCATCACGCGATTTAATCCCCAGTCTCTAAACGCCGTTGACACTTTCTACCCATCACGCCAATCCCCTCTGATACTCACGAGATCGCTCCCTGGCCGCATTTATCAGCTGCCTGGGTGCCCTCAGCATGAGGCGGCGCAATTGACGCGGATGCCCACTTTCAATGATCGGACGTCCCAGGCAATCTTAAGGAGACTGCCGATACAGAATATACCGGCACTATCAGGGCGGGGTTAGCGAGTAATACCCGTTCTCAGCGATCGGACTCCCGATGCCATCTTAGTAACGCCGGGGAGTCGAGGGGCAGGAGCGCCAGATCCATAGCATTGTTTCAGAGAATCGGTATCATCTTCATGATCATCGCTACCAGGAATCAGCCAAACCCGTCCCTACGGGTATCGTCTTTGCTAGAAATCTCCGACAACCGCCGGGAAGCTCAGGGGTTGGGGAAGCCAGATTGATCGGCTGGATTCTCTGAATCCAGACGATCAATCTGGAAATTGAGGGTCAAACATTGAAGCTGGCGGGCAGAGGGGTCAAAGACTTGGCCTGAATGTAACAGATGGATGATGTCGGCTTCAGCAAAGGTTATGGTGAAGTTCGAGTGCATTGATAACTGCCATCAGGGTGCTGTCAGCGATATGCTTTTTCCTCTTCGACGGACTTGTCCCCCCCGTAATCAGCACGATGCCTACCCTTACCACAGCCACGGCCACTCAATCCAAAACTCAACCTGACCAACAGGGATTTCGCTTTCCCTGGCAAGCGGTGCTCACCGGCAGTTGTCTCTCGTTAGCGACCCTGGTAACCGCCATTAACAGCCCATTTCTGCAGCAGTGGGAATGGCAGATGCAGACGCTCTTTTTTGAGCTGCGTGGCCCTCAAGCCGCCCCTGACGACATCGTTATCTTGGCGATTGACAACGAATCGCTGTCCCAGGCTGAGCATTATCGCAGTGACCCTGAACAGTATGCCGATCTGGCCCCGATTCAACAGTGGCCCTGGCAGCGAGAAGCCTATGCGATCGCGATTGAGCGTCTCTTAGCCGCAGGCGCTAAAGCGGTGGCAGTGGATATTGTGCTGACCACTGACAGCGCCTATGGCCCAGCGGATGATGACCGCCTCAGGGCCGTGTTGGAACAATACGGCGATCGCGTCACCCTAGCGATGAAATACGAGGGCGATCAGCTGCGGCAGGGCGCTTTGCTCAAACCGACGCTGCCGCTCGATCAATTTCAATCAGCCGGGATTCGCCTGGGCAATATCAACTTTCCCTTAGAAAATGACGGGCGCATTCATCGTCAGGGGCACACCTATCTGCAAGGGCTAGAGGCAGCGAGCGGCGGCCCCAGCGACCTTGGGGAAACCGCACCGGATTGGGCCACCATCACCAGCTTTGCCGAAGCGACGTTGCAATCAGCCGCGATCGCCTATCCCGAGCCGACCGGCACCGGCATTCACTTTTTGGGGCCAGCCCAAACCTTTGAGCATGTCCCGTTTTGGTACGTGCTGGATGCTGATCTGTGGTCGAACTATCTGCAGGCAGGGCAAGTGTTTCAAGACAAAATCGTCGTCATTGGCACCACGGCTAGCCTGCACCAAGATTTCCACAGCGTCCCGTTTGCCCGGGGCATCGCCTACCCTGACCCCATGCCCGGGGTCGAAATCTTAGCTAACGATATGGCCACCTTGCGAGCCGGTAACGCGCTGACGATAGGCCTCCCCCAGCCGCTGGCCCGAGCCGGTTTATTGCTGGCGATCGGGGGCGGCTTTCTCGTGGGGATCTCCCGCAGTAAGCGCACTTTGCAGCGCCTGATGTGGACGGCGATCGCCACCGGCGGTTGGCTGGCGATCGGGTATATCAGCTTTGTCGGGGCAGGCGTCTTTTTGCCCACCGCGGGCATCGCCGCAACCTTGATAATTTGTGGCGGCTGTTATGCCACTACCGGTCTCGTGGCCGAGCAGTTTCGGAAGCAGCGGCTGCGCACCACCTTGGCTCAATATGTGACCTCGCCCATCGTGCAAGAAATCATCAGCCAGGAAGAAGATTTTCAAGATTTACTGGAGGCGCGCCAAGCTGAAGTCGTGGGGACGCTATTGGGCGCGCGCTATCAGGTGCTCGCCATCCTCGGCTATGGCGGCTTCAGCGAAACGTTTACAGCCGCTGACACCCAACGACCGGGCAACCCGATTTGCGTAGTCAAACGCCTACGCATCGTCAGTGATGACCCCCAATCGCATCAGCTAGCCCATCGCTTATTTGTCTCCGAGGCCAAAACCCTGGAACGCTTGGGGCACCACAGCCAGATTCCGCGCCTGCTGGCTCACTTTGAAACCAGCACGTCGTTCTTCTTAGTCGAAGAAATGGTGCAAGGCAACATGCTCAAAGATGAGCTGTCGTCTCGTCAGGCGAAGTCACAGGCTTGGGTGATGAACTTTTTGCTCGATCTCTTGCCGGTGGTGGACTATGTCCATAGTCAAGGCGTCATTCACCGGGATATCAAACCGTCTAACCTGATTCGGCGAGCGGGGGATGGCCGCTTGGTACTCATCGACTTTGGCTCAGTCAAGGAAATTTCTAACCAACTAACGGAGACGGAAGCCCACGTTACCTCCACGATTGGCATTGGCACCAAAGGCTACATGCCCAGTGAACAATCCGCTGGTATGCCACGCTTTAGCAGTGATCTGTACGCGATTGGGGTAACGGCGATCGAAGCGCTAACCGGCATTTCCCCCTACAAGCTGAAATACGACGATCGCGGCGAGCTGATTTGGCAGTACATGGTGTCGGATCTGCATCCAGCGTTGGGAACCGTGCTGAGCCAAATGGTGCGCTATGACTTTACCCAGCGCTACGAAGCAGCCGGAGAGGTCTTAGCCGCTCTCAAAGAAATTCCCGTAGCGTTGCCCGATGCCCTTGTGGTTCGGACTCCCTTGGTGGCAGATATCAGCACTCAATCGATTGACGAAGACGACGATCGCTGGGATGAGCCCACCGGCTACTTGCCCACCGACTGGGCCACCGAATCAAACGAATCAACCGAGCCAGAAAGCCGCTTGGGTTAATCACGGGTACCAGATTGCCTCCGGTGACCCACCCACCAGCTGAACGGACGCGGTCTAGGCGGAGGAGGATTGGTTCGTTGGCAAACGGCGAGTACTCTACGACAGAAATAACACTACCTTCCAGATTCTCTGCCCCCTTGCCATCGGCAATGGTATAGCAACTGCCCATGACGCGATGGTCCTCTGGACCGGTCTTCGACCATCGCGCCACACCCAACGATGAAAGGAGGCTTTCAGAACCCCGGTTTCTGGGGTACGACCAGTCCATCATCGGTTTTCTCCGACAGAAACCGGGGTTCTTGGCGCTGTTTCAGGGCAATGGCCCATGACGCTGGCGCGCCACTCCAAACGATGAAAATGCGGTTATCCGTTGCGGGTTTGGGGTGGTGGGCCAGACAGCTTACTGGTGGGGAGTTTTGAGCGAACTGTGAGGGAATTGACCCACCCTACGCGGGTCTATTTTCAGAGCAAGCTGCAGTTTGATCCGGTCACCCACAATGTCTGAAATCCTGACTTGATAGGCCTTTCAATTCTGACTTCCGACTTCTTCATTCCGCATTCCGTTATCGGTGAACGCCATAGTCTACTAGTTGAGTCTGGCTTGAATCAGGCTACCATCTAAGAGTTGACTTTGAGGTTCCTGTGATGGCACGTCTCGCGCCCGCCCCACTGCACCTCACCGACGCAGAACGAGCCGAGCTTCACGCCCTGCTCAATCGCCATAG
>JBHJJI010000027.1:0-12107 GCA_050042805.1 Leptolyngbyaceae cyanobacterium
CGAGTCAAAGAGGGTATGAAGCGGTTAGCCGTGCCTAAAGTCGGTGCCGTGTTTGAAGAATTGGGCTTTACCTACATGGGGCCAGTGGACGGCCACAACCTGGCCGAACTGATGAATACCTTTACCGAGGCACACAAAATCGAGGGGCCAGTGCTCGTGCATGTGGCCACGACGAAGGGTAAGGGCTACGCGATCGCGGAGAACGATCAGGTCGGTTACCATGCCCAAAATCCTTTTGATCTAGCGACGGGCAAGGCCAAGCCGTCAACCACACCCAAACCGCCCAAATATGCCAAAGTCTTTGGCCATACGCTGAGTAAGATTGCGGAAGATAACCCCAAGGTCGTGGGCATTACTGCGGCCATGTCGACCGGTACGGGGCTCGACATTTTGTGTAAAAAGGTGCCGCAGCAATATATTGATGTCGGCATCGCTGAGCAGCATGCGGTCACCCTGGCGGCGGGGTTAGCGACCCAAGGCATGCGCCCCGTGGCGGCGATCTACTCCACCTTTTTGCAGCGCGCCTTTGATCAAATCGTGCACGACGTCTGCATTCAAAAGCTGCCGGTCTTTTTCTGCTTAGACCGGGCGGGTATTGTTGGGGCTGACGGCCCTACCCACCAGGGCATGTACGACATTGCTTATCTGCGATCGATTCCCAATATGGTGCTGATGGCCCCGAAGGATGAAGCCGAACTGCAGCGCATGATCGTGACAGGGATTGACTACACAGACGGCCCCATTGCTATGCGCTATCCCCGAGGCAACGGGGTCGGTGTGCCGCTGATGGAAGAAGGTTGGGAAACTTTGCCCATTGGTAAAGCTGAGGTGCTGCGTCAGGGCGACGACCTGCTGATCTTGGGCTATGGCTCCATGGTGTATCCCGCCCTGCAAACGGCTGAAATCTTGAGTGAGCACGGCATTCAAGCCACTGTGGTGAATGCTCGCTTCGCCAAACCGATTGACGAAGAAATCATCTTGCCGCTGGCTCAGCAAATCGGCCGCGTGGTGACGATGGAAGAGGGCTGCATCATGGGGGGCTTTGGCAGCGGTGTGGCTGAAGCGCTGATGGAAGCCCAGGTCTCGGCGAAAGTAGTGCGTTTGGGCGTGCCCGACGTGCTGGTAGACCACGCCACCCCTGACCAGTCCAAGGCGGCACTGGGACTCACCCCCGCACAGATGGCCACCACGATTCTTGGCCGCTTTAAGCTCGAGGAGCTGACGGCAACCCTGCAGCAGCAGTAGAGCATAAATCCTAAACGCTCAGTCTGATTCATCAAGTTCCAATCGTCTTGATGGATTCAGACTGAGCTGGTGTCATTGCGATCGTAGTTCGCTAGCTCAGCTGAGCTAGCGAACTGGTTTTTAGGGCGATTGCATGCTCTCAAGGCAATCCCATCCAGTCTCACAGCACAGGCATTGATCAGTCTGAACGGGACTGCATCACCCGCCTTGATTGTGATTGGGCGCTAGCTTTGATGTCATCCCGATGCTCTGGAACAGGACTACCAATCTGGCTCCCCGCCCTCTTGGTCGCCCTGCGTTGTCAAGATGCCATGGGAGTCTGAGCACTGAGGATGGTTATGGCCGACTCAACAGCGTGGGGGAATTGAGCCGCCAGACATCGACTGTGGCAGCTAAAATTACTGTCGCGATCGCAACATGTCCTAACAAAAATCTAAGGGCAATATTAAATTCCAGTTGAATCGGTAGCGTCCGTTCAAAGCTGGAGGGTGCGGATAGCACTCCGGTATAGAGGTGAGTAATCAACATGACAGCCGCTTATATCATGGCCCTCGATTTGGGCACCACGGGTAAGCGCGCCATTCTGTTTGACCGAGACGGTCAAATCGTGGCCCAGTGCTACAAAGAACTGACGCAGTATTTTCCCGAGCCGGGCTGGTTAGAGCATGACCCCAGAGAAATTTGGGACGATATTCACTGGGCGGCCAAAGGCGTTTTAGAAAAAAGTCAGGTATCGGCCCAAGACATCGCCGCGATCGGCCTCACCGTGCAGCGCGAAACCTGCCTGCTGTGGGACAAAGAAACCGGACGTCCCCATCACAATGCGATCGTCTGGCAAGATCGACGCACGGCCCCTCTCTGTAATGAACTGCGAGCCCAGGGCAAGGCCGACGAAATTTACGATCGCACTGGTCTGATCTTAGATGCCTACTTTTCGGCGACTAAACTGGCTTGGCTGCTGGAACGAACTCAACGCTACACCGATCCGCCCCTGTCACTGGAACGCACCCTGGCGGGCACCATTGATGCTTGGGTGTTGTGGAACATGACCGGTGGCAAAGTACACGCGACCGATCACAGCAACGCCAGCCGCACCATGCTGCTCAATCTGCAGGAACACGATTGGGATCCGGCATTGCTCAAAATGTTCGATATTCCGCCGCACATCATGCCCACGGTCAAGCCCAGCTTGGGCCTGTTTGGCTACACGGCTCCCAGCTTTTTAGGCGCAGAGATTCCCATCACGGCGGTTTTGGGTGACCAACAGGCAGCCCTCTTTGGCCACGGCTGCGACAGTCCGGGAGCGCTCAAGTGCACCTATGGCACGGGCGCGTTTTTAGTGGCCCATACCGGCGATCAAATTGTGCGCACCAATCACGAGCTGCTGTCAACGATCGCCTGGTCTACGGCCCGTGGTGATCAGCCCCAGTTTGGCTATGCCGTTGAAGGGGCGATGTTTACCGCCGGAGCCTGCATTCAGTGGCTGCGAGATGGCATTCGGGTGATCAATCATGCGGCCGATACCGAAGCCCTGGCTAAACGCATCGGCACCAACGGGGGCGTCTATTTCGTCCCAGCGCTGAGTGGCTTGGGAGCCCCCCATTGGGATATGAATGCTCGGGGTTCATTTATGGGTATCACCGCCGCCGTGAAGCGGGAGCACATGGTGCGAGCCGTGTTAGAGGCGATCGCCTACGAAGTCAAAGAAGTCGTCGACGCGGTCAATTCCGGCAGCACGATTCCGATTCAACGACTCAAGGTTGATGGCGGCGCCTGCCAAAACGATTTTCTGATGCAGTTTCAAGCTGATGTATTGGGGATCGAGATCGAACGTCCCGAGGTTTTAGACACCACGGCCCAAGGGGCGGCCTTTGCGGCTGGCCTGGCGAGTGGGTTTTGGCAAGATTACCGTAGTCTCATCGACAGCCGCAGCATTGACCAAGTGTTTGAGCCGGGCCAGGGTGCATCCCTAGCGCAAGATAACTACACCCTTTGGAAAAAGGCGGTAGAGCGTTCTAAGCACTGGATTGAATAAGTTAGGAGCGATGCTTAAATAATGTCCCCAGGACAGACAGGTGTCTGTAAGGGGTTGACAGGGCAAAACCCTTGCGATCAGGGAGGCTATTTTTAAGCAGCTCCCCTACCTGAAGCCCTGGAGCGCTAGCGGCTTTAAGCAACACCCGCTAGCTTCATGCGGCTCAAAAATGCCTTGAGGCGATCGCTTTGGGGATCTGTAATCACGTCGTAGGCCTTGCCATCTTCTTCGACCAGACCCTGATTGAGAAAAATCACGCGATTAGCCACATCGCGGGCGAACTGCATTTCGTGGGTCACAATCGCCATCGTCATGCCCTCTTCGGCCAGTTGTTTCATCACCTCCAACACTTCACCCACCAACTCGGGGTCAAGGGCGCTGGTGGGCTCGTCAAACAGAATGATGTCGGGTTCCATACAGAGCGCCCGGGCGATCGCGACGCGCTGCTTTTGCCCGCCGGAGAGCTGGTCGGGATAGGAATGCCCCTTTTCCACGAGGCCAACTTTGGCTAAAAAGTGGCTAGCCAGTTCACGACACTCAGCTTTACCTTTGCCCAAGACTTTTTGGGGTGCCAGGGTGAGATTTTCGAGCACCGTAATGTGGGGAAACAAATTGAACTGCTGAAACACCATCCCGACCTGAGCCCGCAGCCGCTGCAGCTGTTTGCGAGAGAGATCTGGTTTAGAGAGATCCATGCCATTGACGATCAACTGGCCATCGTTGATGGTTTCCAGTCGGTTAAAGCATCTGAGCAGGGTGCTTTTACCGCAGCCTGAAGCCCCGATAATCGCCACCACTTCACCCGCGAAGATTTCGCCACTTAGACCTTTGAGCACCTCTAAAGGGCCATAGCTTTTACGCAGTTTTTGAAAGGCAATCGCAGACTGGGAATCAGACATAGGGGTAGCTGGGCGGGTTCTGTAATGGTTGAGTCATTTGAAAAATATTTGGAAGCCTATCATCGTTAGGCCTGCAGTATCGTATCGTGAATGTCTAGATTGTGGTGAAAGGAAGTTTAAGTATGACGATTAAACGATCATTGTTTTTGCGGAACATCGCCCTCGGCGTCAGTGCCTCCTTTGTGTTGGCAGCTTGCGGCGGTGCTGATACCGCTGATACCGCTGAAGGGGACGCAACCACGGACGAGGCTGCCACGACGGAAGAAACCGTCGGCGTTTTAAAAGTGGCCACTGAGCCCGCCTTTCCGCCGTTTGAATTTCAGGCTGACAATGGTGAACTGGATGGGTTTGACATTGACTTGATGACGGCCATCGGCGAAACCGCTGGATTAGAAGTGCAGTTTGAGTCGCTGCCCTTTGACGGCATCATCCCAGCCTTGCAGGCGGGTACCGTCGATGCCGCCATTAGCGGCATGACGATTACCGAGGAACGTCTCCAAACAGTGGACTTCTCTCGGCCTTACATCAAAGCGGGTCTAGCGATCGCCGTACAAGCCGACAACGCTGAGGTGGCGGGACTAGACGATCTCGAAGACAAGAAAATCGCCGTACAAATCGGTACCACTGGGGCTGACCAAGCCGCAGAAATCCCCGGTGCGGAAATTAGTACCTTCGACTCGGCTCCGTTGGCGCTGCAGGAACTGGCCAACGGCAACGTTGATGCCGTGATCAACGATGCACCGGTCACTTTGGATGCGATCGCCTCTGGTAATATCGATGGCCTGAAAGTCGTCGGCGAATTGCTCACGACTGAGTTTTATGGCATCGCGCTGCCCAAAGATTCCGAAAATGTCGCGGTGATCAACGATGCCCTCATGACCATGATGGAAGACGGCACCTATGCCGAAATCTATCAGGAGTGGTTTGGCGAAGAGCCCCCCGAACTGCCTGAATCCGCGTTCTAGGAACTGCGGAGACACGATTCAACTGCCCGCAATGGTGGCAGCTGGCTAACCTTTGATGAGGGCACTCACCGACAGAAAAGTAAAGCTGCCATCAGGTCATGCCGTCCTGTGACGGCAACGATCACTTGGACTTAATCAGCAACCGCGACTCAGCCCCAATTTCCCCCCGCGACTCAGCCGGTGGAGGTTGGGGCTGAGTTCTGTGGGCGACGAAAAGTACCAGAATTCCTCTGGGGATGATCACTCAAGCAGCCGTACAGCAGAATGCGGAATGCAGAAGTCGGAATGCGGAATTAAAAACCTTGCCAGGCAATGATTTCAGCCATCCGGAGTGACCAGATCAGACTGCGGTTTGCTATAGACTTTCCGTATGCCACCAAGAACCCCATCTCAACCTCCCATCAGAAAGCTCAAGAGCAGTGGGACAATCTCAAATGCAGGGGCACGGGCGGCAGATTCGGCAGCGTCCGCATCGGTCAGCTGCAGCCTGGCATTGTGTTCGGACTGCTAAAACTACCGAGAGCTTTCAGCAAATTTGTCGATCCCTTCACGGTGAGCAAGCCATTTGCCCGTAATTCAACACTTGCTTTCAGATGGTTTTATGCGATCGCCGATATAATTCCTAAGCGCCGTTGGGTACGCTTACAAAGCGACTGGTAGGGGAGGACATTATCTCCTCTTCAGCGCCTGCTCAAAGTCTGCTTACAGTTAGCGCTTTGACTGGATGATCTCTTGACCCCGTTCTTTCGGAGTAAGCCATGATGGCGATTATGGTAGTGGGCACCACGTCCCATGCAGGCAAATCCCTGGTTACGACTGCCCTCTGCCGCATTTTGAGTCGTCGAGGCTGGCGCGTAGCGCCCTTCAAAGGCCAGAACATGGCGCTAAATGCCTACGTCACCAATGCTGGGGCGGAAATCGGCTACGCGCAAGCGGTTCAGGCTTGGGCCGCAAAAGTTGCCCCCATTGCTGAGATGAACCCAATTTTGCTGAAGCCCCAAGGCGACATGACCTCGCAGGTGATTTTGCGCGGCCGGGCTATTGGCCGCATCGAAGCCAAAGAGTATTACGAAAAGTTTTTTGACACGGGTTGGCAGGCGATTCAAGAGAGTCTTACTCGCCTGGAACAGGAGTTTGATCTGCTGGTGTGCGAGGGGGCCGGCAGCCCGGCCGAAATCAATTTGAAGCACCGCGATTTGACCAACATGCGGGTCGCCAAGCATCTCAATGCGCCCACTGTCTTGGTCGCCGACATCGAACGGGGCGGCGTCTTTGCCCATATTGTCGGCACGTTAGAATTGCTTGATCCCGATGAGCGATCGCTGATCAAAGGCATCATTATCAACAAGTTTCGCGGCCAGAAAGAAATACTGCAGCCAGGCATTGACTGGCTAGAAGAACGTACGGGTATTCCCGTGATTGGGGTG
Organism: Leptolyngbyaceae cyanobacterium; assembly: GCA_050042805.1. Taxonomy (GTDB): domain Bacteria; phylum Cyanobacteriota; class Cyanobacteriia; order Phormidesmidales; family Phormidesmidaceae; genus Halomicronema. The sequence goes on from JBHJJI010000027.1 coordinate 6,572, forward strand.
CTGCCCATGTTGGATCAGGCCTTTCCTGCCGAAGATTCGCTGTCGCTGCTGGATCGCTCGCCGACCAACTCTACTGCGGCCCTCACCATTGCGGTCATTCGGCTACCGCACATTTCTAACTTCACCGACTTCGATCCGCTGGAATCGGAGGAATCGGTCAAAGTTCGGTACGTCAGCCCCAAAGACGATCTGGGTTATCCCGATGCCGTGATCTTGCCCGGGACTAAAACCACCATCACCGACATGATGGCTCTGCAGCGATCGGGCATGGCTGAAGCCATCAAAAACTACGTTCATGCCGGTGGTACGGTTTTAGGGATTTGTGGCGGCTTTCAAATGATGGGCGAGTATCTCGCTGACCCCGAAGGTATCGAAGGCCAAGACGGACGCTATAAAGGACTAGAATTGGTTCCGATTCGTACCGTCATCACCAATCGTAAAATTGCTCGTCAGCGAGAAACGAGCTCCCAATATCCCCAGGTCGGTTTACCCATTTCGGGTTATGAGCTGCATCAAGGTCGCACCCAACTGGTGCCGGCGAGCGAGAGTGACAGTAAGGCCGCTCAGTTTGACTTTCTGTTTGAAGACAAATCTCTCGGCATTGTCGATAGCCGCCAAGCGCTTTGGGGCACCTACTTGCACGGTTTGTTTGATAATGGCCCCTGGCGGCGAGCTTGGCTCAACTGCCTCAGACAGCAACGGGGGCTAGGGTCACTACCAACGGGAGTGGCCAACTATCGCGAACAACGAGAGATGATGCTAGACGTGCTAGCAGACTCAGTAGAGTCCTACCTTGACCTCACACCGTTACTCAAGCCCTAGAGCGAATCCGATGCATCAGCGGCGGAGTCTGCCACCACATCACTGGCAACCGGCGGTTAGCTTCAACCGCCCTGCTTAAGCGATGGCCAGCTCCGAAGGGTCAGGGCGCTGAGCGATCGCCTTCGGTGACTTGGCCGCTTTGCCCGACAGCACGCGATCACCTGATTCAGAAATCTTCAACACATCGCATCCAGGAGGGGCCGGAAACGCGCAGGCTAACTTTGCCGGCACCATTGGAGGCGCTTCGAACAAAATATTGGTAAACCCTTCCGCCTCATGGCGATTGATCAGCTTTGCTTGCAGTTCAAACAGCCGTAATGCCACCAGGGGATAGACCTGCTGCGGCACCCCGAGCAAGACCCATCCTTTCTTCTCTTTAGCTCGCCGAAATCGCACCGTTTCCCAGAGGGGAGAGGCGAAGGCAACATCAGCAGAAGCGGTAACAAGATTGGCCATAATATTTTTTATAAGTGAGCGGTATTCTATACCATTATAGTTCGCATGAACTATTTATCAAGGCTGTTTACAATCTCTTTGATAGAGTTGCAGCACCCGTACCGATCGCTCGGTTTAATTCACTTTTAAGGAGACTATGGTGGCAGCCACTGCGACTCAGATTTTGGATTTTTGGTTTGATGTCCCAACTGCGCCTAACAGCGAATATGGACAGCAGCGCCGGATCTGGTTTAAGAAAGATCCGGTATTTGATCGCCAGATTCGCGAACAATTTGCCGAGATTTATCAGCAGGCGCGGCTGGGAAAGTATGACCACTGGCTGGATACCCCAAAGAAAGCCTTGGCCTTAACGGTGTTACTCGATCAGTTCTCGCGCAACATGTTTCGCGGGACCCCGCAAAGCTTTGCTGCTGATGCTCAGGCCCTGCGCGTCGCTCAGAGTGCGATCGCTCGTCAGTATGATGCAGCCCTATTGCCCGTAGAGCGCATGTTTTTTTATCTACCCTTTGAGCACAGTGAAAATCTGGCTCACCAAAATCAAGCGGTGGCCTATTTTGAAGCGTTAGTTCAGGTGGCTCCCGAACTCAAATCGACCCTCGATTACGCCTACCGCCATCGGAGCGTGATTGCCGAATTCGGTCGGTTTCCCCATCGCAACTCGATTTTGAGCCGAACAAGCACCCCAGCCGAGCTGGACTTTTTAGCCCAGCCAGGGTCGGGCTTTTAGCCTCAAGACAATGCCGACAAAAGGGAAAAGCAGAGCCGAGAAGTGCGCCTTGCACACCCTCAACTCTGCTGGACTGGCGCTACCTAACGGTTCGAAAGATAGTGCGGTTTTTGTGACAGTCCCTTGAATCTTTGACGGACAACTATGCCGACTTAGCAGACTTGCGACGACGGCTAGCAACCAAAGCACCGGCAACCGCAGTCAAGCCCAAGACAGTGGCAGGCTCAGGCACAGACGCACCCGCAACCTTGAAGTCAGGGCCATTGAAACCACCTTGACTGAAAATGGTCACCGGGCCGTTGTACTTGCCGCTGATGCCGAACTCAGACAAGTCCAAGCCATAGCTTCCCACCTCTTGGGATTTGCTAATTTCAGTGGTGTTTAGTTCGAAATCAGTCTTGCCTTGCGCGAAGTCAGTTTCGTCCAGAATTCTTGTGATGCCGTTGATCGTCACACCAAGTGTGCTGTTGATACCGCGCTCCCAAAACAGGAGTTTATTGAAGCCCTTATCAAAGGTCAACTCCATTTCGAAGCCAACATTACCGTCCTCAGTATCGATAATGCTGCTGAGATAGCGATTTCCTAGAGATTCTTCAACACTGCTGTTGGTAGCATCTTCCAACTTGACGCCTACGGTTGCGTCATCACCGAGATCAGAGCTCGCTGCGCCGGAATTGCCACCGGTGTGGGCCGTATTACTAATGATATTGACACCGTTGACTAAGGCAAAGTCAGACACGATGGAGTTGCCGATTTCTACGGAGTCGAGATAGATATCGCCTTTAGGCGGCGTCCCTGTCCAGTTAGTCTCAAACGTGAACGCACTGGCTTGCCCTGCCGTTGCCATTAGACACCCGGCAACAGTGCCCAAAGTCATTGCTGTTTTAGAGATTGAAGAAAACATGTATAGAATTTCCACTGAATGAACCGATGTGCTCAGTATGTCCTGTAGCTATAAGAACATGCATGGATACACGTATCAATTTGCGGTATCTTTAAATACCTCACGGAATTGTGTAGTGATTTTATAGCCGTCAGAAATTTTCTGGATCAGACTGTAGGGCTGCCCCTAGGTGTAATCCCCAGTTAGACTTCCTAATCCGGTATGTTCAACATCTGATATATGTTGATTAGGTAGGCTCTACCAAAAGTCCGCAGCGTGAGTTCCCCGATCGCAACGGGCCGGACAGAAATGGGCGATACGACGAGCGGAAGAGCTGACGGATTGCGGCTGACCGATGCACTGGGACGTCTCATGCGGTGACGCGCAGTATAGAAACGATTAGGCGCGATATTTAAACTTCCACACCAGGCTAGCCAGAAGATTAGTCGTCGTATGGGCCAAAATTGGAATCAGCAGATTGCCTGACAATAGGGCGCTCATCGCTAGAACCAGGCCAATCAGTGTGGCCCACGCCACGTAGGGCCACTGTTGCAAACTGCTGAGATGCAACACGCCAAAGCAAAGACTCGAAAAAATAACGCCATAGATGTTGAGTCCGATCGCGGGTAGCATCACACCGCGAAATAGCAATTCTTCACTCAGGCCGGGCAACAGTCCCATCCATATCAGGTCACCCCAGGCTAAAGGCTCTAGCACTAGCTTTAGATAGACATCGGCACTGTTGCGATATCCTGGCCAGAGACGATAGGCGATCGCGCTGGCGCCCGTGATGCCGATGCCGACGCCTAAACCCACCAGTAAAATCTCAGCATCAAACGCCACTGACAGCAGTACGACGGAATCGAGCATCAGCCAAAAGCGGGCAATCAGCAGTAGCACTAAAGCTGTGACGCCCATCGCGACCAAAATCTGGACACGACCCAAAGGTTCCATTTGGGGTTCGTTGGAGTTGGAGTTGGTCACGCCAGCATCTTAGGTGGACTGCACAAACAACCTTACAAAATTTCTTGCGCAATAAGTAGAATTCCTCAGACTTTATTGCAATTGCCCCACCGACATCGACGACATCGCCTCGCGCCTAGTCATCCTGCAGGCTCTGAAACGGCATGGCACAATGCCCTCAGTGAGGTAAAAGGCGCATTTTCAGTCACCCTTGCCCGACTTCTCTGTCCCCTGCAGGGAGCCGATAGGCCGCCATCAAGTCAGAGAGTCCTACCAGACGGTGGACAAGCGTGAGCCCCACTTTGCCGTTAACCAGTTCACATCAACAGAATGCGAGAGAGCAGCTATGGTGCAGCGTATTGAGCCCCAGCCCGGTCAAGAGTCCGTTTGGGATTATCCTCGTCCCCCTCGGGTTGAACAATCACCGCGGCGGATTCGAGTCGTGTTTAATGGCGAGACGCTCGCGGATTCTCAGCAACCCTGGCGGGTATTAGAGACGAGCCATCCGCCGGTCTATTACATTCCCCTGGAGGATATGCAGCAAGATTATCTATCACTGACCCCGCGCTCCACTTTTTGTGAGTGGAAGGGCGTGGCTCAGTATTTTGATCTAACGGTGGGCGATCGCCAGGTGAGTAATGCGGTGTGGCGATATCCTGAGCCGACCGAGCGGTTCGCGGCCATTCGCGATTGTGTAGCGCTTTATCCCAGTCAGATGGATGCCTGCTATGTCGATGATGAGCAAGTGCAAGCGCAGCCCGGCGACTTTTACGGCGGTTGGATCACGAGCGATATTGTCGGCCCCTTTAAAGGGGGGATGGGGACTTGGGGGTGGTAAGTCGGCAAAAAAGCCGGTGCCACTTGCAAGCGGCACCGGCTCAGACAATCTTGATGAAATCAACCGAGATGCTTAGACAGCAGTCGCAGTTTTGACTTTAGCGTCTAGCTCACCCGCTGCGTACTTGGCCGCAAAGACCTCAACGCCGACCTGGTTGATCTTGCTAGCGTTGCCAGCTGACCCAAACGCTTCATAGCGATCGCGACAGACCTGCTTCATGTACTTGATAGCAGGTTTCATGAAGTGGCGCGGATCAAAGTTAGTGGGATCCTTAGCCGCCGCTTCGCGAATGGCGGCCGTGATAGCCAAGCGGTTGTCAGTGTCAATGTTGACCTTGCGCACGCCGCTCTTGATGCCCTTTTGAATCTCTTCAACGGGGACACCATAGGTCTCAGGAATCTCACCGCCATACTTGTTGATCAGGTCTAACCACTCTTGGGGCACAGAAGAAGATCCGTGCATCACCAAGTGAGTATTAGGCAGACGACGGTGAATTTCTTCGATGCGGCTGATTGCGAGAATCTCACCGGTGGGCTTACGCGTAAACTTGTAAGCACCGTGGCTGGTGCCGATGGCAACGGCCAGAGCATCCACTTGAGTGGCCTCGACAAACTGCACAGCTTCATCGGGGTCAGTGAGCAACTGATCGTGACTCAACGTCCCTTCAAAACCGTGACCGTCTTCAGCTTCACCGGCACCGGTCTCCAAAGAGCCCAAGCAACCGAGTTCACCCTCGACACTGGCACCGATAGCATGGGCTACCTTCACCACTTCAGCCGTAACATTGACGTTGTACTCAAAACTTGCAGGCGTCTTGGCATCGGCCTCAAGAGAACCATCCATCATG
>JBHJJI010000028.1:0-3232 GCA_050042805.1 Leptolyngbyaceae cyanobacterium
CGTATCTGTGGCAGCTATACGAAGGCATACAGCCGTTATCGGTGCCGCTAATTTGGCAAACCGATGGCCGTTCGATGAGCGGCGACATTGGCAAAGGCACCACCCACGCCACCCTCCGGTTTGCCGAAAAAGTCTTGCGAGCGGGGCCACCGGGCTATGTGCAGTTAGCGGGGGGCACCAATGCTCACACCGCCACCAAACTCAAGGATGTGGTCGCAACGACAGGACTGCCCGCCACTGGCCCCACGTTTGCGGGAGTCGGCTACGGCAGTTTTGCGCGGCGTCTGTTGAGCCCCCTGCTCGACGAAGACGCCCTTTGCCCACCGCTAGCCGCGATCGCCAGCCCAGCTTCTACAGGAGACCATTCTGATGATCTAGCCCCGGCAATTGCCATCCCTCAGCTGCTGCAAGCCGTGCAGCTCGCTCAGAGCTTGGTGGCTCCTCTCAAGGCTATCCGCCGCCCCGCCGTGACCTCGCCCCAGATTCAGGCAAGTATCGCGATGGGATAACGGCATCTACCGAGCCGCCTGTTTATCGTCATTCGAGTAGATTTTAATTAGGCCATGGCCCTTCAAAACGACGCCCAGTCCGTTGATTCTGCCAGTTTCTTTCCGGCCCCCGCAGGCACGGCATCGGACTCTCAATCGGCAGTGTACGACGATCTTCATCAATTATTGGCCGTTTTGCCCCCGCAAACAGCGGCACTCATTCGGCAGCATGAGCAAGCCGATCAGCTCATTGAGGTGATTCTCGACTTGGGTAGACGCCCCGAAGCCCGGTTTCTCTCGGGTGCGGATTATCTCTCTGATCAGGTCGTGACCAAAGCCGACCTGCAATACTGCATCGATCGCGTCGGCTTTTTTGGCGGCGACAACCGCGCCGGGATCGAGAAGACCCTGCACCGCATCAGCGCCATTCGTAATCGCTCGGGTGACGTGATTGGCCTCACCTGCCGCGTGGGTCGAGCCGTGTTTGGCACCATTGGCCTGATTCGCGATTTAGTCGAACGGGGCCAGTCGATCTTGATGCTGGGGCGTCCCGGCGTCGGCAAAACCACTGCCCTGCGAGAAATCGCCCGCGTGCTGGCCGATGACCTCGACAAGCGCGTCGTCATCATTGACACCTCGAACGAAATTGCCGGTGACGGCGATATTCCCCACCCGGCGATCGGGCGGGCGCGACGCATGCAGGTGGCCAAGCCGGAGCTGCAGCATCAGGTGATGATCGAGGCGGTCGAAAACCACATGCCTGAAGTCATTGTGATTGATGAGATTGGCACCGAGCTAGAAGCCACTGCCGCCCGCACCATTGCCGAGCGGGGCGTGCAGCTGGTGGGCACCGCCCACGGCAACCAGCTCGAAAATTTAATGAAAAACCCAACCCTCTCTGACCTCGTGGGGGGCATTCAATCAGTCACACTGGGGGATGATGAGGCCCGTCGTCGCGGCAGTCAAAAAAGTGTGTTAGAGCGCAAAGCTCCCCCCACGTTTGACATTGCGCTTGAAATGCTGGAGCGGCAGTGCTGGGCCATTCATGAAGACGTGGCGGAAACGGTGGATGCGTTGCTGCGCGGACGGCCTCCCGCGACCCAAGTGCGGGCGGTGAATGAACAGGGTGAGGTGGTGACCACCACCGAAGCACCTCAGTTACCGGCAGTGATGAAAGGGCGATCGCCCGTCAGTGGCTTAAAGTCTGGCGGCTGGCGAGCTTCGGGGCGCATGGTGCCACCCAAGGGGGGCGCTGGCACGGTTCAACGGTTACCGCTCTCATCAGAAGAGCAGACCTTTGAGGCCATGCTGGACAATTCCTTAAATGATGCGGCGCTGGTGTATGCGGCCACGGACGCAGGCGATGACTTGGGTCTCGCCTCTGAGCCCACTGTTGGCCCCAATGGCGAAGATATTCTGCGGATCTATCCCTATGGCATTAGCAAGCACCACCTTGATCAGGTGATCGAAACGCTGCGGTTGCCCGTGCTGTTGACCAAGGATCTGGAGAGTGCGGATGCGGTTTTAGCCCTGCGATCGCACGTCAAACACCATTCCAAACTGCGGCAAATTGCCAAGGTACGTCAGCTGCCCATTCACACCGTCAAGGCCAACAGCATGCCGCAGATTGTGCGCACCCTACAGCGCCTGCTGGACTTAGATGACAGCAACGTCAAAGCAATGCCCAATCTCAGCTTGTATTCTCCCAATGAGAATGCCGATGAGTTAGAAGCGCTGGAAGAAGCCCGTTTGGCCGTCGAACAAATCGTCATTCCCAAAGGTCAGCCGGTGGAATTGCTGCCTCGGTCGTCCCGCATTCGCAAAATGCAGCATGAGCTGGCCGAACATTATCGGCTCAAGTCCTGCAGCTTTGGCGATGAGCCCAATCGCCGCCTGCGGATCTATCCGGCCTAATCTTTCGGGGGCGCGGTTGATCAGGCCGGATAGTCGCTGAATTTAGTCGAAGAGTACGAGGGGACAGAGCTCAACCCGAACTCTGTCGATCCCATCGCCGGGATTTTTAAGATAAGATTGAGAGCGGATTTTTGGGGTGACTCGTCGAGATCAGCCCAGGGTTTTAGCGCCCTTGGCGAATATTCAGGAGGTCGAGTGGTCGTGTCTTTTCAATGGTTTGCACTTTTGTTATCGGGGGCCGTAGCGAGCACGTTGGCGTCTAGCGCCCAAGCTTACTCGACTCAGACAGCGGTTCTTGCACCGTCCATTCTGCCTTCGCCTGCCCTGGTTCCACTCACTGACTCGGTACAGCTGGCCCAGGCCGGTAGCTCAACCCTGTCAGATGCCCAGCAAGAAGCCCTGGATGAGCTGCTTACCGAAGGACAAGACAAGGTCGAAGCCCGCGACTATGCCGGTGCGATCGCCCTGTATCAAGAAGCCACCCGCATTGACCCCAGCAATGCTCGACTGTTTTCTGGCATTGGTTATCTCTACGTGCAGCAAGGTCAGTACGCCGACGCAATCGCCCCCTACGAGCAGGCGATCACGCTAGAACCCGATAATTTACCCTTCCGCTATGGGCTGGCATTTGCCTATGTGCGCTCCGCAGACTATGACAGCGCGATCGCAGCCTACGAAGCGATTACTGACCTGTCGCCGTCAGCCACAGATGCCTATTTAGGGCTCGGCAATATTTACATCACGCTAGAAGATTACGACGCGGCCCTTAGCACCTATGAAACGCTGGCGCAGCGGGCTCCGGGCAATGCCAAAGCCTATGAGGCGCTGGG
>JBHJJI010000029.1:0-22120 GCA_050042805.1 Leptolyngbyaceae cyanobacterium
CTTAGCACCGGATATCTACGGAGCGAGGCGGGCTTTCTTCAGGCGATTTTCTTCATACCAGGCAGCGATCGCCGGTACCCATGCTTCAAAATGGGGCCAGATGGCTTCGCACATTTTCTGGGCTTCGAGTTGAGCGTCGGCTTTCCAACGCAGATCGAGCAAGTGCATCAACGATCGCGGGTTGGCCGACACCACCCAATGCTGCCGCACATCAAAGGGAATCAGGCCCCGAGCATGTTCTTCGGCAAAGCCTGCCTCAATTTTTTCCTGATAGCGATGGCAGGCTTGCAGACACCAATCCAAATCGCGCTGACGTTCGGCGGCGGTGTATTCATATTTTTTGCCCTGGCGATCGCTATAGGCCCCGACTGGCCGCAAATAGAAGACCTCATCCACCTCGCGTTTGCCCGTCACCACGTCGAGAATGCGGCTGCCGGTATAGCGAAAGCTTTGCACATCAAAGCTCAGCCCCACCCGATGGGTGCGGATCTGCTGCATTGTGCTGTGGGGAAACCAGCCCACATTCAACACAATTTGAGGATGCTCTAAGGGGCCAAAGTGACCGCGTCCACCCTTGAGCAAATTCTTAATCACGACATCGCCAGCCTTCTCTTCACTGGGCCAGGTATCGCGCTCGTGGGCCACAAAGCCCTCGGCGTAGTCCTGGTGCATGGCAGCGTAAATAGTTTGCTGAGGATTGGGGGTTTGAGAAATAACCTCAACGGTAAAGCGATCCATGGGGCTTAGGAAATGTAACGACTGGAAACACATCAAAAGGCGGTGGCGCGATCGCCACCCCCAGTAAATGCTTCGCTAGATTACCCCTGATCCTGCCAAAGTTTGGACAGCCCTCGGTTTCTTTTAAGGCGTGATCTCGATACTGGACTCCTATTGCCGTCTGACAGGTTTAGTCGCCGCTTGGGTTCATGAATCCAAGTGGCATGGCTGTGAATCAAGTTCGACAGCGTGTACTGAGGAGCGTATCACCGATGAGTTTGTACGTGTTTAGCGTTCAGCTACTGCCGATCCCTCTCAATCCCCCTTAAAAAGCTAACCTTGTAGGGGTTTGACAATGCCGCTCTGATATCGCTGCCTTGGTGCGCTCTGGTTCGATGGCCATCCTGGCCGTCCTGAACGCCCCGCAACCCTTGAAAAAGCTGGTGATGGCGGCAGGCTGGAAGCCTACCCGACCAGTTGTCTACAGGACTTGAGCCAACCGGAAAGGGCGATCTCCGCCCCCATCATGGAAGCCTAAAGCTCAGTAATATGAGGTTCCTGGAAACCCCTACAGGATTAGCTTAAAAAGGGGGAAACCCTTGCACAGCGGAAAATCTGACATAGCCCCTTTTTCAAGGGGGCGGCGACAGCGGGGGATCCTACGATCACGCTAAACAGATACTTGAGTTTACTCAGCGATTAGCCGCTCCACCTGTATTACCCCCCTGCTACACCTTCTCCCAAATCGGCTACTGCTTCATCCATCAGTCTGATGGGAGGATGTCAGGACTCAAGTCCTCGACATCCTCCCAATGTGGGGGACGGTGAACTCCGCTCTCTCCCTAGAATTGGGGGCGAAAGGGAGGCTCATGCAGCCTTTAGAGCGAGTTCATAAGCGATGTATGAGCGGCAGCCTAAACCGACAAGCAGGGGCAAGGTGGTGAGGGTTAATTAGGAATTTTGAACCTGAGACATTCTCCAGCACTAACTGATAACAAGTACTCTATCAGCAGCTCTGCAAAACCCTACACCAGCGAAGGTTGAGGCACTTTGTCGAACAACTGCTGAGCCAGAGGCCCACAATGTAAGTCCACTTTTTCTTGAACAAAATCCAAATCGACATGGGCATATAAATCAAACTTCTTTCTGGAATTTTTGCCTGAATGGGAAGCAGACGTGTTGATCGTCTCTGGATGGACGTTCAGGAAATGGGCAATTCGATCAATGCTGTGTTTGATTTCATGAGTTCTCAGCACAAGCAATCGATCTTTAGGAATAGTCTTCATGATCAATTCGTTGTGGTCGCGCCAGTAGCTTAAATAGCTCGCAACTGGCCAAACTCCGTTTAGCGCGGCCAGAGCTTGTTCCTCAGGTGCGTACTGAAATCCATACCGTCCGTAGCGGGCTCGCTCTAATGCTCTCCACATGGGAGTTTCAGCCGTTATGAGGTTTTGATTCATCTCCGAAGCTAGCCAGGCAAAAGGTTCACGGACGGTATGAATAAACTTCGCCTCGGGATACATCTCAGCCAATATTGACACCGTGTGATGCAAGTAATGGGATGATTCCATCTCCAGGCCTAGTTTGCGATCGCGGCAGCGCAGCAACGCTTTCCACTGACTATCGGTATATGCTCCACTCAGGTAACGGAGAAGATGGCTAAGCGTAACTTTTTTAGCCGGTTCATGTTTACCGACATAATGCGGGTCAAACATATACCCCAAGGAATGTGTACCGCTACGAGGTAAGCCGACACAGTACGCTTGAAAACGACGATTATTTTGAGCCGGTAAAAACTGTAAAAGAGGAGCAAAAAATGCCTGTCTCTGAACTTGTTGAGCTGTTTCTGGCTGAAGTGCATAGCCGTACGCATTCATCGTAGCTGTCGAATTCATCATCGAGAAACCTCGAAAAATTTGCATAGTCGTCTCACACGAGATCACAATCCTGAGGACTCATGTGAGCTGAATTCATCCAGCGAAAAAGAGGCTGGAATTCGGTAATGGGTCAGCGTCAACTAGCGCCAAAGAAAAGCTTCTTTGAACGCCTCATTCACCTGATATTTTGAAAAAATCTGTAGGCTCTTATTAAGCCAAATCTGGAACAAATCCCGTAGAAATGCGAGTCACCAGCTGAGCAATTCTAATTCTCTAAACCTAAGAATCAGCCCCTGGATCTTTTAGCTCCCCGGTGTTCTCCCATGAACGATGGAGTTCCATAATTGAGCAACGGTACAATGCCCTGTTGTCGTTCAAGATGCTGCTGCGAAAGTTTCACAACATTGGAGATGATTCCTGGGTAGATACAGGCCAAAGAACGATGTTCGTTCATGCAGTTGCTGAGACTTAAGCTAGAAGACAGTGTTTTTGACGCAACCCCTGTCTGGTTGTTCCAGAATTTCAGTCACAACTCGAAAAATATTCTCTATTTGGAAAATTTGAGATCGATTCACCAAGATCAACGATTCAAACTGTATCCAGAAATACAATGTTGAGCCACTCTTGCCGATGGCCAGGGAGCAGAGGGGCAGGGGAGCCAGATCTGTAGCTTTGCTTCAGAGAATCGGTATTACTTCTGCCATGAAGTACTAGCGGCGTGGAGTCATGCATGTCGATCACCCCCTGTTGTGAGCGAGCACAGCGAAACGTTGCCATTCCGCCCGATCGCACCCATCCAGCCTCTGCACGGCAAGCTGCGACTCAGGGTTCAACGTATTCAACCGATCGCTGCACGGCGGCAGGCACCGGCTGCGGTTTAGACCGTAATGGTGACATCGCGGGCTGACCAGGCGGCAACTGAGGTTTGGGGTGCAGAGCCCTCAAGCCTTCGATCAGAGCCACGCGCACCAACGGTTCTGCTTCGTGAATTAGCATGAGCCGAAAGCAGTCCACCAGGTGCGATCGCACTGTCACCTCAGTACCGGGTAAATAGGTCGTTGAGGCCGCCGGTTCACTCAGGCATTCCTGAAGCAGCGATCGCACGGCTAGCAGTCGCTTGAGGGGATCTGCTGCCGACAAATCTTGCCATCGGGTCTCACCGGAAGCAACCGGTGAAGAGGCAACCGGCGGCACGGTGACAACAGAGTCAGTCGAGCGGGTGCTCATCTCCCGGAGGAAAAACAAAAGATTGCCCGCGCCGAGCCCCAGCAGGGTAATGGCAGCCCAACTGCCGCCCAGCTGTGACCACGCCGCCGCAAAGCCATAGGTGGTCGCAAAGGCTAAACTGCTAGCCAACAGCGGCGTCTGCGCTAATCGAGCCAAACGGTGATGCAACTGTTGATAGACCGACTCTAGCTTTTGCCAGGGCAGCTGCTGACCCGACAGCAGAAAGTGATAGGTGAGGGTGCTGGTGGCGATCGCGAGCAATAGTTTGCCATCGACGAGAGCTGCCAACCAAGCCATCAAAAACCAGCGCCCGTAGCGATTGATGACGACGGAATTTTGCTGGTAGAGCGCGATCGCGGCTGGGCTAATCGGCGTTTTCAACGACTTCGCCCCCGAGAGAATCCTATTTGTTGCTGATGCCTGTGCCACGGTTTCCCCAACCCATCGAGTTCTGACATGCTCACACAGCGCTCTGCGAACTGCAACTGATGCGGCCTGTCACTTTTTAAAGTGCTTCGAGATTATTAAAGCAATCGTCGGCCTGCCCCTAAGCGATTCCGAGCGCCATCAATACAAAACGCAAGACAAAGATGGCGGCAATCACCCACACCACCCAGCTAATTTCCTGCGCTTTGCCCTGAAAGGTTTTAATCAGCGGATAAGCGATGAAGCCAACCGCGAGTCCCTCAGCGATGGAATAGGTGAGCGGCATCAGCAAAATGGTTAAGAAGGAGGGGATCGACTCTGCTGGGTCAGACCAGCGAATACCCGCCACGCTGCCCATCATTAAAACGCCCACAATCACCAGGGCTGACGCCGTAGCATAACCCGGAATCGCCGATAGCAAGGGAATAAAGAAGATGGATAGCACAAAGCAGCCTGCCGTCACCACTGCGGTGAAGCCCGCTCGCCCCCCTTCGGTGCTGCCAGAGGCCGATTCGATATAGCTGGTGACGGTAGAGGTGCCTAACAACGCCCCGGCAGTCGTGCCCACGGCATCGGCCATCAGGGCCTGATTGGCTCGCGGCAGGGTGCCATCTTCGGCAATGTAGCCCGCTTGAATGCCAATGCCCGACAGGGTACCAATGGTGTCAAACAGATCGACGAAAAGGAACACAAACACGATGGCGAGGAAATTGGCCAGCCCAGCAGTGGCAATTTGCCCCATGCCCACGAAGGCTTGTCCGATCAAGTCGGCAGGCCAGATGGGTAGACCTACAATGCCACTGGGCCAGGGCGAAATGCCGAGCAGCCAACCCAACAGCGCGCTGGCCAAAATGCCCCACAACAAAGCCCCTTTGACTCTTCTGGCGACAAAAGCCGCAGTGAACAGGATGCCGATAATCGCCATCAGCGTTTCCGGTCGTCCGAGATCGCCCAAAGTGGTCTTAGTGGCTTCTGACGCCACAATAATGCCCGCACCGCCAAATTCAGGGTTGCCAGACAGGGCAATGTAAGCGATGAACAGGCCAATCCCGGCGGCGGTCGCCCGCTTTAAACAGTCGGGAACGGCGGCAATGATGGCGGCCCGCAGATTGGTGAGCGTGAGCGCAATGAAGATCAGTCCTTCAATAAACACGGCGGCGAGGGCGACGCGCCAGTCGATGCCCAAGCCCAACACGACGGAAAAGGCAAAGAACGCATTGAGTCCCATGCCGGGAGCGAGGGCAATGGGATATTTGGCCACCACGCCCATGATCACTGTGGCGATCGCCGCCGACACGCCGGTCGCCACCACCAGCTCGCCAAATAGGTCACCACTCTCTTGCAGAAAAATCGCGTTCGAAAGAATGTCAGGATTCACCACCAAGATGTAGGCCATGGTGATGAAGGTGGTGATGCCCGCCAAAATTTCTGTGCGGCGGTCAGTACCCAACGCCGCAAAGTCAAAGAATTGGGCGATCGCACTAGGCACTGGCGTTGAATCAGGAGACGAATTATTCATAGCAGAGCACTCGATGTCTCAATCGGATAGTTTTTTGATCATTAATCGCCAAAATTTTATTACAGCCAGGGTGACTAGAACTGTTTGAGCCCAACACCCACAACGCAATTGCCACATTACGATCACTTTCCCCTTGGCTGCGTGCATCGATGGGTCGCACCGATGCAGCCTCATCGGTTTGGAACCGCCTGCTGGCTTGGGTACTTTAGGGCTAACGAATGGGCAGTTGGCCATGGACGAATCTCCCCGCGCGCTTTATCAACATGGCGCTTTAGCCCTCAAGCAGGCCCGCTATGATGACGCGATCGCCTGCCTGGAAAGATTCTGTCAAGAGGCCGTCAATCGTCAGTCCAAGCCATTTTTTCAGGCTCAAATGTGGTTGGTTCAGGCTTATTACAAAGATCAGAAAGATCTGCACGCGATCGCGCTCTGTGAGCAGCTCACCAAAAGCGACATTCCTCAAGTCAAGCAGTGGGCAAATCAAGCGCTGAGCAAATTAATGGCGGCACCAGACGATGCCGTCACCGCTCCCAAAGAGCCCCTGCAGGCGACGAGCCATGTTCTGAGTGAAGACATGGCAGTTCCTGTAGCTGAACCTGAACCCATCGACAGCATTGCCGCCGCCGCTGCCCCCATTCGCAATTTACCCAGGCGGGCTGCCGCCTCCATCCCTAGCCGTCCCCGACCCACTAAGAAACCTCACCCCAAGGACTATACCCAGCAAATCATGGTCGCCATCGGGCACGGCTCTATTTCACTGCTGGCGAGTATTGTGCTGTTTCTTTTGTTTGGCGATTCGGTAGTGGCCAATGGTCTGGGCATCGTGAGATTCGCTGTGCCCTTGGCGATCTTTTTGACCACTGATGATGCGATTGTCAAAGCCAATGCCCGTGAGGCGACCAATTATGCTCTCACCTGTCTCGTTCTGTTTATCCCGATTGCGATCGCCTTAATCTTTTTGTTTTTTATCTTCGCTGTCGCTTGGCCCATTGGGATTTTGCTGGGTTTGGTTTTAGGGGCTTATCTTTTGACTTTTTCACTCTATCCAGTCTTCGCCACCGGTCTCTGCATCATTCAGGAAGACCATGTTTTTCACTATCCCAATTGGCTAGTTTTGCCTTTCCTGAAAGAATGACCGTCTCAGCCAAGCGGCCATCGCCCTCAACGGTTATTTGTCCCTTCAGCAAAAAGCAACTATAAAAGCGACGATATTAGGCCTGATACTGATCAGATTCGATCAGCCCCTGATCGAGTTTGATGACGCGATCGGCCAGATGAAAGTAATGGTCGTCATGGCTAATCACCAACACAGTCTTGCCACGACGCTTGAGTTCTGCCAGCAATTGGGTGTAAAAAACGTCGCGAAAAACGGGATCCTGGTCGGCGGCCCACTCATCAAACAGGTAAATCGAACGGTCTTCAAGATACGCGGCGAGCAAGGCCAACCGTTTGCGCTGCCCCTGTGAGAGTGCCAGCGTAGATAGCTGACCGTCTTGTACGGAGACTTTTTGCTCAAGTTCTAGCGTTTTGAGATAGGTGCGAGCTTGCTCATCGACAGTCAGCGCTTCGGCGGCAATCAATCGCTCAAACAGATAAAAGTCTGAAAAGATCGCGGAAAAATGCTGGCGATACCATTCGCGATTGGCCTCAACAATGGGCTGATCATCCAGCCGGAGTTCGCCCGCATCCGGACTGTAGAGTCCGGTAATCAGCTTCGCCAAGGTCGATTTGCCACTGCCGTTGCCCCCGACGATAAACACCAGTTCTCCCGCCTTCAAAGTCAGGCTCAAGGGGCCGATGCGAAAGGCATGATCAGCGTCTGCACTGTGGTAGGTATGGGCAACGCGATCGAGGGTCAACGTGTGCCAGCTTGAGGGTGACGGCTGGCGCACCACCGAATCGATCTCAGCCTGTTCTGCCAGGGCAAGCCCCATCGCCGTCACTTTTTTGATGGCAACATCGGCACTGGCTAAACTAGGCAGTTGCTGAATCAGATTTTCGATCGGCCCCAGCAGGTAGGTCAGGGTCAAAATGTAGGCCGGTAGCACGGCTTGAGCTTCGGGGAGCTGTTGAGGCACCCCAAACAGCAGCAGCCCCACCAGGATAAAAAACAACAGTTGGCCGCCCCCCGTCGCTAAGGAGGCGATTTTATAGGCCGTTTTTTGGTAGCGCTGGGAGGCGGCCGCGCTGACGGCCAGGTCAGTTTCAAAAAAGAGTTGTCGGCGGGCGGAATGCAGCTTGAGTTCCTTGATGCCTTCGGTAATGCTACGAAAGTGGCGAAACAGGCGATCGACTTCCTGCCGGGCCAGATGGATGTAGCGGTAGGCGTAGTTGATCAGCGTTTGCACGAGGGCGATCGCCATTAGCAAAAACATCAGCACGGCCAAAAACACCCAGCCTGACAGCCAGCCCAAATAAATCAGACAGCCCCCAATCACAGCGACGTCTACACAGAGAAACGGAATCACAAACACCGTGTTGGAGATGGTCTGCACATCCTCTGTCAGCACCGCTAAAAGCTGACTTGCCCCTAACTGCTCTAGCTGCTGCAGTGGGGCCGACAAAATCTGTTGGCTCAGGCGCAACCGCAGTCGATAGACCGAATCCTGCGCCAGATCAATCAGCACAAACTGAGAGAGGCTGCCCGTAACCAGGGCCAGCACGGCTAGCCCCACAAAGGGCGCAATGAAGGCCGAGGGAGAATTTTGAGCGATCGCGGTATTGATCAAGGCAATCAATCGAGCACTACAGCCACCGCTAATGACGCCGGCGGCGATCGCCACCATCACGTTGACCCAAGAGGCTTTGATTAAGAGCCAGATAATCTGCATGTCGCACCTTGATCGGGATCGAAAGAACAGCCGTGAATAGTCTCTAGCCTGCTACACGCCAATCTAGCGAGTGGAAGGTGATAGGCCAGTGCGACAGCTGGCCAGCGGAGCGGGTTTTCCTTTCTCAGCAGTTTCTTAAAACGCTCTCTAGACGCTTGACTTATAGTGAAGAAAAGGCAATTTACTCCTCAAGAGACATTGAAACTATGGTGTTATTTGGCTTTGGCAAAAAGCTTGAACTTCCGAGCCCCGATCAGGCACTGCCCGGTCGGAGTGAACCGATCCCCGTGCCTAACAAACATTATGTCAACGGCCACCCGCTCAAGCCGCCGTTTCCCGCTGGCATGGAAACCGCGCTGTTTGGGATGGGGTGCTTTTGGGGCGCTGAGCGTAAATTTTGGGAAACTGCAGGGGTTTACACCACGGCAGTTGGCTACGCGGCGGGCTCGACACCCAACCCCACCTATCGCGAAGTGTGCTCCGGCATGACCGGCCATAACGAAGTCGTACTGGTCGTTTACGACCCTAGCGTTATCACCTACGAAGGCATCTTGAAAGTCTTCTGGGAAAACCACAATCCCACCCAGGGCATGCGTCAGGGCAACGATACGGGCACGCAATATCGCTCCGGTGCCTACACCTACTCTGACGAGCAGCACAAACTGGCAGAAGCCTCACGTGATGCTTATCAGGCCCAGCTCAAATCAGCCGGACTCGGCAAAATCACGACTGAAATCCTCACCGCGCCTGAGTTCTACTACGCCGAAGATTATCACCAGCAGTACCTGGCAAAGAATCCCGGCGGCTACTGTGGCCTCGGTGGTACCGGCGTTGCTTGCCCCACTGGCCTCAGCGTTTAACGGATATCGTTCCACCCGAATACTTGAACAGTCAAGCGCATTTCCACTTTGTGGGAGTGCGCTTTTTCTATGACCTGTCGCGACTGACCCAAAACACACGAGGCCTTAACTGTCTTTATCTCGCTGCATCAGATAGTCAAGTACCCGATCAATTTTTTCTAAAGCCGCCTGCGTCGTGCGCTGAAAGGCAGCGAACTCTGACCGGTGTCGGGTTTCATCTAGTGCCAGTTGAGCCATCGTTTGCTCTAGCTGACTGTGGAGCCGGAAGGTCTGCTCAATTTGCTGAGAGTTCCGCTCAATTTGCCGAGAGTTCCGCTCGATTTGCTGTTCGATGCGGTCAAACCGTTGCAAGTTCTGTCGGGATAACTCAAGCGTTTGCAACATCATGTCCCCAGCGGTTGTCATGAGGTTTTCTAAGCGATCTAGACGAGCTTCGACGGATAAGTCTGTCATAGCAGAGGTGGCATTGATTACTAATTATTTTACTGCCTCTCGAAAAAGTATTCCCTTATGACTCATGCCGGTGGACGAGGAGTGGGGATGGATTTCGCAGATCGCGACTACCCTCTTATAACTACATCTTTAGCAAATCCGATGCGAGCGTTTACTGAGTTCACATTCACAGATCAGCACGCACTCGATACAGGTAATAGGCTTCTTTTTGCGATCGCTCAAACGCTTCCAGCGGAGTGATGACAAACGCTGGTGTAGGCACTGCTAGCGGGTCAGTTAATACCAACAGAATTTCGGGATGGGTGGGCAAAAGTTCACTCACCTGGCGCAGCACCTCAGCCTGATCGACGTCTTGGCGATCGCCCTTAAAAAATAGCGTGTAGCTGCCCAGTTCTTGCCGTTCAGGATAATAAATTCGTCGCCCCAGATGACCACTCAACGGGGCAAGTTCCGCATCCCGGCTGCCCACCATAAAAGTGGTTTGGAGGTCAGTCTGTTGAATATAAGCCGCCGCTGCCCGACCGGCTGAATAGGGCACAGCCAGATCCAGCCCAAACCAATACAGACCGCTGACCAAGTTAACGACTAAAACCGTTGTGAGTAGCAACCGAAAACCGCGTCGAGACTGGACTGACCAGCTTTCTAATCGGGGCCAGCAGCGCGTAATAGCGGCGGACTCGGCAAACTGCTGAGCCAGCCACAAAGCGGCAAATAGCACCAGATAAAAATTACCAAAATGCCGAATGAATCGCGGCATGAACTTGGCATAGGTAAAACCCAAAATCAGACCATTCGCAGCGAGATAAAACGTCAAGGCATAGGGCTTTTTGATCAGGTGCAAACTGACTAAAACAAACGCCGCGATCGCCACCAGCGTACACACCACCACATCGAGCAGCCGCTGGCGGTTAGGAATCACAGTGTAATATCCGGCAAAAAAGCGCCCGACCGTGCTGAGCAAACGATCCAGATCAAAATAGAAAAAGGATTCACCCAGCGCTGAGTTGGCCACATCACTCGGCGGCAAAATGAAATAGAGAGAGACCGCACAGCCGACAACAATCAGCAGACTGCTGCCCATAATGTCGAGCCAGGGGCGAGGACGTTTGGCCTCAAACAAAAACTCCAAAGCGAGGGTCAGCGCGATCGCGATCGCCATCCATAACGCATACACATTGCTATTAGCTAGCAGCACCACTAGCCCTGCCAGAGGCCAGTAAGCCCGCCGTCGCGTGGGCCACAGCGCACAGATGGCAAACAGCAAAAACATGGCCACCGCATAGTTGCGAGCGATGACGGAATATTCATAAAAGGGCAGGTAGCCAAAGGTAAACAGCCACTTTTGCCCTTGGGAAAATGCACTGCAACGCCAAAACAGTGTCAGGCTGCCCATCGCCAGCAACCAGTGAAATACTTGCATGGCGAGGGGATGGCCGAATCCGGTGTGCAAGGCAGCGACGATGAGATGCCACAAACCGGGATGGGCGCGATCGTAGTGAATATTTTCAACCAGCGCGGCCAACGTCGGACTGTCTCGGGCAATCAGCCAGACATTCATTTCGTCGCGCCAGGGGCTGTGATTAAGCGTCGCGATCAGACCGCAACCAGCCGCGATCGCAAGGGCGGCCCAAGGGGATTGATAAATGCCCACTAGCCAGCTCAGCAAGCGCTGTTTCATCGGGGCAACCGCATCCCGTTTAGAGCTATTTCAAGGAAATTCACAGCCTCGACCGCCAACTCAGAGAGCAACCCTATCACACATCGGCAAACACCCATCCAGGGCCTCCACAGCTCGCCTCGTTATCTATATGGTGAGGACGTTTCCAGAACGTTTGCCGTCGATGTTCAAGGGACGACATTCCAAGTGGGCGTTGAGAATCCTGACGATGCCAAGCATTTTGAGCAAAATTGGGCAACCTGTTGAACGGTGGTCAACCTCAGTCGTTTTGGGAAAAGCCGCCGGACCGAAAGGGTGCAAATCGTCGTATAACCAGTGCTGAGAGCATCACTGCACAAAATCAAGCCTGAATTTGCTCCTGAAGAGCGGCTGATTGAACAGAGTTCTTGCCTAATTTGGAGCCGTCACGACGCGATCGCAAAATCCCCCACCCTTGCCGGAGATAATTGACTATGGTGCAGTCTGTTCCCACTACGCTGTCAGACGAGCAACAGCTAGAAGCCCTTTTAACGCAGCGTCGCCAGGACTCTCGCCGAGCGAATGAAATTGATGCAGATATCCGCGATCGCTTTTTAGCGACCCGAGCGATCGTGGTGCTCGATATGGTCGGGTTTTCGCGCCAGACTCAAGAACAGGGCATCATTCCTACCCTGCAAAAGATTTATACGTTAAGAGAGACAGCGACCCCCATCTTGGAAGCTCACCAGGGCAGAGTTTTTAAGCAGGATGCGGACAATCTGTACGCAGCTTTTGCCACGCCTGATGCGGCCCTTGAGGCGACGGAACATCTACTGGGCGAACTGAATGCCATCAATATTCACGCCAGCATTGGCATTGGCTACGGCGAAGTGCTGGTGGTGGGTGAACACAATCTGTACGGCAACGAAATCAACCTGGCTTCCAAACTCGGTGAAGACATCGCCGGCGATGATGAGATCTTGCTCACTGCCGCCGCCCACGATGCGCTGACGACCACGGCTGATTGGCAATTTACTCGCACAGTACAAAAGGTTTCTGATGTGACCCCAACGGTCTATCAGCTACAGCGTCATTCCTAAAAGGGAAGTCCTTCACGCCGCGAGCTCACCACTCCCAATGATGAAAATGCGGGTTATTGTTTGCGGGCAATGGCGGTGGGTCGGACGGCTCTCTGGTGGTGAGTTTAAGCCGATCTGGAGAGAACTGACCCACCCGACGCAGAGTTGATTTTCAGGGCGATTTAGGGGGCACCGTCTACAAGACTGTCGGTTCGAGTCTATAGAACTCAGTCTTGCAGTGGAAATTTTATCGCCGAGCTGCCCTCCCTGCCCCCAATTCTGAGGTTGAAGTCCCCCAGAATATATAGCAAGCCGCAGTTTGATCAGGTCACCTTCAATGCCTGAAATTCTTACTTGATAGGCTTTTCAATTCTGACTTCCGACTTCTTCATTCCGCATTCCGCTATAGCCCTTCGGGCATTCAAGAAAGGGGGATTTAGCAGGATATTTAGGCGTAGTGCAAGATCTCAGTAGAACAGAGGCCATCAGCAGTGAGGTTTAATGCTGCTGAGCCCAAAAACCTGTGCCCGGCAATTCGGTGGGCGGGCGTTTTCGCGAGATGATAGAAACGCTGACGTATAAGGAAGTAGGAACGGCTGTGGCGCGATCGCTGTCGACTCTCAACGGGGCTACTCAGGTGTGGGGCATCATCGGGCACCCCATCGAACATTCCTTGTCGCCGCCGATGCAGAATGCGGCCCTAGCAGAATTGGGCATCACCGGCGTATATGTGCCGTTTGCTGTGGAGCCAACGGCCATCGAATCAGCGATCGCGGGCCTATGGTCTGTGGGCGTGCAGGGATTCAACGTGACGATTCCCCACAAACAGGCGGTGATGTCGCAGCTCACCACAGTGACCGAGATTGGTCAGGCGGTCGGTGCGGTGAATACAGTCTGGCGCACAGATCAGGGCTGGGCAGGCACCAATACTGATGTCACCGGCTTTGTCGCTCCCCTGAAGGAGCGAGATCGCCCTTGGGCAAAGGCGCGAGTCGTGATTTTGGGCAATGGCGGCGCAGCGCGGGCCGTCGTGGCTGGCTGCGCCACCCTGGGCTGCCGAGATATTTGGGTGGTCGGACGTAGCGCCGCCAAACTGCAGCAGTTTGTGCAGAGCTGGCAAAATTCGCCCCTGCAGCCAACCCTGCAAACCGGTCTCACCCCAGACCTTGACGCCCTGTTGCCAGAAACCACATTGCTCGTCAATACCACGCCGTTAGGGATGCATCCGGAAGTGAACGCGACTCCGGTGACAGCGACTCAACTGG
The DNA here is from genome assembly GCA_050042805.1 of Leptolyngbyaceae cyanobacterium. GTDB lineage: Bacteria > Cyanobacteriota > Cyanobacteriia > Phormidesmidales > Phormidesmidaceae > Halomicronema. Next base: position 13,891 of record JBHJJI010000029.1, read on the forward strand.
GTCAGCTACCCGCCAGCGCGATCGCCTACGACCTGATTTATACGCCCAGCCCCACGCAGTTTCTCCAACTAGCGGCCCAGCGGGGTCTGCAAACGATAGACGGGGTAGAAATGCTGGTGCAACAAGGGGCCGCTGCCCTCGAAATTTGGACTCAACAAACACCGCCCATTGCCATCATGCGTCAGACCCTTAAGGCACAATTGGGACAGCGCTAATCGCGGCTGACGCCTGCATTTCACGGTAGGCTGAATTGAGAGAATCTGATGATTTAGGTAAAGGAAGCTCTATGATGCGCACTGGATTGAAGGCAGCTTTGACCCTGGGGCTGATGGCCTGTTTGTTTGCGCTAACGTTTGTCATCACACCAGTGGCCCAGGCCATGACCCAGATTGAGCTCAAGGATCTGAGTTATGTCGCCTGCCCGGCTGAATTTTCTGAAGGCATTGTGGCCGCTGGCTCGCTGCAAGCCGCGAAATGCTATCTGATTCAAGGCACGGCGGTTAACAGCTCTGGCAAACCCGTCCTCAACGCTGACGTGTTTGGACGCATCTACGATGCCAACAACAACCCCGCCATGATGAATCGGACGCGGCTAGGGGCCATTGACGAAGTCCCTCCCGGCGAAAGTCCCTTTGAGCTGCGGGTTTCAGTAGCAGCTGAGCAACCCGAGCCCTTGAAGCTAGAGCAGTTTAAGGCATCGGGCTTTACCGGTCGAGTTCGTCGTTGATGCGAGCGCTTTGACTGTGAATGACGGCCCACGCAGAAGACCGAACAAGCACAGAAGGCGGTGTTATGCTTTGGGTGCTCGTCGCGATCGCCCCTTGCTATGAAACGCTCCTGGACTCTTTCAGTGCTGGCTCCCTTAGGTTTGATCATTCTCAGTGCCGTTAGCTGCGATCGACTTTTTCGCTCCTCTCAAGACACCGCTGATGAGTCAGCACCGGTCGCCGCTGACAATCAAGCGATCGAAAATGAAGATCTGGAAGCTCAAGCATCGGCTGAAGCCCAAGCGTTGAGGACGGTTGGCGAGAGTCAGATTTTGTCCAATGCTCTCGCCGACATCGAAATCACCGTGTCTAATAGTTGGTCACAAGCTGAACTTCACGATTTTGCTGAGCTAGAGGCCGCTGATCCTGCACGACAGCTCTATTTAGTTGTCGTGGCAGAAAAGGATGAGACGCTATCAAGCTTGGGCCTCAAAGAAACCGCCGCTAACTACCGAACGTTATTAAAAGACCAAATGGTGGCTTACGAGAGCGAATCACCGACCAACATTGACTTTATCAGCGGCGACTATGCTGAGCAGTATGAAGTTAGAGGTCGCGTCGATAACGATACCTCCGTGGTGTATCTCCATACGACGGTGCTGTCTGATGAAGGAACATACTACCAAGTTGTCGCCTGGACCACACCCGAACAGTACGAGGCCTATCGTTCGGAGCTGCAGGAAATTACCGAAACGTTTCGTAATCCTGAATCTTGACCTGACCATTCCTATCAGCCGTCGAGGATGCCTGGCAGCTCGCCCATAGCGATAGAGGGATCTGGACTCTGTATCCAACTGCTACCCACAACTATTTCTGGCCTCGGACAATTCCTATGCAAATTCGCCCTCACGATATGGCCTAATAGAAAGGATGAAAACACTATTTGAAAACGTATCCATGATGGCAAGGCGACTTTTATCAGGGCGACAGTGGTTAGTGATGGGGCTAGTGGTAGCACTGTGCTGGCTGGCAAATCCGCTCAACGCCTGGGCCGGACTAGAAGACGATCGCTACGATGGCAATATTTTTGCCCTCTATGCCGGAAACGGATCGCTCGTGCCGCCCAAGGTGACGTTGGCGCAGTCGCTCAAACAAGACAAGCCGACCTTGTTAGTGTTCTACGTCGATGACAGCTCCGATTGCAAACGCTTCACCTCCGTGGTTTCGCAACTGCAGGCTCCCTACGGACGAGCGGCCAACTTCATCCCGGTGATGGCCGACTCGATTCCACTAAAAGACAGCTTTGATACGACTGAAGCGGGCTATTACTTCGACGGTGCGGTGCCACAAACTCTTGTGTTTGACCAAGAGGGTAAAGTCCGCCTGAATGAAACGGGGTTTGTTAGCTACGAGGCGATCGATGACGTCATGCGCGAAGTCTTTGACCTGTTGCCCCGAACAGAGTCAGTGGAACTGCAACGTCGCCCAATTAACGAAGTGAATAGTGAGTTGGTGGAGGAGTCTTGAAGCGAGAGTCCCCGGCGGGAAGAACACTAGGCGCACAGCGGCTGGAGTGCAGAATTCGGAGTGTGTGCTTGAGCGTCAGGGGGGTGTTTAGAGACCAGACAGTCCTTTGTCACTTGAGAATGCACCCCTATTTGTCCTTGCGCTAAAGCATCGGTTCAGTATTGCGAGAAACCCGGTTTCTTGCATCAATCAACTACGAAATCAGCCCCTTTCAGTCCCAGAAACCGGGTTTCTGTACCGGTGTTCTAGGCTCAGCAGAGGATAAAACAGTCGTGGACTGGTGGCGAGCGGAATTCTCTATCGGGAGGATTTTCTCTATAGCAAGCCGCAGTTTGATCAGGTCACCCCCAATTCCTGAAATCCTTACTTGATAGGCTTTTCAATTCTGATTTCCGACTTCTTCATTCCGCATTCTGCTATAGTCCTCCACGGCAGAAATAAGACGGCCATTCCAGTTTCTCTGCCCCCTAGCCCCCAAGGCTCCCTAGCCACCGGCAATGGTTGGCAAACTAACGCCGCAGTCTACTGATCCTGACTCCGCCGCTCCGTCCGCCCTCAGAGCACTCCCAAACTAGGAAGGCTCTTCCCGATCCGCATTCCGGGTGCGAATATCCTTAGCCTTATTCTGCAGATTTTTAAAGTAATCGGTTTCGACGATTTCCTTAACGTCTTTGGCGTTGCGAGTTTGGTTGATTTCGATTTTGAGTTCGCGAATTTGCTGCTGCAGGCGCTGCTGGCGAGCGATCACCTCATTCACCATTTTTTGAAAAACCTGTCCTAATTGCCCGAGCTCGTCCCGTCGTTTCACCACGTTGGCGAGCTTGCGCGTTTCGGCAGTGTCGAGGTCTTGGGCCGTTTGCAGGTCATCAGCGGCGAGTTTCTCAGAGATTTTGGCCAGGCTCTGTATGGGTTGCACGACCAAGGGTTTGAGCAGCGTATTGAGACAGACGAGGGCGATCGCGAAAACCAAAAAGAGCAGCCCCATCACGGAAGAAAAGGCTCGTCGCGCACTGAGAAAAACCTCCTCAGCCGGAATGTAGACGACCTGTGAGCCAATCACCTTATTGAGCGGCCAATTAAAGCCGTTTTCTCGACCGTATTGAGCGAGCATTGCCGGAGGAGCAGCTTCTGGCGTGCTGTGACATTTCAGACAAGACTCATTTTTAATAATGATCGGCAAGGCACTGTAAAAGACTAAACCTTGCTCCGGCAGTTCGCGATAGCCCGCTAATTCTTCGACGGCAGCATCAGCGAGAAAATCTTTCACCAAAACCGCTTCAAAGTCATCGACTAAGTCATTGGGGTTGGTCGGGTTCAACACCGCTTCTTTGTAGCTATAGTCAAACTCACCCTCGCTGCGTTCTGTTTCGGAGAGCAGCTCAAACACGCGCCGCGACGAGTAGGCCGGAATGGTCTCTGGCCAAAAGACATCGGCACGTTCATGGGCTTCTAGGATGGGCCGCACCTGCTGATCGGTGTAGCGGCGGACGGCCCGCATTGATTCCATCAGCATGCCGCCCTCAGCAGTGCCCTGTCGTTCCACCTGATACTGCAGTGTTTTGGAGAGCACAAGCCCCCCTACCGAACTACCGACAACAAAGACTAACAGCAGAATCAGCGTAAATTTGGGTGCGAGTTTAAGCCGACTTAGCATGGCGAATGCCTGGAGAATAAAGAATAAGAAGCGGGTAGGGAGCTGCGCCTGCTTTTGATCCTACAGATCTCCTGGGGGCGATCGCGGATCTTGCGGTTCCTGACCGAGAATTGACGACTTTGAGTCTTAACCGCGGCGATACCTGACGGACTGGGTTAACCGAAAATGTGGGTTGCTTTGTAGTGTACCCAGGCAAGCGACGGGGGTTCTTCGCTAGAGACGCGCTCTCGCCCACTCCCCCAAGAACGTGACAAGCATGAGAGCGAGATCAGTCTAAAGAGCAAGCACTGTATTTCATCTAACCTAAAGGGTTAGATATGGGATTGGCCTAAGTATGGAATAAGAAACTGCTCACAACGCGGCTTGACCTTTTTATTCCCCCGTCCTGACTTTGCTAAGGGTTCTCAACTGACAGCCGCCTGATCGTTCGCGGGATTGAAACCAGTTCTCTGAAACCAGACGACCAATCTCGCCCCCGGCCCCTTGGCTCCCCTGCGTAGCCAAGATTGCCTTGGGAGTCCGATCACAGAAAATGGGTGTTTAAAGAGCAGAGCCTTGCTTTTGGTCATGCTGCAGTTTCCGCATGGTTTGCTTGGCTCGCTTTTCTGGGGTCAGCGCCGTGTAGCAGTGGGGACAGGCGATACCCGGTTCATAATGGGTGTGGGCTTTGTCAGCCTCGCTGATGGGGTTGCCACAGGCGTAACACAGGTCATAGCTGCCGGGCTGCAACCCTTGACCGATCGCCACCCGTTCATCAAAGACAAAGCATTCCCCTTGCCAGAGGCTATCGGTTTCATCAACGGTTGCTAAGTAATTGAGAATGCCACCTTCTAGGTGGTAAACCGCTTCGAACCCTTGTTTCAAAAGATAGGCCGTGGCTTTTTCGCAGCGAATGCCGCCAGTGCAAAACATCGCCACCTTTTTATGACGCTGGGAGTTGAGATGGGTCGTCAAGTAGTCCGGCAGCTGCTTAAACGACTCGGTTTGCGGATTGATCGCCCCTTTAAAGGTGCCAATGTTAACCTCATAATCGTTACGCGCATCGACCACCACAACGTCAGGGTCGGTAATCATCTGGTTCCACTCAGTGGGGCTGACATAGGTGCCGACTTGCTCGCTGGGATTTGCGTCGGGTTGCCCCAGGGTGACGATCTCGCGTTTGATTTTGACTTTCATGCGGCCAAAGGGCGGCTCCTGGGCGATCGCCCATTTCGGCGACAGATTGGCAAAACGATCGTCGGTGGCGAACCACTCCAAGAGCTGGGTCACGTCGTCTTTATGGCCCGAAACGGTGGCGTTGAGCCCCTCTGTTGCCAGCAAAATCGTGCCCTGCAGATTGAGCACTTCGCAGAGCGATTGCAGCGATCGCTGCAGAGTCGGACAGTCTTCAACAGTGACAAATTTATAGAAGGTGACAACAGCAACAGCCATGAACCTGGGAGCGGGCCAGTGCCCAAAATATCAATAACAACCGCTCTTATTCTATAAGCGATATTGGCGATGGACGGCGACCGCCGCGCGATGTAACAGCGAGTGGCGATAGACCAGATCAGCCATGTCCTTGTCATAGCCGCCGCCAATGACGCAGGCCACCGGACAGCCCGCCGCCGCACAGGTGGCCAGCACAAAGTGATCGCGCTCATAGAGGCCCGTATTGGTGAGGGCGAGCTTGCCGAGGCGATCGCGCTGGTGAATGTCAGCGCCCGCATCGTATAGCACCAAGTCGGGTTTGACCTGACTCAGCAAGTCGGGCAGATAGGCCTGCACCTGCTGCAAATACGCCTCGTCTCCCATGCCCGCCGCCAAGGGAACATCCAGATCACTGCTCTGCTTTTGCCGAGGAAAGTTCACCTCGCAATGCATCGAAAACGTAAAAATCCTCGGCTCGTCCCGAAAGATCCACGCCGTACCGTCGCCCTGGTGCACGTCCAAATCAAAAATCAACAGTCGCTGTACCCAGCCCTGGGCCAAGAGCAGCCGCGCCGCGATCGCCAAATCATTAAAAATGCAAAACCCAGAACCATGGGCCGGAAAAGCATGGTGGGTGCCCCCGGCGGTGTTGCAGGCAATGCCGTGCTGCAGCGCTAGCTTGGCCGTGAGAATAGTGCCCCCCACCGCCGTGCAGGTGCGCTTGACCAAGTTAGGACTCCAGGGCAAGCCAATGCGGCGCTGGGCTTTGGCATCAAGGGTGCCGTTGCAATAGGCCTGCACGTATTCGGGCAGATGCACCTGTTCAATCCACGCTTGCGGAGGCGCACCGGGCTGATAAATCTGGTCGGCGGTCACGACGCCATCTTGCAATAAGCGATCGCGCAACAGGCCAAACTTTGGCATCGGAAAACGATGCTTCAGCGGCAGCGGCGCGACATAGTCAGGATGGTAAACAATCGGGGGGCCAGACAAAGCACAGCACTCGATGGGGCGTCGGACTTTAATCTTTACCCAAGATCTAATCCTTGGCTAGCGGGCGGCAGCGGTAATCCCCATTCTCAGTGATTGGGCTCTCAAGGCAATTTTGCCAACGCCAGTGGGGCCAAGGGGCCGGGGGGTTAGATTTGTAGTCCTATTTCGGACAATCGGCATAAGAGATTGACCGCTATAACGGGGCCACGCGGGCGATCGCCTTGTCTGGCAACGCGTTCAGGGGATGGTCACGGCTATTCCTGATGCTGTTCACCCTGTCAACGAATCCGTATCGGAATTTATTTACCATCGCATCCTGAAAATTCAGGAACAATTGGGCGATCGTTTCGTCAGAGGCTTAATGCTGAGTCTGTTTTCAGATCATCTACCTTTCAACTGGCGCGATACCCTGACGCTTTTGCCCCCAAATCGAAGCGCTCGGAGATCGCAACTATGGCCCTAAAACGCTCCCTGGCCTGTTCTCAAAAAGACTCACTCTGGCTCTCGAATAAAGCCCTTAAATGCCCCTGCAGGTGGGCATGACTTTATCTGTACACATTTTGCCCGGTAGGGCATTCCCCTCCGGCCCGCCGCTCCGCTACCGTGTTGATCAGGCAACGCTAAACCGGAGCCCCTACGCGAGACCGTCCTTTTCTACGAACGCCGATTCGTCTGAACACTATTCTCTACAGGTGACTTGATAGTGCAGGCTACCCAACGGCTTGAGTACCCTCTAAACCTTTTTTAGGCTGAGGCTGAGCCATCCCTCAGCCTCAGCCTAGGCCCGATGGCCGCAAGCGATCGCCATCGCCGTCGTCACGATCGCGCAAAGATCGACTCCGACTAGCAATCGCCTGAGGCTCAGTCCCCAGGCGACATCAGCCTGCGATGGCGATGCAGCCGATTTAACTCGTCTCCTCTTGAATCAATGGCGATGCAGCTGTGTCGCGCCGATCGGCACGCATACAGCCTGAGGGTACTGCCGACTGATGATGTATTGACAGCACCTCAAATCACATGACGATTAACCAGACTTTGACCCAGGCTGTGCTCAATCTGAGCAACCAGCCCAGTGTTGGCGCGGCCCAACTACCGAGCCTCCATATGAATGCTTGTAGCTGTTCGGCTTGTTGTGACAGCACTCAAGCCGACTTCTCCTCCGATGGTACGGTCGTCGAATCAGACTTTAGGACCCTTGGCCTGCGCTGGCCTCAACCCAATGGCCAAGGTAGCCCTACGACCATCACCTATAGCTATAGCAACCTCTTTGATGGCGGCATTAAAGGCGGTATCACTGCCGATGAAATGAAGGCGGCGATCGAAGAAGCCTTCGCGCTGTGGGCACAGTACGCGCCGCTCGAGTTTGTCGAGGTAGAAGATACTGGCCCCAAGTCCAGCAGTAATCTCGACGCAGCGGATATTCGGATTGGCCATCAAAATTTAGGCGGTACGGGGGGCACCCTCGGACGCGCCAATCTCACCACTTCACCCGGTGAATTAGCGTCTACTGTCGTTTTTGATAACCGGGATTCCTGGGGCACTGACCAGGCCGGGTTCACATTCGACTTTCTCGAAGTGGCCGTTCACGAAATCGGCCATGCGTTGGGACTCGCCCACGAATCTGGGAGAGAAGCGATTATGAACCCCTCCATCCAAAATCGCTACTCGGGTTTAGGGACGGCCTTTTTATTGCCCGATGACATCAACGGCATCCGCTCACTCTATGGCGAGGGACAAGGATCCGTACAATCGCTCTCGGGCAATCCCTCTCCCCCAACACCTACGCCGCAACCCACGCCAACACCCGAACCCACACCTGCGCCCACACCGGAACCGGAGCCAGCGCCAGCCCCCCCGCCAACGCCAAATCCAGCACACGACCCCACACCAGAACCCACGCCCCAACAAGACCACGCAACCAAACCCCAACAACCACAAC
>JBHJJI010000030.1:0-3339 GCA_050042805.1 Leptolyngbyaceae cyanobacterium
GATCCTGAGGGCTGCGGGGTGTGGGAGGGTTAGGGCCGGAAGGAGTAAACATGATATTCTGCCTAATCTTGGGGCGTTATGGGCCGCTGTGACGACATTTTTACAGAAATTGTCGGCTTTAAACTGACAAATGCGGGTGTGTTCGGTTAACAGAATTGAGTGTTCCATTCCTGTAGATGTAAACCATCGGTTGTGTCAAAAGCCCTATGAAACAAGCTCCCTTAATTGGTTCAGTGACGGCTTTGAGTCTGTTGATGCTGGGCTTGATAATGAGCCACCAGTCCACCGCGAACAGCCCCCCGTCGCCCGAAAACCGCAATGCCTACCGCTCGACCGATCTCCGTAAAACACCGCTGCTCAATCCGTTTCAGTCATTAGCGGTGGCGGCAAAATCGTTGCCTTACCTGTCGAAAATGAAGTCCGCGATCGTCGCGACGAATCCAGAAATTTTTGTTGAAGTAGATACTTTTTTAACTGACGCCGAGGTCAGGCTCACGGGCGTGGGGCCACTGCGCATTGGCATGACGCTGGAAGAGGCGACCGATGCCCTAGGCGTACCGGTGATTCCCATTGGCAGCAACATTAGTGGCGAGTGCGCCTACTATCAACCAGAAACCTCAGCCCAAGCGATTGGTCTGATGGTGGTCGATAATCGCGTGATTCGCGTGGATGTTTGGCCGGGCAGTTCTCTGCCAACGGTTAGCGGTGTCGCCATTGGTTCCTCAGAGGCAGAGCTGAAGGAGATTTATCCTGATCAGCTGGAAGCGGCTCCTAATCCTTATACCCAGGGCAAATTTCTGACCCTCGTGCCTAACGATCCGGAGCTAGCGCTCTATCGTCTAGTGTTTGAAACCGATAGTAAAGGCGACGTGGTGCAGTATCGGACGGGACAGTTTCCCGCCGTGACTTGGCCCGATGGGTGCGTCTAATTCAAAACATTGAGAGGCCAACTAGACGCTAGATTGTGAGGGATGCCTTCAGGTCTGTGTGATGTCTAATCGATTGGCGCAAGCTCAAAGTCTTTATCTGCAAAAACACGCTGATAATCCAGTTGATTGGTGGCCTTGGTGCGACGAAGCGCTGGCGATCGCCCAGCGGGAACACAAACCCATTTTCCTCTCTATTGGCTACTCCAGCTGCCACTGGTGCACCGTGATGGAAGGGGAAGCGTTTTCCGATGCGGCGATCGCCAACTATCTCAACAGCCATTTTCTGCCGATCAAGGTTGATCGCGAAGAACGGCCGGACATCGATAGCATTTATATGCAGGCGCTGCAAATGATGGTGGGTCAGGGTGGCTGGCCGCTTAACATTTTTCTCTCACCGGATGATTTGGTGCCCTTTTATGGCGGCACTTACTTTCCGGTGGAGCCCAAGTATGGCCGACCGGGCTTTTTGCAGGTGTTGCAGGCACTGCGCCAATATTTTGATACTGAACCGGACAAGTTAGGCACGGTGAAAGCCGAAATTTTAGAGAACCTGCAGCGGTCAGCGGCTTTGCCCGCCAATCAGGATTTGAGCCAGGCGGTGTTAGAACAAGGCTGTGAGGTCAGCGCCCGCATTTTAGCGCCAACCCGCACGGGCAATCAGTTTCCGATGATTCCCTATGCGATCGCGACCTTGCGGGGTGGCCGTTTTGCCGCTGCTGACGGCACTGCCGCAATCGTGGAGAACGCCCCCGATCAGGAAACGGGGGAGGAACCTCAGCTCGACAGCCGGGCGGTGGCGACTCGGCGCGGCACCGATCTGGCCCTGGGCGGCATCTTTGACCACGTGGCGGGCGGCTTTCATCGCTATACCGTCGATGCTACTTGGACGGTTCCCCATTTTGAAAAGATGCTCTACGACAACGGCCAGATTATGGAATTTTTGGCCGAGCTGTGGAGTGCGGGTGAGCAGGAACCAGCCTTTGAGCGGGCGATCGCCTGCACCTACCAGTGGCTAGCCCGCGAAATGACCGCCCCCGAGGGCTATTTTTACGCGGCTCAAGATGCCGACAGCTTTGTGACCGTGAACGATGTTGAACCGGAAGAAGGCGCTTTCTACGTTTGGCGCTACGACGAATTGCAAGCGTTGCTGTCCGCCCCAGCCCTCACTGCCCTGAGCGAACAGTTCACAATTTCCGTAGCAGGCAATTTTGAGGGGCAAAACGTGCTGCAGCGCCGCCAACCAGGGACGTTAGATGAGCCGACGGAAGCTGCACTAGCCACGCTATTTCAAGGGCGCTACGGTCAATCTCCCGCCGCCATCACCACCTTTCCGCCCGCCCGCAACAACGCGGTGGCCAAAGGTCATCCCTGGCCGGCGCGCATTCCCGCTGTGACGGACACCAAAATGATCGTCGCCTGGAATAGCCTGATAATCTCGGGATTGGCTCGGGCCGCCGCCGTGTTTGATCAGCCGGCTTACTACGAGATGGCAGCGCGATCGGCTGATTTCATTTTGCAAAATCAGTGGGTGGCTGGGCGGCTGCATCGGCTTAATTATGAAGGCACCGAGGCCGTGCCCGCCCAGTCGGAAGACTATGCACTGCTGATTAAGGCGCTACTGGATTTGCATCAGGCCGCTAACCGCTGGCCAGCAGTCGCGGCGGCAGCGACCTGGCACCATCACGCGACGGCGATTCAGGCGGAGTTTGACCAAGGCTTGTGGAGCGTCGAGGTCGGTGGCTACTACAACACAGCGACCGATGTTAGCGATCTCCTCCTCGTGCGAGAACGCACCTATCAAGACAGCGCGACCCCGTCGGCTAATGGCAGCGCGATCGCCAACCTGGTGCGGCTGGCCCTGCTGACAGAAGACCTGAGCTATCTCGATCGGGCTGACCAAGGACTGCAAGCCTTTGGCATGGTGATGTCGCAAATGCCTCGCGCTTGTCCGTCCCTCTTCACCGCTTTGGACTGGTTTCGTCACGCCACCTTAGTCAAAGCGACGCCCCAGCTCCTAGCGACACTGGTGACGCAGTACAGCCCCACCGCCCTGTTCAGAGCCGATGACACGCTGCCCGCCAACACCGTGGGATTGGTGTGCGAAGGGCTCTATTGCAAAGCCCCTGCCACTGACGAAACGATGCTGAGATCGCAACTGCAGGCTAGTCAACGGCGTTCCGGCTAATCTGCTAAGCACGTGCAGAATTCGGGATGAAGAAGTCGGAATTCGGAATTAAACAGCTGATCGGATAGTGATTTCAGGCATTGGAGCTGGCATTCCGCACTTCCAACTGGCACATTCGATATTTAAACGGAGCGATGAGGTTTCCAGAGACACTAACCAGGAATAAATCTCAAAAGAGGGATCTTATTGAGAATTTCCTTTCAGTGGTTCAAATGAACTTAATGG
>JBHJJI010000031.1:0-6129 GCA_050042805.1 Leptolyngbyaceae cyanobacterium
CGTCAGCGCTTCCCACCGCTGCTGGCTTACCCAAGCCGCATCCGGCGAGCGATTGGCCCCATTGGGCAACTCAAATCCAGTCGAAGAATCAAAGGTTTCTCCTAGCGACTCATTCACTTCAGACCAAGCATAAAGTTGCCCGGTAACGCTAGCATTGCGCCGTCCTGACTCACTGCCTGCGGGTGGGTTCACAATCAGGTCTCCTGCTGCGGTGCGTTCTAATCTGAGATCGCGGTTTGTCCCTGCTAATGTCGCAAACTGCTCAGGGGTTACTTGCAGCGTCACTTCCTCTGGGAGCTGCAGCCAAAGGGGCTGAAGTTGGGGTGCTGTTTGTGCCGTCATAGTGAATCTCACGCTTACCCAGTCAGTCTTATTCTAGGTTGGTGCCGAAATCTGGTGCGAGATTACAAAGCCGGTCAGTACTGATCGAGATCGCCTCAGCCACTTCAGAGGACTCGGCTTGCAGCGGCCAGAGAGTCGCCCAGGCATCGGTTTCCAATCCCTGCTGCCAAAAATAGTCAGCCCGAGCGATCGCGATTTCCGTTTCGGTCACCGGCCCCCCGTTACGCATTTCCCCTTCTAGGGATATGAGATTGGCTGTGGTCTGCACCTCATCGTCGAAACTCATAGTCCTTAATTCCCGCTGCTCGTAAATAGTGGACTCAAAGCGCGGGTGCCGTGCCCGGAAGGTATATACCGTATCCGGCTCTAGAGGGGGGCCAGTGTATGCAACCACCTCGGCATCGTTGACCGGATGCTCCCAGATCGGGGCTGCGGTAACGTCTTGATAAATAGCCAAGCTGCGGGGGCTGCCTTGAATGATAAATGTCGGGCGATCGCTCCAAATTGAATTTTCGCCTGCCGACCCCAGCGTCACTAAGCAAAAGTTGTCGCCCGGACGCGGCCCATTCGGAGGTTCGCCTGCATCCGGGTGACTCAGCCAGTTCAGAAAGCCATCGATTTCAGTGACGGACTGAGGGGTTTCCTGAGCTATCGCAGCACTGGCAAACAGCCCTAGGCCAGCCAAAACGCCACTGACAGTCGATGCACGATGCAACAGATGCCAACTCATGATTTCGATAATCTCCAAACAGTGGGTAGTCCATAGATCAAAACGGTCGCGCCTGGCAGCAGCCAAGGAATCAGGAGTCCCATGGTAATCGCCGTCTGCAAACTCATTAAGCCCAACCCAGCGGTGATGCCCATCAAAGCATAGAAGCCGCGCTGCCGAGTTTTGAGGCGAGCGAGCCCATACAGCGATAGCGGGGGACTGATCAACGCCAACAACACTACTGTCCACAGGGTTGGCACCGGTGTCACCAGGTGCGATTGCAGCTGATGATGTACCTGGTAAGCCACCCCCTCGACCCCAGCAAATATCGGTTCATAACCCGCATCTCGTCCCCAGCGTCGCCAATAGGCGATAGTTAGAGGGGTGGTCGAGATTTCCTGCCAGCGTTGATCAACCCGGTCTTCGCTATGGAGCAAGCTACCGACGATCACCACTGACGCCTGGGCGATCGCGGCAGCCTCATCATCGTCTAAAGTCCCTTCGAGTAATTCATAGGCCGACACCCTCTGAAAGACACGATCAGGCGGTAGGGAGAAATCTAAAATTGGTCGCAGCGATCGCCCCCCAACTTGACTCGACAAGATGCTGACCCGTGACAGTCGCCGCTGCAATAGAGTTCTCACATCAGCATGGTCAGAGGTCGCCGCGGCCTTAACCAATTCGTCTCTCAGTGAGGTCTGACGAGAGAGTTGCGGCATTGGGGCAGCAGCGGCTCGCTGGTGTTGAGCGGCCAATGCCATGAGAAATGCAAAGGGACAAGTGGTTTGACAGACCTCCTCCTGCCAAGGAAAGGTCATGTACCAGCGCGGCGCATTGGTATACCCTTCCATCGCCCAAGCGGGGTCAATAATCTCCGCCTGCGGGTTAACGCCGGTTTCCTGATCGTTTTCGAGCACAGCTCCAAAGATAAACCAAGTATTGGCCGCTTCGACGGCATTCCGCAACGTGGCTCCCAAAATCGGCGACTGCTCGGTAGCAGCAAGATCTAACAGATAATCCACCCCAATCACGCTCGCCTCCTGCTCAACCAGGCGGTCAAGCACTCGCGCCAAATACGACTGATCAATGGGGGAGATATCAATCAGTTCTGGTGCTGCCCGACGCGAGGCCGAGTCAATTTGCACGAGCACCACCTCGGGCGGCGTAGTCGGCATTTGGCCCGTGAGATTGCGATAGATTGCCTGCCCCAACAAACGGTTAGACAGCAGCGCCGACTGAATGCCAGGAACAAGGCTCAGGAAGCAGACAGTGCTGAGGGCGATCGCCTGCCGTTTGCCCGGTAGCCACTTCCGCAGTTCTTGCCGCCAGCCCCGTTCTGGAATCCGAAACGGCACCGAATCGGGATGGCGAAACAGTGACGGCACTAAATAGGCAGAGGGAAAAGTCAGGTGCTGCTCTAGCTTGAGGGCTTGGCAAGCTATCTGCAGCGCCGAATGGGCATCTTCATGGTTGGCCAACGACTGCAAAAACTTCAGCAAAAAAGCATGCGCCACCTGGTTGTGAATAGGTTCGCGCATGACAGCGACCTGGCTCAATCCCATTTCAATTAAGGCATCAGCAATGGTGATGCCAGAGCAGGAATTGAAGAGGGCGAACTGCAATCCATGAGCCTGAGCCGCTTGCAAATAGGGGGTTAGTTCGTAAACGGAGAGGGCCGTGTTGGGAGCGACGGAGATATGCCCCGCAACGGTATCGGCCTCGTTGCTGTGCCCGGCAAAAAAGAGTACATCCCACCCTGGCGGAGCGGCGATTGTCTGGCAAATGGCGGTTCTCAAGGCCGCCGCATCTTGTCCCGGCGTCCAGCCGAGGAAGGTGACATCGAGCAGGTGATCAAGGGCTTGCAACGCTTCCCGATCGCCGGAAAAGTTCAGCCCCGTTTCGTCACCCAGAATAGCCAAAACTCTTGTCTTGCCCTGGGTCGCAGCAGGAGCCGCCGCTGAGACGGGAATATTCGCGGGCGATCGCGACATTCGAATCGGCGCACCGCCATATTCCGCTGCAATTTCCCAAGTTTCCCACGGCAACCGGGCCAGCTCAATCGGGTTGCAGGTGAGAAACAAATCGATCGGCGCGGCCTTAGCCGCCATCCCCAACGTCCGGCGGATGTCAGTGAGTTCGCCTTGCCGCAGCCAGCGATGAAACTCTAAGAGCAGCTGCCCCTCGGCATCGACGAGGTGTTTATGCCAGTCTTGCTGAGTAGCCGCGACCTGTCCGGCCACTCCCACCCGTCCCCGCAGGGCTTGCCGATAAAAATTGAGATAAACCCGCTGCCACTGCCGATAGCCGGTCTCTAGCTCAGTCGGATAGGGCACCTGCTGTCGCAGGCGCTGCGCTCGCCCCCAAGACAGCTCAAAGAGGCAAACGTCCTGTACTTTTTGGATGTTGAGTTGATAGACCATCGCTACGACGCTTCCGGTTGAAAGCCAAAGGCGGGCAAGGTCAATGGTGCAGTGGCCTGGGGCGGAAAGATATCGAGAGCGAAGGTTTCATCCCAGCGGCCCAACACCTGCGCATATAAATAAGTGGCCTCGGAATGAGCGGCAAACGTCTCTTCCACCAGCACGGTCGTCTCATCGCGGATGCGGAGCCGCAACCCCGCCGGCAGCATCTCACCGGGAGAGGGGCCGAGAAACACCAGCAGACTCCACTCGGGCGTCGCGGCTTCTAAGACACTCCAGATCAGGGCATAGAGGCGTAGGGGCACCGCTGCGATGGACACTTCGGTAAAGGCCGCGCGGGCACGCGGGGGAATCACCAGACTGGGCGGCTTGACCTCTTGCAAAATCGCTTCCAGCTCTTGGGTGGGCGATCGCAGTTCACTCGCCGGGGTGAGCGGATCGAGCAGAGTCCAGGCAAATTGTTGGGCCACATCATCGAGCTGATTGTTGAGCCAACGGCCAGCGTTGATCACGGCTCGGCCAAGCGTCTGCGACCCGAGCTGACGGTCAGCAGGGGCGGCCGAGGCGGGTAAGTGACTGAGATAAAATAGAATCCGCTCGGGGGGCAGGGTGAAGGCCATCAGCGGTAAAACAAACTCCCCCGCCGGATTAAGAACCGTCGCCCGAGTCGGGATATGACGCCCTTCGAGCCCTTGCAGCACGCGAATCTGCCCCAGTTCTTCCTGCACCTCGACCAGCAGCCAAAGATCCACGATGGTATCGCCTTCAACTGCTAATTGGGGAATGGCGATGGAGCCCGGCGGTAGACTACTAACGATTGCGACCCCGACGCGCCACCCATTCACCTGGAGCACCGAGGTGGGCGTCGCCGGACGCGGGTCAGGTACTCGCAGATTAAACGAGATACTCCCCGCTTCGAGCCAGTGGCGCACGCCCATTAAAGCCAGCGATCGCAAATAGCAGTCCCATTGCGCATCGCTGTCGGTGACGCCCTGACAGCGACGAATCGCCTGCTCAATAACCGGTTCCGGTAAGACCGTGACCTCTGCTAGGGAGGAGAAATCGGGTCGGGTAGACAAGAGACTAACCATGATGTGTGCTCACTCAAAGAATAACGACAGGGGGGCAATTAAGGGACAATTGCCCGGTGATGTAGACTGGCGCAGAGCTGCCGCGCGAAGCGACTGTTAGCGGTGCGGTTGTGGGGGATTTTAGCTTCAGACTCAGCTTCATCGATCAGCCGAATGACTTCCTCTGATAGCAGCGCGTCAAGGCGATCTCCGACCGCTTGTAACTGTTCGGGCGAGGTAAATTGCCGCACGGTGTCTGGCACCTGAGCCTGCAGCCGCGTCAGCAGGGCACTACAAACGTCAGCGCGGAACCGTTTCAGATTCATCAGACGGGTCACCGCAACTTGGTTGGGCAGGCCCACTTTAGGGGCGATCGCCTTCATGCCTTCGCCTTCGCAATGAAAGAGATACAGCGCTTTGAGCCAGGCGTCGCCTTGCGGCAGTTTTTTGCGTCCCAACTTGTCGCAGTAGACCTGTAACGTTGCGGTCATGGCGACTGCTAGGGACTCGTCGAACTGTTGACGATAGGTCTGCAGAAAGTCATCCTGCTGCAGATCGCTGTCGCTGGGTGCTGACGCCGGTACTGCCGAGTCGTCCTGAGGATCTAGGGGCTCTAACAAGGGATTGCCCCCCCGCACATGGATGCGGTACTGCCGCAGCCAGTAGGCGAGCTGCCGCAGTTGGCCCAGCACCGTTCGAGGCGGCACTGCCGCATTGATGGCTTGCAGTTGGCGATCGCTGGGCACCTGGCACCGGCCCCGCTGGCGACCGGGGGAAAGCTGCAGGCGATCGCGCCGATAAACTGCGTGATAGCGCTCTAGCAGGGTAGCTGCAGCGGCGATTTCAGCCTCTGTCAGGCGATGAAACTCGCCTAAAATTTTGGGCAACTGCCCGGTGCTCGTATCGTTCAAAATAGCCCAGTCGCTGACGCGATAGAGACCTTGTTCAATCAGGAACTGGTTCAGCTCGCTGTGCTTGCGCGCCAGGTGGGCCGCCCAGCTTTCTAAGCTGGCCCGGCCAGGGGTGTAGGTCTCGATAATATGCACCCCAAAGGGGCGGTAAGTGCCGAGAGGTTTGCCTTCGTCATCTAAAACAAAGGGCAGCAGATCAGCACTGCAAAACTGGTAGTAATCACCAAACTGACTAACGAGTTGGAAGCAGGCGCGTAGAATCGCATGGGAAACGGCACAGCGTAGGCACAACAAGGCCAACACCGTTTCTCCTTGTTGCCAATCCCGCAGCAGTCGCGCCTGCAAGAGCCGAGAGTCGTCGTCGTTCTCTGCCACGGCAGTGGGGGCTTGCTGCTGTAACCAGAGATGGGCCGCATCTAACCGCTGACGCCGACTTTGCCCGGTACTGTCGAGCTTTTGTAAATGCCAATAGTCAGAAACGTTCATAAATTCAAACCAAAGGGCGATCACTCAAACCGTTTCCGGCTTGCAACACAATCTATCGCTGGCAGTCTAGAGCTTATTCAACAGTGCGATCGTTGCAAAAGTCAGCGGCTGGCTGAGCGGCAGCGAAGCCAAGGTGGAGTCGCAGCTTACAGGCCATTGCCAATGAGAATAAAGGGTGCCCAGTAGTAGGG
>JBHJJI010000032.1:0-3816 GCA_050042805.1 Leptolyngbyaceae cyanobacterium
GGAGCACATGCGTCGCGCCCTCTGTCGGTAAGCGTGGTTCTGATTGCCGACTCCTGATCAACGGAGAGCTGATGGTGAGTTTTGGCTTTTTTGAGTTGCCGATGTTTAGGATCGGAAATTCAATCAATGTGCCAGTTTTTCCCTTTTCGGGAAGGGTGCCTTAGGCGGGGGTGGGTTTGATCCCCATCACTCATAGTCAACCCACCCCTCTGCCCCTCCTAGGAGCTAATCCTGTAGGGGTTTCCAGGACCTTCATATTACTTAGCTTTCGGCTTCCATAATGGTGGCGGCGATCGCCCTTTCCGGTCGGCTCAAGTCCTGTAGATAATCGGTCGGGTAGGCTTCCAGCCTGCCGCCATAACCAGCTTTTTCAAGGGTTGCGGGGTGTTCAGGACGGCCAGGATGGCCATCGAACAAGAGCGCACCGAGGTAGCGATAACAGAGCGGCATTGTCAAACCCCTACAAGGTTAGGCCAGGAGGGGAAATGGTATACGGATTGGTCTCAGGACAAAGTGCGGGATTTATTTAATCCTTGTTCCTAAGCAGGGCGGCCAGGGGGAACTCGTAGCGGTTTTCAGATTTGGGGTCTGAGTCGCTGAGGTATTGGACTGATTAACCCCGATTTTTGATCGTCATTACCTTCACGATTTGCAGTGCTGTCTCGCCCGGTATCTCTAGAATGCGATACAAATCATCAAGAAAAGCCTGTTCTTGAGACGTGACTGTGCCGTCGGATAACACCAGGTCAGTGGCCACGGCAAAGGCGGTTTCTCGCAAATCTTGTGGCAGCTGAGCTTTGGCTAAATCAATCAGAGTGCTGGGGCCTTGCAGTTTGAGCAGCGATAACAGCTTGTCAAACATACGGTGCATGACATCGTGGGAGTAGCTCTGAAAGATGTGCATACGCGACAGCATGTTGGTCATATCGCGACCTTCTTGATCAGACAGATAGCCGTCAGCGGCGATCGCGACCAGGGCAACGGCAGCAAAAGCTTCTTCTGGTTTTAACTCAATTTGCTTATCAGCCTTCTCTTCGTCAAAAACGCTATCGAATAAGCCCACAGCCGATACTCCCAAGCTATCAATTTTTACCATAATGGCTCAGAACTTCTGGAGTCTTGCGGCTTTTTGCGGAGTTGTAACAGGGGAGGAGGGGAAGGGAGGGGGTAGAGAGTGCGAAATTCGGAGTTCGGAGTTTTGAATTCGGAGTTACGCATTCGGCATGCCAAATTCTTTAGCTGCTGAGCCAGCGGGCGATCGCGACTACCCCTGGGCCAAGTGCTAATGCGGGCAAAAATGATGCGACACGAATTTTGGCGATTTCTAGCAGGCTAAAACCCAGGCCAATAATCATCATGCCGCCAATGCCCGTGGTAAGTAAAACGTGGGGATCGGTGGCGGGGTCAGTGAGGCTCGTGGCTAGCATTCCTGCTAGGAGTGAGAGCCCCCCTTGAATCAGCAGTACCGTAATGGCCGAAAAGCCGACGCCAGTGCCGTAGGTGCTGGTGAGGGCAATAGAGGCTAAACCATCCATCGCCGATTTGAGGGTTAGCAAGGTGTTGTCGCCTGCTAGGCCATTGTTGAGGCTGCCGATGATGGTCATGGGGCCGATGCAAAAAAGCAGACTGGCCGCAACAAATCCTTCCGTAAAGCGGCCGCCGCCTTTGACCTGGGCTTTGAGCGCTTCACCAATCGCCATCAGGTTTTTTTCAATCTGCCACCATTCCCCCAGCAGACCACCAAGCACGAGCGCGAGCAGACCCAAAATGACACCATCAATGGGGCCAGCCTCAACTTCAAACAGGCTGCGCGACATCGCAAAGCCAATCACGAGGGTCAACAACCCGACGGCCTGAGTGATGATTTGCTGCATGGCAACCGGCAACCGATGCCGCAGCAGCAGCCCGAGTCCAGAGCCGATTAAAACGGTGGCGACGTTGATCCAGGTGCCGCTGGTGCGCGCCCAAAAACTCAGCATAAAATCTGCGCAAATAAAAAGCCTTCCCCTCACGATACTGGGGAAGGCGATCGGGCTAACTATTTTCCAGCTGGTTTGATCAGCTGCAGGCGGTTTGAGTTCGTGCCCTTAGCCCTGGCGAACGACAGGACTGAGGAACTGGCTGGAGCGCTGCCAGAGGTCTTCCCACCAGGGCATGGGCTCAAAGTTAGGGTTGCTAACATCGGGAAGACGGCGACGAATGTCGTTGATATCCCAGCCGGTGAGTCGGGCCAGGGTCTGGGCCTCTTGCTCAAAGCGGGCGGGCAGCGATCGCCGATAGTCTGCTCCAGCCGGACAGGTGGCTTCGCCTAAAAAGGGCTGCTGCATCACATATCGCCCCTGAAAGAACTCCAGATTATTCGTCTGTTGAAACATCAGGTCTTCGGGGAATTTGTCGCGGCTGTAGCGCACGTGCAGGCGGGTGACGTACACATTGGTGTCCCAAATGGAGCTGTTGGGCGCGACCCAAAATACCCCGGCCTGGCGCAGTTCTTCAGGACTCAGCGGTTCTGCCGAACAGGGATCGCAGCCCGCCATGCTCCAGGCATATTCCAAAAAGGCGACTTCTTTGTTCTCACGTTCATAGCTGCGATCGAACATCGCGCCATAAAACTCGCCAAACTCCTCTTCCACAAAAGAGGGGATGTTGGCATCCGAGGGAATTTTGACGGTGCGATAGTTGGTCAACTCGACCTGGCCATCGGGGGTGAGCAGGTAGGCCACCAGATCTTGCGCGCCCTGAGCGTGCATCATGCCAAGGCGAATCGGCAGCATAAAGCGTGGCGACTCGTAGGCGATTTGCAGCGGGCGTAATTGCTGAAAGCCGGTGCGATCGAACTCCTCTAGATTCACCTTGGCGACAAAAAACTTGAGACCCTGTCTGACATAGGGCTGCAGCAACTCACTCGCCCCAGTGGGAATTTGATAGCCGTTTTGAATCAGCCAGGTTTCCAAACCGTCCGATTCTTCGGCACTCAAAATCACGATGTCGTATTCGCCGACGGCAAACTGTGCTTCAACCGTGACGCCCAGCGCCCCATCGGCAGCGCGGCCTCGGGTGGTGGTCGCCTGGGGAGCGGCAGGCAACGCTTCGGCCTCGTCGTAAAACATCACGGGCTCACAGGGGTCGGGATCAAAATATTCCACCAGGCGGGGGGCGCTGAAGTCATCCAGCCGCTGCACGATCGCCGGATCGCCCACATTCACCTGCCCCTCTTGCAGCACCGTCGGCACCGGCACCACCATGGCAAAATCGGCAACTTCGCCCTGATAATCATTCGCCATCGTCAGCACGGTGCGATCGCCGTTGCGGGCAATAATCACCTGCGAGGCTTCGTTATACAAACTGGTATCGGCTTTGGCGACATAAAAGCCGCAGAACGCCAGCGCGGTCGGGGTCAAAAATAGGAGCGCGGCGATCGCGCCCAACAGGCCAAGCCAAAGGGAACGGTATTGAGTCATCATGGGGTCTCTTTCTGGGAGTGTCATTCAAAAAATTGGAACCGAAAGCAGGGGAACGGCACGTCTGACCGTTCCCAACGAGCGAGGCGATGCACGGGTAAAGCTGGGTTAGGGCGATTGGGGCGGATAACGCATTTGCCAAACTGATGGCTGGGGCTGAGGCACCTCAGCACTGATGCGTCGCCGAATCGTGGCGAGGTCGCGCCCCGTCAACCGCGCCAGATTTTTTGCCTCTCGTTCAAACCGCTCGGGAACTTCATGGGCAATGTAGTTTTGATGTGATTGACGTAAGTATTCAATTTCTCTGTCGCTGAGAGCATAGCCGCGATATTCCGTCTTCTTAGCTAGACAGGCT
>JBHJJI010000033.1:0-3894 GCA_050042805.1 Leptolyngbyaceae cyanobacterium
GCTGATTTTGCTCGATGCGCCTCGACCTAGCCCCTACGATTGGTTTGACATCCAGCGTATTGCGCAACTGCGCTTGACCAACGCGAACGGCGAATCGATTTCGGCCTGGGGTCGCACCACGATGATTTCTGAAGTAGGGGCCGTGGTGGAGCTGACCAAATCGAATGTGTTGCCCGTCGGGTATGAGACCACCTCTACAGTCGAGTTGGAACTGGTCGATGAGCAGCTGGCGCTTGCCGGCACGATCACTCAAACTCAGATGGAATCTGACCTGCCCACGCTAACCATTGAGTTCGCCGCGATGACCTTGCCACAACAGCGGCAGTTGGTGCAGCTACTCTTTTGCCGTCCGGGCCAGTGGCAAAGCCGCTGCTCACCGAATGAGGTGCAGTCGCTGTGGCTGATTGTGAAATCGGTCTTCCGACCGCGCTTTTTGACAAAGCCCCGGCTGCAGCCGAAGCCGGTGATTGTTAGTCGGGGGTAAACGATGGAGTGGCGGCGGCGATCGCCGTCACCGATATGTGACCTAGACAAGCGTTTCAAACTGTGACGGACGCCGCTCCTCGACTGGCCATCTCACTTCCTCTAGGATAGTCTATTATAGTACAAATAGACTATCCTAGAGGAAGTCATGACACCAGAGAGCCAGCACTTTCTTGAGGAATTAAAGGCTGCCATCGAGGGCGTTCTGTTTGTGACAGCAGGGAACTACCCTTTGAACGTGTTTGTCTGGAATTTTGAAGAAGATGGCGAATTCAACACCAGCAAATTTTTACAGAGGCAAAGATATTTAGCACCCATTGAAGCCGCTGATTTTTTCGGATTAGACGAATATTTAGACAATTACCAACATTGGGGAGTGTCTAGTCTGAATCCGTCTGTCCATATGGCTGAAAAGAAAGAAAGAGCCCTAATGTATGCGCAGAGAGCAGACAAGTTTCTGAATTTCTTGTCTTCTCACGCAGTTGAATTTTCAACTTATCGAGTCGTCAAGTATGACTTACCTATTGACAATGAAACTAGCGACCGTTCAGTCGATCACAGGCTGGGAAGTAAAACCTATGAATCTTCAAGATTGGTGATAGGTAAAGTCAGTGACAGTGTTTGGCTTGCCGTCTCTTCGTATGAGGATTGGAACGATATTGAATATGAGACTGATGAAAAGTTCAGCAGTGCAGGCTTGCAGCAGGTGACCCATCAGATTGATGAACGTCTTCAAAGTATTCGAGAAGCTTCTCGTGATTTGGTGTTCATCAGGCGCAATTGCTATGACGCTCACGATGAAGCAAAGAAATTAATATTCGAAGTTGCTAATTCCTAAGCAGCGGTTATCGATCGGGTGCTGTATGGAAATGGGTTTATCAGAACTTGTGACTTTGATTGTTTGTCTTTGCAGGGAGAGGGTATGTCTATCGCTTGCCCAGAGGGATTAGCAGACGACGATAGTTACGAAAAGTTTGTGCCGATAGACAAACTTATGAAGTCTTATCTGACAAATTTAAAGACTATTTTTGTTGGCACGCATTCTGTCTTTGATGTGTATTTTGTTGGGCAGGATTTTGCCGGAAATTGGCTGGGGCTTTCAACCATTGCCGTTTGGATATAGTCGCTGCGGGTTGTCTGTCACGGTGTTTAAGGTGCGCAACATTCGCCTCAATCATCGAGACCAGCAACCGAAGCCTGACTGCGCGGCCCCAGGTCGTTAGATGTCCAGCATCGACGGTCACAACAGTTCTCTGAAACAAGACGACAAATCTGCCCCCCTGCCCCTGGGCTCCCAGGCGTTTCCAAAATGGCATCGGGAGTCTGATGACTGTGATTGCTATTAGGGGAGTAAAGTCAATGCAGGTTGGTTGGGTGAGCCCGTCAACTCGTGGCCACTATTTGCCACAATCATTGTTAACTCCAAGCTGAGACCTTCATGACCTTGACCTGTGAAAGCCTACTGTCTACCCATCCCGACAGTTGGCGTGATGCCACCGTTCATCCATTTTTGACGCAGTGCCAAGCGGGCACCATTCAACCGGCGCAATTCAATACCTGGCTGGTGCAAGACTATTTATTTGTCAACGACTTTACCCGGTTTGTCGGCCGCTGCTTGGCGGCGGCACCAGTCAGCCATTTTGATGTGCTGCTGAGCGGTTTAATGGCGATACAGGCCGAACTGAGCTGGTTTAGAGAAAAAGCCGCTGAGCGATCGCTCAACCTGCAAACCCCGCGCCAACTCACCTGTCAGCGCTATTGCGATTTTATGGGCAACTTGGTGAACGCCCCCTATGCCGTGCAGGCGACGGCGCTGTGGGCGATCGAATATGCCTATAACCAAGGCTGGCAGCTGCCTGGCCCCATGCCTGCCCCCTACAATGAGTTTGCCGATCGCTGGGGCAATGCGGGCTTTACTGACTATGTGAAACTATTGGCGAATCAGGCCGATGAGGCTCTCAACGTGGCCTCTACTGACATCCAAACCGCAGCGGCGAACGCCTTTTTACAGGTCGCTCGCCTGGAACAGGATTTTTGGCAAATGGCTTACGGCGCTGAGACTCCGGCGTGAAGATGCGGAGTCGAATGCCTGCTATAACGGAATGCGGCATGAATGAAGTCGGCAGTCGGCGTTGAAAGGCGCATCAGTGAGTGATTTCGAGCCTTGGGGTTAACCTGATCAAACTGCAGCTTGCTATACCCGGCACCGGCTCCCACGGATAGCGACAGCAAAAAGAAACGGGATGCCCCCAGCCGCTCTGACGTGGCCGATCGCTGCGCCCCTAAGGATTTGTCACACTCTTGGCGAAAGGAAGTACCCTTAACGGCAATCGGCTTAAAGATCAGCCCCATCGGTCAATTTCCCTTGCCCAGCAGTTTATTCATGTATTTTTATTTCATAATGGTGATTGATTTTGGTGTGATTCGCCAAAATTGGCCCCATCCAGCCTTTTCAGCGGTGTGAGAGAGTTTATGCCCTTGCCTCAACCTAGCTTCAATGTTGAGCCCTCAGAGCGGGTGCGATCGCTGCGCAAACAGCGGGAGCAGCGACAGCGGCGATCGATTCGGGCGGCTCGTTTTCGGGCAGTGGGCTGGGAAATGACGGGACGCCTCGCCGTCAATTTAGGATTGTCTTTAGTGGCTCTGTCGGCTTTGGTCAGGCTTGTGCCCTATCACCACACTCAGCTGCAGGTACTCCATGAGGTCGAAACCTCAGTCGAGTCGCTGCGCTCGCAAAATCAGCGACTCTTGGAAGACTTCAGTCGCTCTTTTGATCCCGCTCAGCCCAGTCAGGTTTTGCAAGAAAATGGCGCTCGCGAATCGGAGCAGCACATTCCGATCGTTTGGGTGGATGCGTTGCCCCCAGAAGCTGAAGCTGAAAGCGAACCGGTAGAGTAATGCGTTGAGCGCGATCGCAGTCGCCAGTTTGGTTAGGCCAAGACTGCGGAGCCATTTTGCCTAGGAGCGCTCACCCCGTCGGATGCACTCCATACAAACATGGAATAGGGCCACGACCAAAACGACTTCAACCCCAATTTGGAGTCTGACGGGGGCAGAAATCAGCCCCGCGAGGACGAGGACTGAGCCCACAATGAGCGTCACGATGAGCAGCGCTTCATCATCAAAGAGCTTGAGCCCCGCCCAAAGGGTGCCAAAGCCAAGAAGCCAAAAGATTAAGTAGTTCATTTTAGGGGTCGCGCTTATTAGGCCACTAAATGACGGTCTTGAGCGAGTGCGACTGGGTTGTTAGATCTAGACCATAGTGAAAACCGTCGTTTTGATGCGGTGCCGCAGGTGATGATGTTTAGACCGATTCTGCATGACAGCGCTTCAGGGCGAGGATCCCCCGCTGTCGCCGCCCCCTTGGGTTAGGGGCTATTCACCACCCGAATTTTGCTGCCCCCCTTTTTT
>JBHJJI010000034.1:0-9104 GCA_050042805.1 Leptolyngbyaceae cyanobacterium
AGTACGTGCCCGGCAGCAGAGTACAGGAAAATTCAAACTCAACATCGACTAAACTGCCTGCCGCCACCTGGTCAAGTCGCTGTCGCATCCCGTGGGAAACGGCTCCCCCCAGCTCAAAGCCCGTCAGCGTTTTGATCATCATGCCAAACTGTACCTGCCAGGCGGCGTCAACGAAATAGGCCTTTTAGCTGTAGATGTTGGTTTCGTTGCGCAATAAAAGATTGGCGGGCTGACCGTCAACGGTTCATATATCAGGGCTTTTAATGCGGGCACCGCGCGACTGATATTGCACGCTATGTTGCGGTAGCAAGTAGGGATCGTAGAGCGATCGCGGGGCCTCAGCGGTGGTGACTACCTCCGGACAGGGGGCCGTGGGGGCGATCGCCTCGTCAACGGCAGGCTGCAAGGCAACTTCAGGTGGGCTGTCCGACTGGGCCTGAAAGGCGCGGCGCAACTCGTCACGCTGCTCAGCCGGGGCATAAATAAACTTTTGATAATTGGCGATCACGGTCTTGGGTAGGCCTTTTAAGACCACTTCGCCGGAATCGATGAGAACTGCATGGTCGCACAGTTCGCCAATGGAGCCCGCAGAATGGGAGACAAAGAGTACGGTCGCCCCTTTGGCCTGCATGTCGTAAATGCGGGCAAAGCACTTACGCTGAAAGGCTTCATCGCCGACCGAGAGGGCCTCATCCACAATCAGAATGTCGGGCTCAGCATTGATCGCCACGGCAAACGCCAGCCGCACAAACATGCCGCTAGAGTAGGTGCGCACCGGCTGATCCATAAAGCTGCCGATGTCGGCAAAGGCCGCAATGTCATCAAACTTGGCGGCGATTTCGGCTTGTGACAGGCCCAAAATCCGACCGTTAAAAAAGGTGTTTTGTCGCCCCGTAAATTCGGGATTAAAGCCACTGCCCAACTCCAGCAGCGCCGACACGCGACCGTGAACCTGTAGCTGCCCCGAGGTTGCCTGCAGCGTTCCCGCAATAATCTGCAGTAGCGTACTTTTGCCGGAACCGTTGCGGCCAATGATGCCCACGGTGTCGCCCTGGGGAATCTCTAGACTAATGTCTCGCAGCGCCCAAAACTCTTCGGCTTTGGGTTTGCCTGGCAGCAAGACTTCTCGCAGGCGATCAACCGGGCGATGGTATCGCTTGTAGACCTTAGAAATATGGCTGAGAGAAATGGCTGGTTCGTTAGACATCAAAGATGACTCCAGCAAGGGCCGGGATAGCGAACCCCCGAAGGCCGGCCCGTGATGCGGGCTGATTCAGGGCAGCGGGACGGCCTTTCGGGATGGACGTGCGATCTCGCGGTGGTGCATTCAGCATCCGCAGAGGAGGGAACATCAGGTTTACAACACATCGGCAAACGCTAACTTCAACTTGTGATAGCACCAGCCCCCAGCGATAAACACTCCGGCAGAAATGAGTGTGGCGGCAGTCCATTCACCCCAGTGGGTGACGTTGCCAATCAAGATGACATCACGATACATTTCCCCGATCGCCGCTAGGGGATTCAGCCAAAAAATCCAGCTTTGGAGGGGTTGCGGAATCATCGTGACGGGATAGATCAACGGTGTCGCATAAAACCACAAGTTCAAAGCCACCGTTAGTGTTTGGGGAATGTCGCGAATAAAGACCGTCAGCCCGGCGGCCCCAAACCCTAACCCTGCGGTCAAGAGCAGCTGAGGTAACCACACCAAGGGCAGCAGCAGCAGCGTGGGATGCACCGCCTGATGAACAATGGCCACAAACACCATCAGCACCATCATGCCTAAGGTGCTTTCTAAAAAGCTGGCGAGAACGGGCACGAGTGGCAGCAAACTGAGCGGAAATACCACCTTTTTGACTAAGTTAGGCTGGCTAATAACAGCTGTAGATGCCTGCATCAAGCCGTTGTTAAAGGCGAGCCAGGGGATCAATCCAGCAAATAGCCAGAGCCCAAAGGTAAAGGAACTGTCGGTGGACGACCCGTTGAGGTTGAGCTTGACGCCCAACACAATCGAAAAGACGTAGGTATAGATCAGCAACAGGGCAATTTGGTGCATCAAGGGCCACAGGTTTCCCAGGATCGAACCTTTATAGCGCGCTGACAGGTGTCGCTGCACTAAGGTTTTGAGCAACGCCAGTTGAGCCCAGTGCGCCTCCTCCACCGGGAGGCGGTTTTTCCACCGGGAAAGTTGACGGTGGAACCCCACGCCGCTTGATTTTAGAGATGTTTTTAGGGGCTTGTGTGCACCCGCCATCTTGAATTGTCCTTAGCTTAGGAATGCATCCATCACCAATCGATGATGCCCGGTCTACGGCAAAGGTTCCCGCTACTGGGGTGAAGCCGTGCGATTAGGATATCAAGCTATCAGACCGGCAACACATTTTTGGCCGAATGGTTAGAGTGCGATTGCGTGGCATCGGATTCACGCCATTCGCCAGGTGGAGCCGTTGTCGTGGAAGCATTCGGGAGATCGCCTCACTGCTTCCTACCAGTCTTCTTCTGTTCCCATCGCGTGATCTGGGCCAGTACCGCCAACTTCGGAACTGCTGCCTCGCGATCATTCCGACACGGCACTGTCTAAGTCATACTGACGGCCCCGCCAAGACTTGGGTGTGCGTAGCGAAGACAGCCAAATCCGCAAAACTGCTAGGGGATCAGCCAGCGGTGATAGCCAAAACACCCAGGAACTTTTTGCCTGACTCAAATCATAGGACGGTAGGATCGCCCACTGCAGCGCGAGGCGGGCAGCAATCAGGCTGGCGTTGATGCCCAGACTCAGCTGCACGGGTAGCGTGGGCTGTTCAGTGCCTAAGCCCCCTAGCAAAATCGGCAGTGCTAGCCACGGCAACGCCTGGACGCAGGTCAAAAACCACAGATCGCCCCAGATCTGACTGGTTGAGGAGGCATCTTTGAGATCCAGCGATCGCCCCCATTCTTGCCAAGTTTCTGACAACCCTTCATACATACGCACTTTTAGGAGTTGAGAGCCGTCCCAAAATCCGACTTTGGCACCAGTCTGAGCGGCATGGCGAGCCAGTGTCACATCATCACAAAATGACAGCCGCGCCACCGTATAGCCGCCGAGGCGATCGAGCAGTTGCCGCCGACAGAGAAAACATTGACCGTTGGCCATGACGCGCTCGGCCCCACTCTCAGACGCGCCTGTTGGGCCAAATCGATAAACCAGGGTCATTAGTAAGGCGGGCTGCAGCCAAATTTCCCCCGGACTTTTCAAAATAAACCGGGGCGACAGGGAGACCAGATCGTAGTTTTCGGCCGCCGCCGCCGCCATGAGCGCGGGCACTAAGCCAGGTTGCGGCTGCGTGTCCGCGTCCAGTCCTAAAATCCACTCGCTGTGCGGGTCACTGTGGGTATAGCCGTGATGCAGTGCCCAGGGACGACCGACCCATGCGGGCGGTAACGGATCGTCCGTCATGAGGCGTAGACGAGGCTCATGGGCTTGAGCAGCCTGCACCAAATCGCGGGTGCCATCCTGAGAATGACTATCGACAATCAAAATCTCTCGCACCTCATCGGTCTGCTGCGATAACCCCTGTAAACAAGGGCCGAGGCGTGCCACTTCATTCAGGGTGGGTACCACGACGCTCACTGCCCCCTTCTGTTCGGGGGTGGCTGGGCGAGGTTGCAACGGGGGACGGCGCGTCGGGCCTTTGAGTAGGCGTGACAATAGCACCATGACGGCGGGTAGCTGTAGCGCCAGCAGGAGCAGCGCGATCGCACTACTCAGCCACCCCGACAGATCGATCAAGAACATGCAACTGCGCTCTGGAAAAAACTATTTAGCAATGCCTGCAGGCGTCGCGGTCATTTCGAGAACCGGCAAATCGGGTTGCGGCTCAGCGGTCAGATCGGCGACTGGCTGATCGTCGGGGGCCAGCAGCCAGCAGACGATCGCGGGTAGAGCACCGACGACGAGACCTAACAAAATGGGCACATAGATGCCAGCACCAAGGCTCATGAACATGGCGAAGGCAAAATTTGTTAAATACATGATCAAAGGCAACTGCAATTGCTGCTTAGTCAGCCCGAACACGCGCTCATTCTGTCGCCACAGCACGGCGGCAATCGTCATAAAGACGGCGCCAGTGAAAAACCAACCGGCGAAGTTTTCGTAGGGCATACCAAAGAAAGCGCCGGGCTGATGCCAATACCAAAAGGGCATGGCCGTTTGACTCATGGCCGGGTCTAAGACAAAATCCCACGACATCAGCAGCAATGCTCCGACCGCGATCGCGGTGACCTGTCGCCACCATGAAGCCCGAATTGCCATCAGGCCGCCCCGCGCTAACAGATAGGACGAAATGCCTAGATAAAACCAAGACAGCGGAATCGTGAAGGGGACAAGACCGGCAATTTTGTAGCCCAAGCCGTTGAGATAGCTGTAGTCGCCAAAGGGAAATCCGGTGCTGGTGCCGGACAATTCGCTCGATAGCGAGATGGCAATCGCGGGCAGCAAGAACGACAGCAGCGCTTTCCAGCCATAAACTCGACGGGTGTAGAGGGCTACGGCGATCGTGCCCAACACGATATAAACCACGCCACCACCTGCCATACTCCAGCGATACATCGTGGAACCCGCGGGCAAATACGCCAAAATTTCCGGGTGGGGCATGACCCACAACAGCCCTGCTAACCCAAACGCCATGGAGAGAACGTGTCCCCAGAGGCACCACTTTTCTATACGCATCAACCGAGTCATGTCTGGATAAACCTCAAACTGCGTTTTCAGTCGCTTTCAATCCGCCGTAGTCAGGAGGTTGCAACATTTCTTATTGGAATCGTGCCCCACTTCTTAGTTTTTGTAAAGTTTTCTGGGGATTTGTCTGATCACTACGCGGATTGGGCTGACGGTACCTACCGTACGCCTGAGCGGATGCCGATGTAGTGACTTTCGCTGCCATTTTCATGATGGCTGGCTGATTTTGCACGGATTGATGCCAAGGTAACGCGATTTCGCCTTGGATGAAGGCCTGGGGTGGCCCGCTGCCGTGTGACCGATTGAGGCTGGCCCGCCGATTGGCTGCGAGCAGGGGGACAAAGTTCTTATAGACTGACCCTTTAGGCAAGTAATCCGGTCAGTGACGACCAGATTGTCGTGGATATCTTCGGAGAACGGTGGCAGTGATGATGCTCGTTTGGTTGCTGGGAGCGATCTCCTTAGTGGGGGTATTGGGTTGGGCGGGGCTGGAATGGCAATATCGCCAGCGTGCCGGTAACCGCCTAGCCTTTGCCGCTGGGCAGTGGAATATTGAACAATTTGACGCGAATCGTTACCAGATTGTGGGTACGCCAGAGCTGATCAATCGCACTCCGGCTTCCGAAATCATGGTGCCAGAACTGACCGCCGAGACTACCCTGTTGTCGCAAAGTTCCCTGGATGGCATTCAGGTGCAAGTCACGATTACCACGGCTCATCCCGACGCGGAACCGCGCCCCGATGGCTATTGGTTTGCCTACATTGTCAAACTCCAAAAGCGCACCCAGTGCAAGGTCAAAGTGGAAATCACTGGCCCTGACCTGCGATCGCTGAAGGCGTTGTGGGTGCGGGTCAATTACCTGACCTATGGGCCGGGTGGCCGCTACCCGCAAATCGGTCATGTGATTGTTCCCCTCAAGTTTCCTGATCCTGAGGCCATGCCAGCCTGGCGAGACACGCCTCAGGCCCAGGTGTTGCCGATTCCGACTCATTTGCTGACGCATCTAGATACGCCGGTCGAAGTGGTGAAACGGTATGTCGCCGCCCACGCCAAACCGGGTGACACCATTACCCTGGGCGAAACACCGGTCGCCATCATGCAAGGACGCTGGCGGCATCCTGCGACGATTCAACCTGGTTGGTTAGCGCGGCGGTTGTGCTACTACTTTTTGCCGACCTCCAGTCTGGCGACGGCCTGTGGCCTCCAAACGCTGGTGGATATCGTCGGTGCCCGGCGGGTTTTCTTTGCCTTCGTGGGTGGGGCCTTTATGAAGGCAGTGCTGCGCCGAGGGGGCGGTTTTTATCAGCTGGCCGGTGATCAGGCCCGGCTGATTGACGATGTGACGGGTACCTTGCCTCCCTACGATCAGTTCGTCGTGATGGGGCCAGAGTCGCCGCAGCTCGTGGTCGATGAGATTGAAAAAGCGACCGGATTGGGCGCAGCCATTGTCGATGTGAATGATTTGAAGGCGGTCAAAATTGTCGCGGCCAGTGCCAGTGTCCAGGCTGACGTCATTACCCAAGCCTTGATCGACAATCCCGCTGGTAACGCTGATGAACAAACACCCCTGGTGCTAGTGCGTCCGCTCAAGCCGTCATCGCGTCATGGAGCCGGATGATAGTTTGAGGGTTAATCAGAGACTCGCTGCTGCTGGCGATGGGCGATTGGGGCGATCGCCCTCTGCCTTGCTCCGGGCTTGAGCGAAGTTTAAAGCTCGCGTTATGATGACAACACAGAACTTTGCAAAGTCCCGACAGTTCGCCCTTGTGTGCTCGGTATGACCCACTCAGATGATTCCGGTTCAGAACTGCAGCTGCGTCCGCTCTATCCCCGCGATATTGATGTCATCGAGGGTTGGAGTGATGCTAGCATCACCATCCCAGATGCCGAGTCAGGGCTTTTGATGACCGGTACCCGCAGTTTGGTGCATCATCCGATTGCCGCTTGGTGGCAGCGAGCCACTATGCTGGCCTTACCCAATCGTCCCCGCTGGTCTGGGTTTGTGGCCGCCCTGGGCGATCGCCTCTGCGGTGTGGTCGAAGTTGCCCCCTTCAACCGTACCCGCAGTACTTGGCAGGTTAACCGTATTCTGGTAAATCCAGAAGGACTGCCAGCAAATGTTAAAGGCCCACTCGACACGGTTGGTTCGCAGCTATTGCGCCACTGCTTTGAGACTATTTGGGAAGCGCGCATGTGGCTGGCGGAGGTCGATATTGAGCAGAAAGCCGCGCTGGCGCTCTATCGCCAAAATGGATTTCAGCCGCTGGCTCAGGTCACCTATTGGGAAATCAGCCCCGATGTCTTATCTGAGCAGGCGAAGCAAGAGCCCGATCTGCCGAATCTGATGGCCGTGAGCAATGCCGATGCTCAATTGCTCTATC
This sequence comes from Leptolyngbyaceae cyanobacterium, assembly GCA_050042805.1. Classification (GTDB taxonomy): domain Bacteria; phylum Cyanobacteriota; class Cyanobacteriia; order Phormidesmidales; family Phormidesmidaceae; genus Halomicronema. The sequence goes on from JBHJJI010000034.1 coordinate 7,097, forward strand.
AGTTAGATACCGCCGCCATGCCGCCACTGGTGCGGCAGGTTTTTGATCAGCAAATTCAAGATTTTAAGGTCGAGCCGGTCAAAGCGATGGCCAATACCGCCCAACAGTGGATGCATCGCGAAAACCGCATCCAGGGCTATATCTTTGAACCACAGCGCAAGGCAGCGATCGGCCGCTTTGATTTAATTGCCTGTCGGGGTAAGCATCGCTATCATTCCGCTGAGTTAACCGTTCATCCGGCCTACACGTGGCTCTATCCCGAATTATTGAGTCACATGGCCAGCCTGCTGCAAGGCTATCCGGCCATGCCTCTACGGGTGACATCGCGCGACTTTCAGCCCGAGCGCGAAGAGTTTTTGCTGAAAATTCAAGCCACTCCGGTCAATCGCACCTTGATGTTGTCCCGGTCGGTTTGGCATAAAGTGCGTGAGGCCAAACCCACGGCGCTGGAAGGGTTGCAACTACCCGAAATGTTGGCTGGTCTGCAACCGGCGGGCAAGCCGATTCCGGGGCGGATGACCTGGCGCACTGACTGGGATGAGACGCTGCTGAAATGGTCATCCTCCTCACTGGTTCAACGGGGAGACCTGGCTGAGGGCGATGAGCCACCGCGCCGATCGAAGCCAGACAACCTGTCTGGACAGTCGGGATAACGTGACGACGATGCGGATGAGCGTGGCAAAGCGCTGGGAGGAGTCACGGTGGCTCAGGAATACGTCTCGGCCTTAGGTCTCGATATTGGACATAAGCGCATTGGTGTGGCGGGGTGCGATCGCCTCGGTATGCTCGTCACCGAACTCACGACGTTGCAGGGCAAATCTTTTCCGGCTCTGGTCGAGGCGCTGCAGCGCTTAATCCAAGAACGTCAGGTAACGGTCTTAGTGGTGGGTTTGCCCTACACCATGGACGGCGCGATCGGCCAACAAGCGCAACGGGTCAAATCTTTTGCCCAAAGGCTATCATCGGCGCTCCAATTGCCCGTAGAGTATGTAGATGAGCGGTTGACCTCTTTTCAAGCTGAGCAAATGCTCTTAGCTGAAGGAACTTCGCCGTCTCGCAATAAGGGACTGATTGACCGTAAAGCCGCTGCGATTATTTTGCAACAATGGTTAGATCAGCGCGCCCATAAGGGTTCGGTTCCCTTTGTAAAACCGTTTGAGCCCGTTGCAGGAGATCTGGAATGACTGCGGATTCTGATTATGTCCAAGAGGGTCCGACTATCGCCATTAAAGACGATTCAGGACGCACCTTGATTTGTCAAATTGAACAAACCTTCGAGATCGAAGGTCGGCAATATGCGCTGCTACTGCCGCTCGACACCCCAGTCGAAATCTTTGCTTGGGAGGAGGATGAGTCGGGTGACACTGACTCGCTGATCGATGTGGAAGACAAAGATATTGATGAGCTGTTGCCTACGGCCCGCGCGGTTTTAGCAGAACATGATTTATCACTCAAGCGGAGTGCTGTGACCCTGAGCGTGGTCGGCAACATTCCTGAGCCCAACGATGAAGATTGTTTTACGCTCGAAATTGGCGATCTGAATACCGATGGTGACGCGGATACCGAAGACTTTCAGACCCTCGCGACGTTCTTCCACAATGATTTGGAATATACCGTGTGTACGCCTGTCGATCCGCTGCTGCTGTTTGCCGAAGTGACGGGTCAGGGGGAAGCTCACATGATTCCGCCTGAAGAGTTTGAGCGTCTACGACCCGAAATTGAGTCGACGCTTTTTGACGTATTGGAATAAGCGGCGCTGGGCTGTTGAACGGCGCTGTCTCGGCGCTACTAATGACGGGCCTGAGATGGCTCGTCTGAGGAGATTTCCTAGACAAGAATATACCGGTACTGTCAGGGCGGGTTTAGCGAGAAACCTTGATTAGACCTGTTGTGAATTAGAGAAAAATTGGCTATACCTACAGTAGTGGTGAAGGTGTATTGAGATGCTGGATTTAGAGCGCGTCAAACGGGATGAACGATTGCTGCGGGCCTTGACGGGGCTGAATCT
>JBHJJI010000035.1:0-4636 GCA_050042805.1 Leptolyngbyaceae cyanobacterium
CAAATCGAGATCGGAATACGGGGGAAAGCTTTCGAACCAGAGGCAAGAGAACGAAATCCCAAAAACCAGCGAACACTCAGCCACCGAAACCTAATCCAGTCTACATCATATCGTCAATCCCCTAAGTCGAGCGATCGCGGAATTTTCTTGAATTCACAGCCCGTTCAGCTTCAATATGCTTCATGAAGTCGTGCTTCACTGACATTTAAGATTTGGACAATCCTCTCCCGTTGTAGGGCTCGTAATCTTGGCCGTGAATTGTGATTCAAGAAGCGCTTTTAGCCGATTCTGACACCCCTTTCTACCTGCAATTGGGAGGAACCCTCAACATTCGAATGGCTCTGCGTTGGTGAACCGATGGTTCCAGTCCCTGAGTTCCTGCCTCTGTATTTTTGGTTGCGGCGTTTTGGGCGCGAAACTGATGCTCTGGTCTCCCTGTCAAAAAGGATCCAAACAATATCGAGGGAATGAGAGTCCGGCACTGAGCGAGTAGACTGTGGCGTGATTTCACCCACCATTACCGATGGCTAGGGAGCAGGGGACAAAGGGGCAGAGCAACTGGAAGGGTCGTCTTACTGCTGCCGGGGAGTCCTCAGTCGTTACTCAGCAAGAGGCAAACCTGGATCCGCGTCGATCGCGCGGTTAACTATCGTGGCTAACTGGGCTGCACTATCGGGAATGGATAAGGCAGCCGCCGCTTCAGACATCTGCTGTCGACGCTGCGGGTCATTGATCAGTTGCAACACCGTATTTTGCAAAGACTCAACGGTTAAATCAGTCTGTCGCCAGACCATCGCCGCATTGGCCGCCGCAAAGGCGGCCGCATTGTAGGCTTGATGATCTTCCGCCGCAAAGGGGTAAGGAATCAACAAGGACGGCGTTTGGGTAAAGGCGAGCTCAGTCAAGGTGCCAGCCCCCGCTCGGCTGATCACGATATCAGCTCGATGCAGCAGCCCTGCCATCGTATTGAAGAAAGGACGATGGATATAGTGCGCGTGGCTCAGACTGTCAGCCTCTGGATCATTCGTACCCGTTTGATGGATAACCCAGGCCCCTGCCTCAAACCAAGCGGTCGCCGCTGACCGCACCAGTTGGTTGACAGCTACTGCCCCCTGACTTCCCCCAATCACTACGACTAACGGCACGCCATCCGGCACGGGTAGCTCGGCAGGTAAATCAGCCGGTGCCAGGAATTGCGATCGCACCGGCGTGCCCACGACGACACTTTTGGCACGGGGTAAATGACTGCTGGCCGCCTCAAACCCCAGCGCGACTAACGAACACCAGGGACTCAACCACCGAGTGACTTTGCCCGGCAGGGCATTCGACTCATGTAGCACCGTCGGCAATCCTAAGGATCGGGCGGCCAAAATAGCCGGCGCGGCAATGTAGCCCCCGGTTGTAAACACACCATCAAAGTGTCCCTGCTTCAGGATCTGACGGACTTTGAGCGTGGCCTGCAAAACCTGGCTCAATAACTTCAGAGAACCCAAACCGAGCCGTCCTTGAAAGCCCCCTAACTCGACAGTGTGCAGCGGGTAGGCTGCAGGCACCAGTTCAGTTTCCAAGCGATCGGGCACGCCGAGCCACTCGATGCTGTAGTGAGACAGCTTTTCAGCCGTGGCGATCGCGGGAAACAGATGTCCCCCAGTGCCACTGGCCGCGATGAGAAGTTTTTTGGGAGAATCTGACACGGCCACGCTCTTTGATGAGATTGATTCGGGTGGGAATCGTCGCTAGCGATCGGCCCCTTGCCGGGGGCGGTTCAAGACTGGGGAGCCGCCTCTAACGACGCGAGCGGATCAGGCAGCGTTTCCGTCGGTGCCTTAAAATCCCCAGTGATCACATATTCCAAGCGCAGTTTGAGCCAGGTGATCAAGGTTTTATCAGTGGAGATCACCGCTACCGCTGGCTGAGGGCAGCGCTGCTTAACGTCACCAAAGCCGGGGCTCTCTAAGAACGCCGGTTGCTTGACCAGCCAAAAATCGAGCACCTTCTCTTGTTCTTGATAGTGGCGACGACGCTCTCGCAAGACTTCTTCAAGGGGCTCCTCTTCAAGCAAAAACTTTTGGCTGGCGAGTAGATAGTAATAGGTCTGCATAGACTGCTGTTGATAACCACCGAGAGACAAAATTCTCTCATAGAAGGTTCGTGACTGAGTAGACGCTGGTTGTAAATCGATACGAAGGTCGTCAATAGTCGCCCCGCATCACCTGTTTCATTTCTCGTACTGCCCGTTCTATCCCCACCAAAGCCGCTCGACTGATGATGGTGTGGCCAATGTTGAGTTCTTCCATCCCTTCGATACAGGCGATGGGATAGGTATTCAAATATGTCAAACCGTGCCCAGCATTAACCCGCAATCCGGCCGCGATCGCCTGCTGAGTCCCCTTCTTTAAGTCATTCAGCTCCTCAGCCTGCTCCGCTTCGCCATGGGCTTCGGCATACCGGCCCGTGTGCAGCTCAATAAATCTAGCGGTGGTTTTTTTGGAAGCAGCGATCTGCTCAGGTTCGGCATCAATAAACAGGCTGACCGGGATCGCCGCCCCTTGTAACTTAGAGACCACTTGGGTCAGGCGATCGCATTGTCCAGCGACATCTAAGCCCCCCTCAGTCGTGACTTCTTCGCGCTGCTCAGGCACTAAAGTGACGTAGTCAGGCGTGATGTCTAGGGCAATATCGACCATTTCGGCAGTGGCTGCCATCTCTAAATTTAGATGCGTACGTACGGTCTGACGCAGTAAACGGACATCACGCTCTTGAATATGGCGACGGTCTTCCCGCAGATGCACAGTAATGCCGTCGGCACCAGCGAGTTCTGCTAAAACGGCAGCCGCAACCGGATCCGGTTCCACCGTTCGACGAGCCTGTCGAATCGTGGCAATGTGATCAATGTTGACACCCAGCGTTGGCACAGCCGATCTCCTGATATTCAAAGAACTACAAGCGTAGTTTCGATTGAAGTGAGGAATCGGGACGGCTAGGAGACTGCGGGGCTACTTCATCGACGATGTCCGATTGCTAGGGAGCCTGAGGGGCTGGGGGGCAAGGGGCTGGCTGGTCGGTGGATTGCCCTAGACAACCCTAGGGGGATTCACCCGCATGGTAAGAACTGCGCACCAACGGCCCCGATCGCACATGAGAGAAGCCCAGATTACGGGCCATGTCTCTCAATTCTTCAAACTCTGCTGGCGTCCAATATTTTTGCACAGGCAGATGGGCTAGCGAAGGACGCATATATTGTCCCAACGTGACGCGATCTCACTCCACCCGCCGCAAATCATCCAGCGATTCGAGCACTTCTGCAACCGTTTCGCCATGCCCGTGCATAAGCCCTGATTTTGTCGGCAGAGTGGGATTGCCCGCTTTGGCATACTGCAAAACGGCTAAGGAGCGATCGTAGCGTCCGCCTCGGCGCACCGGCCCTTGTAAGCGTTTCACCGTTTCGACATTGTGGTTGTAGCAGGCTGGTGCCGCATTCGCGACCGTTGCTACCCGCTGCCGTTGCTGTTCAACCGCAGCGTCGCCACCCCAAAAGTCAGGGGTCAAAACTTCGACCTGCGTATCAGGCATCCGAGCACGAATGGCCGCGATCGCCTTCACAAACCAGCCGGCCCCTTTATCCGACAGATCATCGCGCGCCACCGAGGTCAGCACGACATATTTCAGCCCGAGTAGCGCCACCGATTCCGCCACTTTATCCGGCTCTTCTGGATCTAACGGCATCGGGGCATGGCCTTTGTCGACCTGACAAAAGGCACAGGCCCTTGTGCAAGTCGGCCCCATCAGCAAAAAGGTCGCCGTTTTATTGCTGTAGCATTCCCCTCGATTGGGACAGCGCCCCTCCTCACAAATGGTATGGATGCCCCGTTGCTTCACAATGCGTTGCACCGTCGAAAGCTCGCTGGCCCGGCCAATTGAGGGGCGCAGCCAGGGCGGCAAATTGATCAGATCACGAGTGGATGACGTCATAGTCCTCAAACGATGGGTCTCGGAAAACTTTCGGGGTTCGTGCGGCAACGACTGGTGTAAGCAATCATGGCGATCGCGCTCAATCTAGCTGCCCCCAATCTCCAGTCTTGAGATCTGCCGCAGGCAGTGATGGCGAAGCAGGCCTATACCCCCGTCAATGTCAAAGATAGCCTGCAGCCGGATTCGGGCATTCTAACCGAGCAGGGCTAGCCATTAAATTCTAAAAGATCGCGCTGCTGAGGGTCGGGCTTAACGTGAATTGTATGGTGAGAGCAGTGTTCTCCATTGTGCAGACATGACCTCATACGGGCTGTTCTTGACATTGGCTGTTGCAGGCAGCTAGAAAAATCAGGGATTCGCTTGTAACCCTCAAACTCCGCTAATATTTGCTTTACGAGTATTCATACTTCAATAGTCGAGAGTTGTTTCCGAACTGGATAGTAATTGCTAAGTTATAAGACGGCAGCCTTGAAGCAGCAGTTGTAACCGCAAGCGCTGGTTTGGAGTTGTTTGCTAGCCCATCGCATCTTTACCGCAGAGGAGTCCGCCGTGGCAACGCACAAAATTCTGGTAATTGATGATAGTCGCGTCATTCGGATGCGCGTTCGAGACATGCTGCCCCAAGGCAACTTTGAAGTCTTGGAAGCCAAGGATGGGGTCGAAG
>JBHJJI010000036.1:0-7322 GCA_050042805.1 Leptolyngbyaceae cyanobacterium
CGTAACTCTCGCAGGGTTCGCTCTTCCTCAGGAGTGAGGAACACACGCAATCGCATTCCCATCTGTTGCCCTCGCAGTTAGTCTAAATCGAAGCTTTACCCCCCCGAAATATACCTCGAACTTTTTACCCCAAGCTACTTAGCGGGCGATGCAAATATACCCACTATTCGCGATGATTGGGGTCAAGGTTTAGGGCTGAGTGGTGCAGATAACTTTATTTGAGTCTCACGATGGACAGCTTGAACGATCAAACTATCGACTGAAACCTACTGCTCCCGTTCGTTTTTCGGAGAAGTTCCAAAATCGCTGTTTCTTTGAGAATCCTTTATTCATAAGGATTTCAAGATTTTTCTGCACCACCAAGGGTTTAGGGTTCAGGGTGGGTGACAGTCTCAAGGATCGGGAAACTTATGCCAGGCCGTACTCAATTTTTTCTGACGCATCCTAGGGGAGATGGCTGAAACGGCAGGGTTTAGAAAAAATGAGGGCGAGCGAAGAGCCCACCACGATGTTTGTCTCGGAACCTGGCCTCTGTTGTGACCTACACCAGCAGATTTACTCTGATGATCGGAGGCTGAATCTGGGGATCGTTCAGCTCTATTGGGGTGATGACGCTGCAGAGGCTTTGTTAGACTAGCCCTTAGTCGTTTTCTCGACGCATCATCCACCGTTGGTTAGGGCTGACTGACCCACTCCCCTAACTGCAGAATGAACTTCAGGTTCGGATGTGTGTCGTGCCAGCAACCTATTCTTTAAACCCCATCATTCAGCCATGAGTTCAGTGTTTCGCAAGGGTTATTTTTGGCTGTTAGTGTTGCTGGCCTTAACCCTGGTTGTCTTTTCTCGTCATCTTTCGCTACTCTTTAATCCTCAAGCGCTATTGACAGCGCTTTGTAATCTTGGCCCTTGGACGGTGCCGGTCTTCTTGACGGCTCATATCTTCGCCACGATGGTGGGCATTCCAGGCACGTTTTTGGTGCTAGTGGGCGGCGCTAAGTTTGGGCTGTGGTGGGGGTCACTATGGTCGCTCATTGGGGCCACCGTCGGGGCGATCGCGGCTTTTTGGGTGGCGCGATATCTGCTACAAGATTGGTTTCGCGATCGGTTTGCCCAGCATCCGGTTTACCGCAACCTCGACAAGGTAATGGATACCCATTCCTTTAACTGTGTGTTGGCTGTACGGTTCGCGCCGTTGTCGCCCTTCAATCTGGTCAACTTTCTGTTTGGGCTGACATCAGTGCCCGTGAGTGCCTACTCGGTGGGCACGCTGGTCGGCATCGCCCCTGGCACCGTCGCCTACACCTGGATTGGCCTTGCCGGTCTAGATGCCATTCGGGGTCAAGGGCTCTGGCCCTTAACCCTCGCTTTAGGCTTTCTCGGGCTGTTGTCAGTTGTGCCCATTTATCTTCGCAAGCAGCAATCCTCGCGATAGCCAGAACCGCGTTTTGCCGATGTCTACGCACCCTTTTTGAGCCGCTATTGAAGCTGCAAGATTACGGGTTCATTGGGTTCAATCATGACGACTCGCTGGGCTGTGACGTTTCCCACAATGACGCCGGTAGCGGCCCCCCCGAGAATTTCCAATAGGCTAATGCCATCGCCGATCACCGCGCCGATTACTGCACCGCCCGCTGCACCAATTGCCGCATCGCCGGCGATCGCCCCAGCTGAGCTTTCACGCGGATCTTTAATATCTTCGAGCACCACGGAGGTCGCTGCCAGGGGTTCAGTCAAGCCGCCCGCTTCGATGCCTGTGGACACGTAGCGCAAGCCCCCTTCCACAGGTTCTAACCGACCTTGGATGACGGTGCCCGCCGGTAGATTACGACCATTGACGACCACTGCCGATTCCACCACTAGCGGTAGTGAATAGCTCGTATCAGGGTTGAAATAGAGGGTTTCATCAGACTGAGTCACCACCGGAATCTGGACAGCTGATCTAGCCTGGGCCGTGCGTTGGGCAGCGGCGATCGCAGGTACGGCCAGTGGCATCAAGGGTGCCAACAATAAGGGTACGAAACTCATAGTTTTAAGGAACATCGGTAGCCTCCCAAAATCATTCGAAACTCAGTTGCAGAATCCAGCGGTCAGTCTAATTAAGACTTACGTATCGACCCCTTAAATCCCCTAAATATAGGGGACTTTGAATCCGATCTCCCCCAAACTTGGGGGCAAGAGTGCCAAGGCGTGATTCGACTGCGTAAGTCCTGTCCAAGACTGAGACGAGGATAAGAGGCATTGACGCATGGGTCGGCAAAAAGTTCACGAGCAACAGAATTGCCTTGACCACTATGGACATCGGGTGAGTACTCACTGAAAACCGGGCTCAGTTGCCGCGATCGCTCATCGCGCTCAGCCCTCAAGCGCGCTCTGGTGAATCTTGTTAACTCAGAAAGAGCACTTCCCGACAGAGACCGCTGCAACGGGGGACTCTGCCAAACCCATGTTGGGACTTGATGTTCCCGTCGCCTTGCCGTCTTGACAACTGAACTGCACCCGATGATGGCCAAAAACGTACCCTGACGCGATGGGCTGGCCAATATTTCGAGAGAACTTTATCAGATGTTTCGTCTGGGTGGGACAATGTAACCGTTATTGCAATCCAGTAAAGTTGGCATGAAACACTTCTTACTTGTTCCCTGTCTTACCGTGTTGTTGTGGTTCGGTCTGTCTCAGCCAAGTTGGGCGGCGATTCAGTCAGACGTCGAGCTGCTGCTAGATACGAAAGAATGTCCGGTCTGCATTCTCGATGAAGCGGACTTGAGTGGATGTGATCTGCGGGGCTCAAACCTCAAGATTGCCACCCTCACCGATGCCAACCTCAGTGGTGCTGACCTGACCAATGCCAACTTAATTCTGGCGTTTATGGATGGGATCAATCTCAGTGGGGCCAAGCTACATTCGGCCAATCTCAACGGGGCGCAGCTCTCAAAAGCCAACTTTTCTGGCGCTGACTTGACCAAAGCTGAACTTTCTCAAGCCAACTTGCTGGACGCTGATTTATCTGGTGCCGATCTTGAAGGCGCGGTGCTGGTATCGGCCAAACTGGGGACGGCTAACTTAAAGGGGGCCAACCTCAAGGACGCCAACTTGCGCGGAGTGAATCGCAGCATGGCACTCTTTTGTGACACGGTAATGCCCGATGGCACGATCGCCAGTCGCGATTGTGAGTAATCCCTAATCGAGGGTCGCTATCTAAGGTTGGGGATCAGGGCGTTAGCGCGATCAACTCACCTTTATTAGGATTGACCTACAGGCCTAGGGCTGAGTATTGCCTGAACCCATCACCGGCCTCACACTGCTGGGCGCAAACTCTATGATGAAGACAGCCTCATGCAGCTCATCTCTGAAAATTAGAAGCCGCTAAACCATGACTCCTCAATCACGTGATGTCCAAACCCTAACGATCGCTGCCGATACCGAAGTCATGCGATCACGCAGTTGGGAACGGCTGCGCTTTGAGATTGAGTATGCTCTAGAGCGGGGCACCACCTCTAACAGCTATCTGATTCGCGGCGATCGCACGGCACTGCTGAACTTTCCCGGCGAGTCTTTTACTGAGCGTTTCATCACCACGCTGGCACAGCAGATTGATCCGGCCACGTTGGATTACATTGTGCTGGGACACATCAACCCCAACCGGGTCGCCACGCTCAAAGTCCTGCTCGATAAGGCACCGAACGTTATTGTGGTGTGCTCAAACCCGGCAGCTAAAGCACTAGAAACCCTGCTAGAAGGTGACTTGCCCAAAATTCAAGTTGTCAAAGGGGGCGAGGCGGAAATTGACTTGGGTCAGGGACATCGCTTGCGCTTTTTACCCGTTCCCACCCCGCGCTGGCCCGAGAGCCTGTGGACCTATGATGAATACACTCAGGTTCTCTTCAGCAACAAATTCTTCGGGCTGCACCGCTGCGACAATGCGGTGTATGACCTCAACTGGTCAGCCCTGTTAGAAGATCGACGTTACTATTTCGACTGTTTGATGGCTCCCAACAGTCGGCAGGTCGGTGTGGCCTTAGATAAAATCAGCGACCTCAACATTCGCATGTTTGCTCCCGTGCATGGGCCGGTGGTGCGCTATCACACCCATGAACTGCTGCAGGCTTATCAAGATTGGAGCCAGCAGCAAAAGGGCAAAGAACTGTCGGTCGCGCTGGTCTATGCCTCGGCCTATGGCAACACGGCCACGATCGCGCAAACCCTGGCGCGGGGCATTACCAAAGCCGGGGTCGCGGTTGAATCGATCAATGCAGAGCAGGCCGACCCGGACGACATCAAGTCAGCCATTGAGAAATCGGCGGGCTTTTTGATTGGCTCACCGACGTTGGGTGGCCATGCGCCGACGCAGATTCAGACGGCGTTGGGCATCATTCTCTCGACGGCCTCGAAAACTCAGTTGGCCGGGGTCTTTGGCTCCTTTGGCTGGAGTGGTGAAGCGATCGACCTGCTGGAAAACAAACTCAAAGATGGCGGTTATAGTCTGGCCTTTGATCCGATTCGGGTGAAATTCAAGCCCACCGAGTCAACGCTGCAATACTGCGAAGAAGTTGGCACTGACTATGCCCAAGCCCTAAAGAAGGTCAAACGGGCCAAAGCTCCCCGCACTCCCGCAACCTCGGTAGAGCAGGCCGTTGGTCGGATCGTGGGCTCGCTCTGTGTGGTAACCACGCGTAAAGGAGATGCCAGTAGCGCCATGTTGGCCTCTTGGGTGTCGCAGGCTACGTTTGCGCCGCCCGGCTTTACCGTAGCCGTTGCTAAAGACCGCGCGATCGAGTCAATGCTCTATCCGGGCAGTGCCTTTGTGCTCAATATTTTGCCCGAGGGGCAGCACCTCGGCCCGATGAAGCACTTCTTGAAACCCTTTGGGCCGGGGGAAGATCGCTTTGAGGGGATCGCCACGAAACCGGGTGAAAATGGCTGTCCCGTCCTGCAGGATGCGATCGCCTATTTAGAGTGCGAAGTGGCCAATCGGATGGAATGCGGCGATCATTGGGTCGTTTATGCCACCATCAGCGAGGGTGAAGTTTTGCAGCCTGATGCCAAAACGGCGGTGCACCACCGCAAAACCGGCACCCACTATTAACTTCAGGACAAACCCGCCGCGATGTCTAGCTCTCCCAGCCATCAGCCCTTTCGCGTGGGAATTGTGTTAGCCACCTACAATTGCGATCGCGCTCACTTTGCCGCTCAGGTTGATTCCATCAAACATCAGGACTTTACTGATTGGGTGTGTCTGGTGACCGATGATGGCTCCACGTCTGAGATCAGGCAGTACATCGCAACCGTGCTTGAAGACGATCCGCGCTTCATTTATTACGAGCAACCGCACAACCTGGGCTCATATCACAACTTTGAATACGGGGTGCAATACTTCCGCTCAGACCCGACCATCACCCATCTGGCCTTTGCCGATCAGGACGATGTTTGGCATGCCAAAAAACTCAGTAAGCTGTTGGCGGCGATCGAAGCCCACGATGCGTTACTCGTTCATTCTGATTTGGGGCTGATTGATACGGATGGCCTGCAACTCCATGACTCCGTCTGGCAGTACGAAATACGCCAGCCGGAGCAGTTGACGCCCGAACTGCTGCTGCTGCGCAATACCGTGACGGGCTGCACGGTGCTGATTCGGCGATCGCTCATCGCTCAGATCTTGCCCTTTCCCCCTCAGGGATTGGCGGGGCACTGGTACCACGATCACTGGATGGCGCTGGTCGCCGCCCAGCAGGGCACGATCGTGCATCTCCGCGAGCCCTTAATGCAATATCGGCAGCATGGTTGCAACGTCATTGGGGCCGAACAGTATGCGGGCACCATTCGCAAAGAGCTGGTGCTGTGGCTCGCCAAAAAAGGTCGATTGACCCTCAAAAGCTATCGCATTCACCGCGACTTGAGCACCGCCTTTTTTCAACGGTTTTATCCGCCTGCCGTCGCCCAACGGCTCAACCCGTTTGCAGAACAACGCCTCGACTTTGGCGCGGCCATTCTCAAACTGGGCTGGCGCAGCTATCGCACGGGCTACGGCTCCCAAGGCATTACGCTGAGGCTGTGGCTCAACAAATTCATTTTTGATCTGCAAAGGGTCAAACGGACTTGCTGCCAGGTTTTCACGAACTCGCGCGCCCAATGAGTCAGCCTCAAGTCTCGATCATCATCGTCAATTACAACGGCTGCGGGGTCATTGTTGACTGTCTGACTTCGATTTATGGCCACCTGTCCACATCGGCGATCGAAGTCATTGTGGTGGATAACGATTCCCAAGACGGCAGTCCTGAGCTGATTGCCCAGAAGTTTCCCCAGGTCAACCTACTGCGACAGTCAAAAAATGGCGGCTTTGGCACGGCCAATAACGTGGGCGCTCGGCAGGCCCAAGGCGAATATCTGCTGCTGCTCAATTCCGATACGCTTGTGACTGGAAACATTCTGCCGACGCTGTTGGCCCAACTCACGTCAGATGCCCAAATCGGGATAGTCGGGCCAAGGTTGCTGAATCCCGACGGCAGTTTTCAATTCTCGATCGCCCATGAGATTGGTCTGTGGGGAGAATGGCGCACCCTGAGACAGGTCAAAAAATATCGTATTCCTGCCAATCGGCCCGCCCTCGCGGCCCAATATGACCACGATCAGGTTGTGGATATTGTCGTGGGCGCAGCGATGCTGATGCGGCGATCGCTGTTTGAGCAGGTAGGCGGGTTTGACGAAGCCTTCTTTATGTATTTTGAGGAATCAGACCTGTGTCAGCGGGTCAGAGCACTGGGCTACAAAATTCTATACACGCCTGCCGCGACGGTGATTCATATCGGCGGCTACTCAGTTGCTCAAGCCGCCGGCCCAATGGCGGCGGAATATCGCCGCAGCCAGCGTTACTACTATCGCAAGCATCGCCCCCGTTGGGAGCAGTGGATTTTACACGGCTATCTGGCCTTTAAAGAGTGGCGTCAAGCGCGGCGGCACTCGTAGACTGCAGCGTTATTGCACCCGCCATTGCCGATGGTGAGGGCGCAGTGGGGGCAAGGGGGCCGAGAACCTGGAAGGGTAGTTTTATCCCGATTCTCTACAACAAAGCGACAGATTTGGCTCCCTGGCCCCTCGGCTCCCCGGCGTTGCCAAGATGTCATCAGGAGTCCAATCACCGAGAATTTGGATAAGTTCCTTGCGCCACTTGGCCAGTCGCGGATGCCGCACCCCAACGGCCATCACGCTGTACTAGGATGAGAAAATACCGCTGCACTTCAGGCTTTTATGGGTAACACGTTTGGTCATCTGTTTCGCATTACCACTTTTGGCGAATCCCACGGTGGCGCTGTCGGGGTGGTGATTGA
>JBHJJI010000037.1:0-3248 GCA_050042805.1 Leptolyngbyaceae cyanobacterium
CTCCCTTGATGCAAAAAGCTCTGCAAAACACTGCCTTCGATGTCGTGTCAGTCTTAAAAGCTCTGGCAGAGCCATTGCGGGTTGAGGTGATTGAACTGCTGAAAGAACAGGAGCTGTGTGTCTGTGATTTGTGCGATCGCCTCAACGTCTCGCAGTCAAAGCTATCGTTTCATCTGAAAACCCTCAAAAATGCTGGCATCGTTCGTTCTCGGCAGCAGGGCAAATGGATTTACTATCGGCTGAATCTATCTCAACTGGTGGAATTAGAACAATATCTGGCTGAGTTCCGTCGCTACAGTCCTCAGCTACCGACTCGGGTTTGTGACGCCAGCGAGTTGTAAAAGTTGATCGCGTTTAACGTCAGCCATACCAGTGTTTTTGAGCACGATACTGTCGCGGAATTAAATCTTGTGGCTCACATCCGTCATCCCGAAACTCAAGGCTCGGACTCCTCATTCCAACTAGGCAACGCAGGAGCTGAGCAGGGCGGGGCAGATTTGCAGCCTTGCTTCAGAGAATCGGTATGCGCTGCGGCGTGGCTGAATCGAAGTCTGGATCTATCTGAGGTGCCAGTGATCTCGCCCCTAAATCCTCCTTTCTTGAATGCCCGGAGGGCTATATTCTGGGGGACTTTGAGAAATCTGACTCCCCCAGAATTGGGGGCTGGGGGGCGAATTCATACCGTAATTCAGCAACGCCTGCGCCGCAACTGATCGCCTCGTCTTGATTGACAGAATCCAAACGAATCAACTATGGTTGAAACGAATTCAAGGGTGATGACCGTATTCAACTCTGTTGAGTCTGTTCTCCGCCATTGACTGACTTCGGCTGCGATAGATTTACACAGCGCTTAAAGCAGCTTTCATGAGTTCTTAAACACTGTGTGACAACAGTTGAAGTTGAAACGATCGGCGATCGCGGCGACCTGATTGCCGCCGTTCCCTCGCTCATGCCTTCCCGCTTCGCCGTACCCTCACCATTAGGAAGACTATGTCCTCTGGTTCTAATACCCGTGCTCAACCGTTTCAGGCGGGCGGTCAACTTAGCTTTTTTGAACGGTACCTCACCGTTTGGGTCGCCCTGTGCATCGTCGGTGGCATCCTGCTGGGCCGACTGTTTCCAGGCGTTGCCGTTGCATTGGATGCGATGAGTCTTTATCAGGTCTCGATTCCGATCGCGGTCTGCCTGTTTTTCATGATGTATCCCATCATGGTGAAAATTGACTTTTCCCAAGCGAAGCGGGCGGCCCAGGCCCCAAAGCCCGTCGTGCTGACGCTAGTGGTGAACTGGCTGATCAAGCCCTTCACGATGGTGGCGTTCTCCCAGTTTTTTCTCGGTTGGCTATTTCGCCCTTTGCTATCGGGCACTGAAATGATTCGCGGCACCGAAGTGGCGCTGGCGGACTCGTATATTGCGGGCACCATTTTGCTGGGCATCGCCCCCTGCACGGCGATGGTCTTGATGTGGGGCTATCTTTCCTTCAGCAATCAGGGCCACACGTTGGTGATGGTGGCGATCAACTCGCTAGCTATGCTGTTTCTCTATGCGCCGCTAGGCCGCTGGCTGCTGGCCGCGAACAACCTGGCGGTGCCCTGGGAAACGATTGTGCTATCGGTGCTGGTGTATGTGGGCCTACCGCTGCTGGCCGGCGCAATTTCACGAACGTGGATTTTGCGCCACAAGGGCCGCGCCTGGTTCAATGATGTGTTTTTGAAGTATCTCAGCCCGATTTCGATCGCGGCCCTGCTAACAACGCTGGTGCTGTTGTTTGCCTTCAAAGGCGATCTGATTGTGCGCAACCCGCTGCACATTGTGCTAATTGCCGTACCGCTGTTGATTCAGACCAATTTTATTTTTCTCATCACCTATGTCGCGGCTCAAAAAATGGGGATGTTCTACGAAGACTCGGCTCCGGCCGCGTTGATTGGGGCGAGTAACCACTTTGAAGTAGCGATCGCCACGGCAGTCACTCTGTTTGGCCTCAACTCGGGTGCGGCCTTGGCGACCGTAGTGGGTGTGCTAATTGAAGTGCCGTTGATGCTGATGCTGGTGGAGGTCTGCAAAAAGACGGCGTTCTGGTTCCCCCGTGAGCCCGAAAAAGCTACGCTGCCCGATCCCCGTTGCGCTCGTCCCCTCGGGTAAGCCGCATGGAAACCTTAGTGCAGCAGCAATACGATCGCCTCGCTCAGATTTACGATCAGCGCTGGCAGTTCTACATCACCAACACCCTGTCGTTTTTGATCGAGTGGGCCGTGATTGCTCCTGGAGAAAAGGTGCTGGATGTGGCCTGCGGCACTGGCGAGCTAGAACGCCGACTCACGGCCCAGCATCCTCAGCAGGTCATGGTGGGGGTCGATTTTTCGGCTCAGATGCTGGCGATCGCACAGCAAAAATGTGCCCACTCTCCCTACGTCAGCTTTCAGCAGGCGTCGGCCTCAGCGTTGCCCTGGTCGCACCCACAGTTTGATGTCGTGATTTGCGCGAATGCCTTCCACTACTTTGATGACCCTGATGCGGTTTTGGGAGAAATGCAGTGGGTGCTGCAGGTTAACGGTCGAGTCATCCTGTTAGATTGGTGTCGCGATTTTGTGGTTTGTCGATTGTGTGATTGGGTGCTGGGCTGGTTTGACCCGGTTCACAAGCGCTGTTACACCGAGGCAGAACTGCAGAAATTGTTAGTTACGGCCGGTTACCGAATTCAGCGATCGCAGCGGGTGCGGTTTGGCTTGATTTGGGGATTGATGGTGATCGAAGCAGTCATAGATTGCAGCATTGATAAAACCTAAGCCTGGAGCAATTGAATGAACCGAGTCATGTTTGTCTGCAAGAAAAACTCCTCTCGCTCTCAAATGGCGGAAGGCTTTGCCAAGCCTTTAGGGGCTGGCAAGATTACAGTGACCAGCTCTGGTTTAGAAGCAAGCCAGGTGCGGCCCGCGGCGATCGCCACGATGAAAGACATCGGAATCGACATTAGCGACCAGACGTCGAAAGCCCTGAGTGAGTTCAAGCCAGAAGACTTTGACGCGGTCATTTCCCTCTGCGGTTGCGGCGTCAACCTGACCCCAGAGTGGCACACCCGCGAACACTTTGATGACTGGCAGCTAGAAGACCCGGCAGAGCAGCCAGAAATCTTTCCCCGTGTGCGAGATGAGGTAAAGGAACGAGTGAACGCACTGATTGACCAGCTCCAGTCAGTAGAAGCTTAGGCAGCAGTTGCTACTGACTCAACCTCAATACTGCTTTGCGAC
>JBHJJI010000038.1:0-2577 GCA_050042805.1 Leptolyngbyaceae cyanobacterium
AGCAGTGGTGGCCAGTCCTAGGGCGACCAAGTTGGGGACGACGACGAGGGCGATGTTTTGCTCAATCAGGTCGCGGGTTTGGCGGGCGATCGCGATCGCTTCCAACAGTTCCAGCAAATCATTGTTCATGAGTACCACATCTGCGGTTTCGCGAGCGACATCGGCCCCCCGCTCAAAGGACACCGAAACATCGGCATAGGCCAGCGCCACCGAATCGTTCAAGCCGTCACCCACGAAGGCCACCGTGCGTCCAGAGCGATGCAAATCGCGCACAATTTTGGCCTTTTGGTCGGGAAACGCTTCCGCATAGACCTTATCAGCGGGAATGCCCAACATGGCATTGCAATCCTTCGACCAGGAGTGAAGCTCTCACGCCTCGGTCGGTGGGGATGGTTAGGATGTCGAAGGCAGCATCTTTCAAATGTGCTGTGCAACGTGGCAGCACCTAGTCGCTTCAACGTCAGCGTAATGTTTAATGCCAAGCTGGGGCGCAGGTGCGATCGCCCCAATTAATCAGCTAGGGCTGGTGCCCTCGACAGCCGCTGTCATAGCACGCCGCAGTTTGATTCGGTCACTCCAGATGCCTGAAACCATCATCTGACAGGCTTTTCAACTCCGACTTCCGACTTCTGTATTCCGACTTCTGCCATACCAACCAACGGCCCTGATTGACAGCCTTTCAACCTTGATGGCACCCCAGAAATCTTGGTCACCACATTGAGTTGATTGCATGAGGCAGTACCGCGATCGCGGTCTCAACCTCTCGGTCAAAACAGCGATCTCTGCCTTCTTCTGGCGGGCAGCTACTCGTCCTCAGATTCGGTGTCAGCAGCGGGATCTGGCACGGGCTCGGGCGCAGGTGTAGGCTCTGGAGTGGGTGAAGCCGGTTCTGGGGTCGGTGCAGTCGGCTCCGGGGCGGGAGAAACCGGTTCTGGCGCGGAGCTGCCGCCTTCTTCGTTGGTCGTTGCCGGTGACTCTGATGCGGGCGCGATCGGGGTTGGTTCCTCAGCGCCAGCGTCTTCATCGGTTGTCGGCTCTTCAGTCGTTTCGTCACTGGCGCTGTCTTCCTCAGTCGCCGTATCGGTTTCCGCTGCGGGGCTATCAGCATCGCCAGTTTCTGGAGTAGCGCTGTCTTCCTCAGCGTCATCTGGCACGGGATTGGGCTCTACTGCTTCCGCATCAGCTTCTTCTGACTCGGTCTCATTGGCCGTTTGGGTGGGGGTTTCGGTCTCAGCAGCAGGTACTTCGACCGAGCGGCGATCGCCGCGCTGAGAGGCTTCCCGACTGCGCTCCGACCCCTCCAGCACCATGTCATACACAATGGGGACACTCGCACCGCCGCTCACGGGTTCAAAAGTGGAATTCCGGGCCGCTTCAATGGCGGCTTGATCAATCGCCGCATTGCCGCTGGACTGTACCAGAGTCACACTCCGCACCGAGCCATCGGGATTGATGTCTACTTGCACGCCGGGAGTCGCTTCAATGCCATCATCTATCGCACTTTGCGGATATTCTGGCAGCACACAGTTTTGACAAGCTACATTCCGGGAGCCTTGGCCTGTGCCAGTGCCATCGCCCGCTGCGTTGGTGCCGCCAGGATTGCCATCGAGGCCACTATTACGAGTGATCGTTTCGGCCTCACCATCACTGTCGGCAGCGGGGGCGTTGGGGTCAGTCCCAGTTGAGCCCTCATTGGCGGGCGATTCGAGCACTTCCCCATCAAAGTAATTCTGGAGAGATTGGCGCAGCCGGTCGAATTGGGTTGTATCAATGTCGGGTAGGGTGGCCACCTCCAGATCTTCCTCAGGTTCCTCAGTACTCTCTGCGGTTTCTTCTTCTTCTTCTGGCTCTTCTTCGGTCTCTTCTGGCTCCTCGGGCACCGTCAGGTCTGATTCCACCTCAGTGGCGGGCTCCTCGGGAATCGGCTCGGGCTCAACCAGTTCGGCGGGCGGTGGCGGGGTCGGCGCGGCGGCCACACTGGCGGGGGCGGCCGGGGCCGGATTGTTGGTTTGTTGACCCACTTCAGCCGGTGCCATCTCTGCTGTTTCTTCCGATAGCGGTTCCGGCTGAGGCTCCATCACCAGCAGCTCGATCGGCGATGGCTCAGCTTGAGCCGTGCGCTGCCCTAGCCAGCCCAACATGCCAAACAGCACGACATGGGTGCCTACCGAACCGGCCAGCCCGAGCAGCAATAGCTGGCGGAGCCCCTTTTGCTCTTGCTCGTGTTGCTTATTACAAAAATCCGAGAGGCTCATGGCATTCGCCCGCGTAGATAGATACGTCTCCAGACTGTCTACATAATAGTTGAGAAAACCTACCAATAAGTCAATAGCTGATAGGAATATTTTGAGTGATATTTTTGCGATAGGCTGTCAAATGTAAATTTAAAGACATTTCGGCAAAAAGCCTAAAAATCTTGTGGTGAATGATCTTGGTAGCTCCCATGGTGACCCCATCCTATCCTGCCAGGGTTCAGTACTATCGCTAGCAAATGTCTATAGAGCCTTGACATCCGACGAAGGATGAGGCTCAATCATCTGACAGAGGTTCTCAATAAAATTACACCTTTCGCGATCG
>JBHJJI010000039.1:0-2918 GCA_050042805.1 Leptolyngbyaceae cyanobacterium
GTATCGGGTCGCACCTGCTGCTGAAAACCGTAGGGATCAGACTTGAGATACAGGTGTCCTTCCTGGTTTTTGATCTCAAATTTGTAGAGTTCACCCACCGGCAGTTCCGGAATAAACAGATCCCAAACGCCGCCATCGAGCCGCCGCATTTGATGCTTGCGACCATCCCAACTGTTGAAGTTGCCCACGACGGACAGGCTGCGAGCGTTGGGAGCCCACACGGCAAAATAAACGCCGCTGACGCCCTGCACCTCCACGGCATGAGCGCCCATCTTTTCGTAAATGAGGTGGTGGTTGCCTTCGGTAAAGAGATGAATGTCGAAGTCAGTCAGCAAGGCCGATTTAAAGGCGTAGGGATCGCGCATGGTGCGCTCATGACCGTTTTCGCTAACTTTGATCAGATAGTTGTGATCTTCAGTGCCGGACAACTCGCATTCAAAAAAGTGAGGATGATGGGCCGTCTGCATAGGATACTCTTGCCGCTCTTCGGGGCGAATCACCCAGGCGGCATCAGCGTCGGGCAAATAGGCCCGCACTACCCAGCATGACTCCCCGTCTGGCTGCTCCAACACATGGGAGCCTAAAATCTCGAAGGGGTTGCTGTGGCGGTTTTCGACCACGCTATAAACCTGGTCAGACGAAAGAGATGCAGTGGACATGGGGGAATCAATAAGAGGATGTTAACTGGGTGAAGGCAAGGCAGGCCGACATCGCGATCGCGACTGTCAAAAAGCCGTCTGAACAATAGTCAGGATGTGGCTCACCTGAGATTAGCAAAGCACAGCGGCGGCTCAAAAACGCAAATAGCCAAAAACCCAACCGTTTTTTACGAGATCACAGGCGATCGGGCCATCCTCCTAAAGCCCGACGACCGCTTAGCGCTCCAGCTAGGCTGCGTGGCTATTTCACTAAGGATCGGAAATTGAATTATGGGTTAGTTTTTCCGCTCTCGGTAAGGGTGTCGTCGGCGGGGTGGGTGCGATCCCCAGCACTCATGGTCAACCCACCCCACGGCCCTTCCCAGGAGCTAATCCTGTAGGGGTTTCCAGGAACCTCATATTACTTAGCTTTCGGCTTCCATGGTGGTGGCGGAGATCGCCCTTTCCGGTCGGCTCAAGTCCTGTAGACAACCGGTCGAGTAGGCTTCCAGCCTGCCTCCATAACCAGCTTTTTCAAGGGTTGCGGGCGTTCAGGACGGCCAGGATGGCCATCGAACAAGAGCGCACCGAGGCCGCGATATCAGAGCGGCATTGTCAAACCCCTACAAGGTTAGCCCAGGAGGGGAAATGTGATCCCGCTTTGCCTCAAGCCAAATTGCAGAATTGATATCATCCTCATTCCTAAGGCGGCTCAAGGTAGCAACCCCAACAAGGCAACTCGATCGCCTGACGTTAAGTTTCCAAACCACCACCAGGGCGATCGCCCCCTCGCGGTGAAGCTATAGGCAGGACTGTAAATTTACTTCGCGAGAAGCGTAACTTTTGATAACAAGCCAACTTACTGTAAAGTTAGATACATAATATTCCTGTTTTGTGTCGCTCACTACATTTCGCGACCAGGGATTGATATTTGTGCCGCATACGGAGAATCCCCATGGCCAAAGCCATTGACTACCCCGGCTGTTTGCTCAAGCCTCAACTCGCGCGCCGTCGCCCCCACAAACGACGTCCCCTTTGTCATATCCGCTACGTGCGGAATTCTTGGGTACAGCTGTTGCAAACTCCTCGCCGGGGCATCGGCGATCGCGCTCGACTGCTCTGTCAAGAATCGCTCTCCACCTGGATTGCCTGGATTCCCAACCATGGCGAAGTCGTTTTAGACAGAAGTCAGTTTTACAGTTGCTAGACCACAGCAACCGTCTAACTCGCTAGGGTGTGGGAGAAGCAAAGGATAATTTGCTCCCACGGGATGGGTAAAGTCACGATTGGTGATGAAAAGTCCGTTGAAATTGAAGCTGAAAGCCGGGCTGCGATCGCTCCTCATCCTGAGCCTGATTGGGGTGATCATCCTCAGCGGCGCAACGGCAGCGATCGCGGATGCACCACAATTCACCATCGACCAGGCACGGCAACAGTCTGATGGTGTTGAAGTGACCATTACTGGAGTGGTGACCGTGCCCAGCGGCTGGTTTCGCTCCGCCAACTTAGATCAAGGATTCGTTATTCAAGACGCGACCGGCGGGCTCTACATCACCACCCCTCAGGGATTACCGCTATCACTGGGAGAGTCGGTCGAAGTCTCTGGGGTGCTTGGCGATGACGGCCACGGCCAGCGGTGGGTCAAGCTAAAGGAATGGCAACGGCGAGGCAGTGCACTCTCAACCGTCGTGCCCAAATCGGTCTCGGCCCAGGTGGCCGGGCAGCAGATGGATGGTCAGCTCGTCACTGTGCGCGGCAAAATCGTGCGATCGCTGCAGGATGACGCGCCCTATGGCGATCGCCTGTGGATTGAAGACGATACGGGCGAGATTCAGATTTACATGCCCAAATCCACCGCGATTTATCCCCAGAATCTACCGTTTTTGCAGCTTGGCCGAAAGATTCAGGTAACGGGGCTCAGTAGCCAATTTGATGATAATGACGAAGTGATTCCTCGCCGTCGTGCTGATATTCAGCTGGTGGATGAAATCAGGCGCTGACCTCTAACGCCTCCTTGATCGGCAAAACGATATCGTGCTGCTGCGCCCCGGTGGATAGGGTCACTGAGGGCGCGATCGATAATCTCCACATCACGGGCTACGAAGAATTGCCGCCGCCGAATGAGCTGAAGCAGGAGTTGCGACTGGAGGGGCGAGCCTTGAATACGGTGTTGGAAGGCCACCGGGCGGTTAAAGCGACCCTCGATCGTCAGGAATCGCGGCTGATCGTCGTGGTCGGCCCTTGCTCAATCCACAATCCGGCAGAAGCTTTGGAGTATGC
>JBHJJI010000040.1:0-27180 GCA_050042805.1 Leptolyngbyaceae cyanobacterium
CACCGCTGTCCTGTTATTTGACCTGCGGCCCGTGTCGCTAGAGAGCACGTTTCACCCAGATGTGGCGCGACGGCGGCGATCGCTGGTGTTAGTGGGGCTGGGCCTCGTGCTGGCCCTAGTGCTCTGGCTAGTTACGCTGCATCGGGCGTGGGGGATTTCAGCGCGGGGTTTTGGGGCTTTACAAAAAGCTGGCCTGCCGGGGTTTGTCGCTGATGTGCAGCAGGCGCATCAGCTCGCCCCAGGGGAGCCTTACTATCCGTTTATGTTGGGCTGGGTGCTGGGGGATGTGAGCTATCAGGTCGAAGATCCTGACATCGTTAGTCAGCTGCGGCGGGATGCGATCGCGGGCTTCGAGCAGGGCAACGAGATTTCCCCGTTTCAAGAATTTGGTCATTCCAACTTAGGCTGGCTGTTGCTGCCTGAAACCCCGCCGGCGGCGATCACTCAGTTTGCCCAGTCAGCTGAGCTGCTGCCCGCTAAGCAGGGCGTGTTCTACGGTCTGGGCTATAGCCTCTATCTGGCCGGTGAAACGGATTTGGCCGTCGAGGCGATCGCCTTAGAAATTCTGCGCAATCCGACCCTCTTGACCAACCTGCCACTGAATGGCGGGGTGCTGACTGAGTTAAAACCGGCGGTGTTGGCGCGCCTTGAGGACTTGACCCGTGAGTTATTGGCCGCGCCTGAGCCCGAGGCGATCGCCGGATTTCTACATCAGATTCGGGGTGCCGGGCGCTGGTGGGACAACGACTATGTGGGAGCCTGGGCGGATTGGGAGCAGTCAAACAATGCGGTGAGTCTGGCCCTGTTGGCGATTGCTCAAGATCGCCCCAGCCAAATGGATGAATTACCTGACGGTCCCGATAAGTTTGCGCTGCAGGCTTGGCAAGCTCCGGCTAATCGCCGCCAGTGGTTAGAAACTGCTTGGCTAGCCTATGTTGAGGGGCTCCCCCAGTTGGCCTCACCCGCGCCCCCGGCGGATCAAATTACCGCTCTGCTCGACAGCATGAACGAGGCCGCAACGTTTGACCAGTGGCTTAAGGAAACCGTGCCCTTTACCCGACTGCGAAGCGAACGTCTAGGTTTTGGCGTGCTGCTCCGCCACGACGATGGTCCCAATCCCGAAGATTTCTACTTTCGGTGGGAAAATTTAGCGATCGCTCGATTTTTTGCCTCAATCTTACCCTCGCCTCAGTTTGCCCCAGCACTCGATAATCAGCTGCAGCCCTACCGTGACGCGCTACTCGAAGCCGCTGTCAGCGTAATTCCTCAGTCGGAGTGATGGGACTGCCCAGGCCGTTTTGGCTCCGAACTCTATAGGCAGAATTCTGCTGTACAAGGCCGTCCCAAACCGGAGAGCGGCTCTACCAATTCGCTATGTTGCAAAATGATAGGGCGGTAGGGGCTCGCTACACACGAGCTGCCAGGTGGGGAGTTGACGCTGCCATTCAGCCAGCAAGGTCTGGGCGGTCATGGCATCCCGCGACAGCAAGATGTGCAGTCGCTCTTCTTCTTCCTGCGGGGCGCTCTGCACGAACGGGATATGGGCTGCCGTCAGCGTGGTGAGAAAACTCTGGAGTTCTTCTTGTTGCTGAGCTAGGGCTGCCGTCTGCTCTTGTAACCGGCGCTTCTTGGCTAAGAAATATTCTCGGCCCCGAACGGTTTCATCCACTTCGGGGACCACATAGGGCTGGGGCGAGAGTTTCAGCAAATACTCAGCGCGATCTTGCAGGGCCTGTAATCGCTGGAGATAGGTCTGCTGGTGACTGTGCAAAAAAGTCTGCAGCGATGATCGGTCTTTGAATTGCGTGCCGAAGCGGAGCGGCAGCAGGGGCATTTGCGCAAATAGCTGGCCGAGACCGCGATCGTGGGCCACCACGGCCTCCATGAGTTGCGCATCATCTTCCCGCACTTGAGCGACATCGACCTCCGGCTCGGCGATCGCCCCGCGCCCCTCTGCGACGAGCAACTGTACGGGTTGGGCAATGCCCTGCGGTAAGGACAGGGATTCACCAGGGGTAGGGCACAAGGCGTAGACGTAAATCATGGTGGCGCAACGAAATCAGGACTCAAAACAAGGAAGATTGGGGGAGCCGCCATGAAAGCCTAAAACGGCCATGATGGCTCACCTCGCCCCGAGCTGTCATGCGGGGTGAGCACCCCAACAGCTTGGCACTGGGCGGTCTATGGCAACCAGTGCAGTAATATTTGGAAACACAGCTGCCGAGGGGCCGGTTCAGCCTCGGGAAACAACGCATCTTGAGGCGATGACAACGTGATCGCCTGGCCGTCGAGGAAGCAGGCCAGCAGCGGCGATCGCTGCCGCACCCAGGTCGTAATGTGGGTCGTCAGCTCTGCCGCTAGCCAGAGTTCCTGCGGCAGCGCGGTGGCAGTCTTCAGGTGCAAGATATCGTGCGCCTCCAACGGCAGTTCTGGGAGGGGCCATTCCCCCGTGGTGACATCCAACACAATGGGTGAGGCCGCCGCCGATCGCAGACTCAAATGACCGGCGATCGCGACCCGCCCGGTCGTCCAAGCCTGCCCCGAACGCAGCCGTCGAGCGCTGAGTCCTTCCATCAGGGGGGTAAAATCCTGGCTGGCCTGAATCCACAGCCACTTCACCTGCTCACAGAGCGGGGCCATCGTGTGCGGTACTAGTAGTGCTAGCGGTGGTGCGCCGCCGGCTGTCAAGTCGGTTACGGCGGTGGGGCTGATGACCCGATGGACTTGTCGCACGAGATCTAGGGCAGAGAGCTGAGCGGAAGCCTGCCCGACCTGGTGGCTCCCCCGAGAGATCGCCGCCACAAAGATGGCTGTTTGCAGCGGTGTGATGTCAGTAAACGTGATGTCACAGGCTTGGGCATCTTCCTCCAGGGAGTGATTGGGCATTAGGGCCGCCGGTTTGAGGGGGGCGATCGCCGCCTCTGTTGCGGGCCAAACGCGCATCTCGGGCATGCCCACCGGGTCAAAGAGGGTTTCCACCAGGGGCGGTGGGGCTGACACGGCTGACCGGTGGGGGGTGGGCAGGGCTCTCGGGGGAACGGCGACCATCTGCAGAGCGAGGAAAAGTTTGGCCTCACCCCATGCACTGCCGGGCAGCAACAGCTGCACTGGCAGGCCACTGCGCCATTGAGCGAGGGCAGGTACGAGGGCGATCGCCTGTTGCCAAATCCGGTCTTGCCACTGCCCCACTGTTAGAGCCGGACTGGCCAACTCCGACAGCGGCAGCAGCGCGTCTGGGGCTAAGGCTTGGTCGGCTGCCACCGGGGTCTGAGCGGCTAAATCTAATTCGTCGCTGGCGTGATCGCGCTGAATCTTGAGAATCGGTGCCAGGCGGACCCCAGCAGTCTCCCACCGCTGCCCGCCATCCGTGGGCATCCCCTCTAGCAACTTCATGGCCTCGGGGCTGCTGGCGGCGATCGTCCACAGCAAAAACGCACTCAGCTCGGCGAGGCGCTGTGGCGTCTGCGGCGTAGCGATCGGGGGCTGAACGGCAGCTGGAGCCCACTGGTGTAAGGCCTCTAGCAGCTCTTCGACTTCATCGGCGACATAGGGCAAGAGGGTATCGGCAGTTTGAGGCTGATCGGCGGGCCAGCCACTATCGGCGGCACACAGCGTCACCATCAGACTCCGTAGCGTATCAGCCGCTAGCTGCACGGTGTCAGGCACCGGCTGAATCGTACTGCTCAACGCCTCGGCGTCTGCTAGTGGCCAATACAGTCCTTCAAAAAATTGACTAGCCCGAGGGGGGGCAATATCGGTAGAAACCATCGAGAATACTCAGATCAGCGGGCAAATCGTCAACATCAGTCGAAAATCGCGAGGCAGCAACGGCCAATGATCGCCCTCATTCTAAAAGCGATTCGCTGGCGCGGGTGGGCGTTTCTACCGTGCTGCAGGAAATTGCTCACGCCCGACACTGCGCTCAGCTTTAATATGCCCAAACGCTACGCCAAGCCGATTTCTTGCAGTCGCTGCAGCAAATATTCCCCTGCCGTGAGTGGGGGGAACTGGGGGACTCCCCCAGTGCGGCTGATACATGCCGGCAGAGGCGACAGATCGACCGCCGGACGCGGATGCACGAAAAAAGGTAGCGAAAATCGCCGATCGCGATCGCTGCGGGGATTGGTCACGCGGTGGGTCGTGCTTTTGAACAGGCCATTGGTCATGTTTTGCAACATGTCACCCGTATCGACGATGATTTGGCCGGGAATCGCGGCAATGGGTCGCCACTCGCCATTGCTCTGCAGCAGCTCTAACCCCGGCGTGGTGGCCTCACAGAGCAGCGTGATGAGATTAATGTCTTCGTGAGCAGCAGCGCGCAGGCTCGCGGTGGGCACCGTCGGCGGCACGGGCGGATAATGCAG
Organism: Leptolyngbyaceae cyanobacterium; assembly: GCA_050042805.1. Classification (GTDB taxonomy): domain Bacteria; phylum Cyanobacteriota; class Cyanobacteriia; order Phormidesmidales; family Phormidesmidaceae; genus Halomicronema. The sequence continues at coordinate 4,365 of JBHJJI010000040.1, forward strand.
CACCCGCAGCAGCGTCGGGCCATCCACCACAGCATCGCGCAAAAACGAGCGAGGCAACCCCAAATAGAGGGCACAGGCTTCGAGCAGTGAATCGGCGCACTGCTCTAATTGCTCAAATAGTGCCGTCATCGCCGTTTGAAACTGCGGCACTTCAGCCGGCCAGACGTTCTTTGGGGCGACGTTCTGGCGGCCCACATGCCAAAACTCTTTAAGGTCAGCAGCGGGGGAATCTTTGGCATGTTCGCGACCAAAGGCGGTAAACCCCCGCTGTCCTTTCAGTGTGAGATCTTCGTAGCCCGCCTTAACTGATTCAGGCAGCAAAAAGACCGCTTCAGCAGCGGTGTAGGCTGAGTGGATCAGAGGAGCCTCGATACCGTGGTCGGTCAGCGCAAAAAAGCCGACGGTTTCAAGCGCTTGGCCCAGTTGTTCCACGAACTGCTGCTGGCGCTGGGGCTCATCGCTGACAAAATCACGAAGACTCAGAACTGGAATGGTTTGCAGCATGGTCACGCTTGAGCGTCCTGTTTTTAGTCAAAATGCTATCTCAAGTCGGAATTCGGAGTTCGGAATTCGGAGTTTGGAGTTCGGAGTTCTGAATTCCGCATTCGTACTTCCGCATTCTCACGCTGGTTTGCTCCCTAAACGCAGATAGCTGTGTCACATTAAAAGACAAACTTTTGAGATCGTGATGGAAACGCTATCGATACAGGGTCAGCGGCTGACACTATTGCCCGAGCGGGCGCTTTATCTGCCGGATGAGGCGGCACTGCTGATTTCTGACGTGCATTTGGGCAAGGCGGAAACCTTTCAGCGTTTTGGCATTCCGATTCCCCACCAAGTCAACCAGGCGACCCTCAAGCGGCTGAAGCAGGCCTGCGATCGCACCCAAGCTAAGCGGTTGTTTATTCTCGGCGATCTGTTTCATGCGCCCTCCAGCCTGGTGGATGAGGTGATCGACGGCTGGCTCAAGTTTTTGGCCGAGACGCAGCTCGACGCGCATCTAATTTTGGGCAACCACGATCGCGGCCTGATGGATACGCTCTCACAGCTGTCACTAACCTGCTACACCGACCCGATTGAGCTGCGATCGCTAGTGCTCAGTCACGAGCCCTTGCCGATCAGCCAAGGGGTAAATGTGTGTGGCCACGTGCATCCTTGTGTGTGGCTGGGGGGGCGGGGCGATCGGCTGCGGCTGCCCTGCTTTTATTGGGAAGCATCGCTACAGCGCCTGACCCTTCCCTCGTTTGGCGAATTTACCGGCGGCTACAACGTGGCGCTCAGTCACGCAACAACCGCCTATGCTGTGGCCGAAGACCAAATTATTATCCTGGCCGCCTAAGTAGTCTGGAAACTAAGTTTCGAACAGATGTTGAGCGTCAGTAAATATCTGGCGACTGAACTTTAAATCAGGCCACATCTTGATTTGGCTGGCCGTGCAGTGAGTCTGGCGGGGTGGGTGGCCGTATCTGATATGTCACCACCAGCGGTGCGATCGCGGGGCGACTCAAGCCGCAAAATTGCCGACTCTGCAGATGGATAAGATAGGTAGTGAGCCCTCGTCAGTTGAGCTGAGTCGCTTTCCCTGTCGGCTCAAAACGAGAGCACGATTAAGATCTTGGCGTCTGAGCTTTTGCTGTACGGTCTGTGCTGTAGGAGAGTCGTCTGATGAACCAGGTAAAGACAATTGCCCTGTTAGGTTTGCTGAGCGCTTTGCTGATCAACATCGGCTATTGGGTGGTGGGCGGTACTTGGGGGCTACTGGTCGGTCTGGGAGTCGCCGCGGCGCTCAGCTTTGCGGTTTGGTATCGCTCTGATGGGATCGCCCTAGGTGTGTATGCGGCACAACCCATCACGCTGGAGCAGGCCCTGCGGATAAAGCCGATGGTGCGGCAGCTGTGCGATCGCGCTTGCTTGCCCATGCCAGAAATTTACGTCATTCCCAGTCCGGCGATGAATGCATTTGCCACCGGCAGAGACCCCGAGCATGGGGCGATCGCCCTGTCAGCAGGCTTGCTCAATCAGCTCACCGATGCCGAGTTAGAAGGCGTCATCGCCCACGAACTGAGCCACATTCGACATCGCGATACGCTCACCCAGACTATTGCTGCCACCCTGGCCGGGGCCATTTCCCAGGGAGTCCGGTGGGGCCGCGCCACCACTGGCGAGCGTCACCGAGCGCTGCCCCCGTTGGCGTTGATCGCCACTTGGCTGTTGGCACCGCTAGCCGCGACTCTGCTACAGCTGGCCCTCTCTCGCAGTCGAGAGTTTGCCGCTGATCAGGGGGCAGCTCAGCTCACCGGCAATCCGCAGGGCCTAGTGGCGGCATTACAGCGATTGCAAAATAGCCGGGCCAACGTGGGAAAAAACGTGGCCTTTGCGCCGTTGCTCATTGTCAGCCCTTGGTCAAATCAAGCTGCATTAGGGAGTGGCTGGAGCCATCTGTTTTCCACACATCCGTCGACTGCTGACCGCATTGAGCGGCTGCGGGGGGAATCTTCAACGACGACCGCCGGCAATGCCGCCAAAAGTCGGTGGGCAGTACAATCGCGCGATCTGTTGGTGACGGCGTTGCTCGTGGGTGGGCTGGTCGGGGCGATCGCGATTCCGGCTAGGGCGATGCAGCAGCAGCGACAAATCACGGCGCAGATTACGGTGATTAACGATCGCCTCAGCTCGGCAGCAGACAAAACCACCCAGCTGCAGACCGTTGATCGCGAAGAGCGGCCACAGCTGATTTATCGAGTGAAGTTGGCTCAGGCACCGCTGGGGCGACGGCTCGCGTTGTCTTGCCGGTGGATGAATCCGACTGGGCAGGTAAAGCACCGCAATCGCTATCGCACCAAGAAGATTGACAACGTCATTTGGAATACCTGGTGTCGCCATACCGTGAGCGCTCAGGCTCAGCCTGGCAGGTGGACGGTGCAGATGCAGTTGGGCGATCGCCCCTTGAGTACAAAATCGTTTGCAGTAAACTGACCGCGTAGATGCAGCACGGGCCACGATGTCTAGACCTCATCAGGTGGTAGGGTTTTGGGGCGTTGCCGGGCAGTCAGAACAGCGGCGACTAGAGCGGGCTGTCGGGCAAGCTAACGCGGTTTCTGGGGTCAGCTATCGCTCGGCCCACGGTACCGCTAAAGCGTCCGGATCGGCCTCGGCGCTGCACTGGGGGGTGGCCGCTTGGGGGTTAGTGCCCCCTGCCGATGGGCCGGCGGTCTTCCCCGAGGCGCCGCTCATTGCCGCCCTCTCCGCGTCAGGGCTAAATCTGTATCCGCAGGCCAACGGCAGCCATTGGCCCGATGCTTGGGCTGCGATCGAGGCAGAAACGTTTTGCCTCGGCAGAGAACCGTTTGGTCGCGTGCCGCTCTACTGGCTGCAGCAGGCTCAGGTGATTTGGTTTGCTTCACAGCTGCAGTTGCTTTTGCCCCTGCTCTCGGCAGCCCCGGAGATAGACTTAGCGGGACTGCGGGGGTATGCCTGCTGCTCTTACGTGCCGACGCCGCACACGCCCATTCAAGGCATTCATGCCCTACCGGCGGGCAGCGAGCGGCGCTGGCAGCTAAACGCTGCCGGTGCCCTCCAAGCGACGCCGCGATCGCGGTGGCAGTGGCGCCAAGCGGAGGCCACCATGACGGATGAAGCGGCGGCGATCGCGGAGCTGCAGGTTCTGCTCCGGGCGGCGATGCAGCGGCAGCTGGTGAACCTGCCCAACGGGCCGGTCGGCGTGTTTTTGTCGGGTGGTCTTGATTCTTCTATCGTGGCGGCGTTACTGGTGCAGTCCGGTGTAGACGTGCGCGGCTATTCGCTCGACTTCGGTCGGGAAGAAGAGTCCGAACTGCCCTACGCGCAACAGGTCGCCGACTTTCTCCAAATCCCGCTGGTTCGGGTGCCCGCTGGCCCCAAGCAAATCAAGGGCGCGATCGCCGCCACGGCCCGAGCGCTCGATCTGCCCTACGGCGATGGGGTGACGGTGCCGCTTTTTTTGCTGAATCAGGCGGCGAGCCGCGACACTACCGTGGTGTTTAACGGTGAGCATGGCGATCAGCTCTTTGCCGGCTGGACGAACAAGCCACTGATCGCTTCCGGACTCTATAACCACGAGCATCCCACCGGTGCAGAAGACTTGCGGCAACAGTATTTGCGCACCTTTCATCGCTTTTATGGGTGGGAGCATCAGAGTTTTCAGCCGGCGGTTTGGCCGGCGCTGTCGGATCAGGCACCCTCAGACTGGGTGCGAGCGGCGCTTGATCCGACCTATGCCGCCGGGCTGCTGCATCGCCTGCGCCGCGCCACCTTGATGCTAAAAGGCGCCCAAAATATTCAGCCCCGTGCCACGAGTTTGGCCCAGGCCCACGGGCTGCAGGTGCGATCGCCCTTTTGTGATCTGCCGCTGGCCGCCTGGACCTTTCGCCTCGCCGGGCCGCTCTGCCTGCACAACGCCTGCGAAAAATATATTTTGAAGCGCGCCGTCGCTACCTGGCTGCCGCCGGAGATTGTTTGGCGAGAAAAGCGGGGCATGGGCGTTCCCTTAACCTTCTGGTGTTTCAATCAGTTTTGGCACACCCTGGGGGATTGGCTGCATCCGCACCGGCTGCAGCAGGAGGGGCTGTGGCAGCCGGACTTGCCCACCCGCATCGTCACCGGACAGCTGGGCAGCCTGTCGGGTCGGCGGCTGGGCGAACTGCTGTGGCTGCTGGTGATGTGGCAGCAGTGGCGTGAGACGGTGCTGGGTGAGCCCGTGGCGGGCGATCACTTCACCGCGCTGACGCGATCGTTCCAGCAGCCCTTCTGGATGCCCCCCGCCCTTTGGCGCTATTGGAGGAAAAATCGATGGGACTAAATTGGCCACAGAGAGCTGCCGCACCGGTGACGGCAACCGAGTCTTGCGGGAGCGCTTCACCGTCTCTCGTGTCGTTTGAGCAGGCACAAGCGCTGATGGCAACCTATGGCTCACCGCTGTATGTGTATCGGGGCGATCGCCTGCAGCAGACAATTCGACGCATTACCCAGGCCGTCCCCTACCCCCATATTCACTTTCACTTTGCCAGCGTCACGAACGGCAATGTCTATCTGCTGCAGCGGTTTCGGCAGGCGGGCTGGGGACTGCACGCCAACACTCCGGGCGACATGTATCTGGGGCTGCAGGCCGGATTTCGCCCCGACCAAATTGTCTACAGCGGCAGCAATCTCAGCCGCGCCGAAATGCAGCAGGCGCTGGCGTGGGGCATCGCGACCTTTAACTGGGATAGTTTGGCCCAGCTGCAGCTGTTCTGTGATGTGTATCAAGCGGCGGGCGATCGCCCGGCCCCCCGGCTGGGGCTGCGGCTCAACCTGCCCGCACTGACCGGCGATAGCCGCATTGGGGTGCCACCAGCCGACTTTGCGGCAGCGACTCGCCTCGCCGATGCACAGGGCTTGTCGCTCAGCGGCTTGCACTTTTATCGGGGCACCGGCACCAATGCCACTCGCGCCTTTACCCAAGTTATTGAGGCGGTGCTGGCCGTGGGGCAACAGCTGTCAGATTGGGCCTACCTCGATTTTGGGGGTGGGTTTGGCTATCCCTACCGGCCCGGCGGGGCAGCCTTTTCGTGGGAAGACTTCGGCCACGAACTGACGCGGCAGTTGGCTCAACAAGACCGCCCAGTCGAATTGCTGATTGAACCGGGGCGAGCCGCGATCGCGGGCTGCGCCACCCTGCTCGCCGAGGTGATTGCCGTTAAATGGCAGGGCAAAAAGCAGATCGTTGGCGTTAACACCACGGTCGCCAACCTTTCCGTCCCCTCGGTGCACGGCGGCTATCGCGAAATTGTGCCCCTGCGATCGCCCACTTTAGCCACAGACGGCCTCCAGTATGCGACCGATGTCTGCGGCAACACCACCTATTCCCGCGACTACCTGGGGCGCAACTGCCCTTTACCGGCGCTCCAGCCGGGCGACCTGGTCGCCATTTTGGCGGTGGGGGCTTATGGCTATGCCATGTCTTCCCACTTTTTACATCGTCCTCGTCCGGCTGAGGTCTGGGTCGAGGGTCAGACCCAGCGGCTGATTCGTCAGCGAGAAGACTACAGCACCTTGCTGACCCATCAGGTCTTTGAGCCGTGAGGAACTGGAGTGATGAAATGCAGTCAGTGCCACACCAACAATCGCCTCAAAGAACGCATTGCCTATGCCGGACGTTGTAAAAACTGTCGCCACCCGTTTGTGTTGGGGGCCACCAGTCGGCCCAGCCCTCCCCGATTAACGGATGTCTTTTTTCAGCGGACGATCGCCAACCTCTCCGCGGGTGGGTCGCTGAGCTTCACGCATAAGCAGCTGTTTTACTCTCTCAATCGACGACTGCTAGGCCGGACTCATTGGCTCTTTAGGCCCCGAGAGCGGCGCTCTCCTTCCCCCCCAATGACGAGACGGTTAAACCTCCTCACGGCCATCGCCGCGATCGCGCTGATCGGACTGGGGGCAGCGCTGCTACATCAGGGCATTACCGCCTTTTACTTCGAGGGCCTCGGGGTCGGCCTATTGTTGGCGATTGGCGGTATGGGGCTAGCGCTACAGGTTCCCGGTCACTCGTCCGTGATCGCGCTGCTCGCGGGGGGCATCGGCCTCTGGCTCGGTTGGTTTTATGCGCGGCCAGCCGGGGTGGCGATCGGCGCGGTGCTGCTGCTAGTCGGCCTGCTTTTGTTGGCCTTAGCCGGTTGGCATTGGCGGCAATCGCGGCGACCCACTGCCGCCCGCGTCTTGCCGATACGCGGGCCAGCCGTGCAGCAATTGCCGATATCGGCTGCCTACTGCGACGAGATTTTGCACCAGTGGGCAGCGGTAAATGGGCCGTTGCCCCTGCTGACTCAGCGCCCCTGGCCCGTCTCCTCAGTGCCGCGGCTGACGCCTGACCTGACGCTGTACAGCTTCGATCGCGTGCTGGTGTGTGACACTGACGCGATCGCGCAGTTCCTGATTGCCAACAACTTTCACTTTGAGCGCAACTGTCCAGTTCTCAGTGTCAACGGCTATCCCGCGCGTATTTTCACCACTTTATTGGCGATGCTGCGGCGCAATCCCGAACTCAGAGTTTATGCCCTGCACGATGCCACGCCCGCCGGGGTCGCGATGGCCTATCAGCTGCAGACATCGCCAGCGTGGTTTGCCAACAGCACAGTGCGCATCTACGACTTGGGGCTCTCGCCTCGGCAGGTCTTCGACAATCGCAAAATGTTTGTGCAGAAATCGGCGGCAGCGGTGACAGTCCCGACGATGCCAAAAGCGGTGCGATCGCTGCTCACCGCTGACGAACTGCGCTGGCTCCAGGCGGGTCGCTATGTCGAGCTGGAGTCTTTTCTGCCTCGGACGCTGCTGCAAATCGCGGCGCAGGGCATTGCCGCTAGCCGTCGCCGAGAAGCCGGTGAGTCACAAGAACCATCGGGCACGAGGCGTGCCGCCGAGCGCGATGATGATAGTTGGCCAACAGCAGGCAGCGTCGCTGGTGTGCCGATCTTGATCGATGCTGATGACGATAGTTTTGGATGATTGCACACAGTCTTAACTCGGGAGACGGAGACGGCGGCGATGAGATGCATGCAGTGCAATACCGATAATCGACTCAGAGAGCGCATTCGTAATGCCGGGCGCTGCAAAAACTGTCGCCACCCGTTTGTGTTGGGGGCCACCCGTCGGCCCAGCCCGCCCCGATTAACGGATGTCTTTTTTCAGCGCACGATCGCGAACATTTCCGCCAATGGCTCGCTGAGCTTTACCCGCCAGCAGCTTTTTTATCACCTCAACCGCCGACTGCAAGGGCCTAACTACCGCTTCTCTGTGTCCCGCGTCCGGCGGCCTGCCCCCCGCCCGCTACCCGCTTTGGTACCAACGAGGACGGCGGTGATCGCGATCAGTGTGATCGCCCTGGGAGTAGGACTGCTGCAGATGGGCATGGGCTGGGGTGGGTTATTGCTGGGAGCTGGCCTCTTGGTGGCGCTCAGCACACCGGGCCGGTCGTCCGTCATTGCTCTCCTCCTGGGCGGTGGTCTGCTCTGGGCGGGCCGATACTACAGCCGCCCCTTATTCGTCACGATGGGGTGGTGGCTGCTGATTACGGGAGCCATCCTGCTATTGTTCTTGCTAAATTCGGATCAGTTTAGGCGTCCGGCTCCGACCCGACCGACCACGTCACCCGCTCGACAGCGGCCAGGGCCACCACCACCAGGGCCACCGGTGAGGCGTATCGCGATCGCCCCTGCTCGATGTGAGACGATTTTGAGCCAGTGGGAGTTGGTCAATGGGGCGATTCCGATGCTGGCCTCACAGCCGTGGTCGCCCCCCACCGCAGCGGCGATCGCGCCCGACCTGACGCTGTATAGCTTTGATCGCGTTTTGATTTGTGATACTGACGCGATCGCCCAATTTCTGATTGCCAATAACTTTCACTTTGAGCGTAACTGTCCTGTTTTAAGCATCCACGGCTATCCACAAAGCATCTTCAGCACCCTGATGACAATGCTGCGGCGGAATCCAGCTCTTAAAGTGTACGCCCTGCATAGTGCCACGGTCTCGGGGGTCGCCATGGCGTACACCCTCCAAACTTCTCCAGACTGGTTTGCCAATAGTTCGGCACAAATTTACGATCTGGGACTTTCTCCTCGTCAAGTCTTCGCGAATGCCAAGATGTTCGTTCGATACTCGGCTGAATCTACGGTGTCGCTGTCAGATCTGCCGGAGGCTGTACAACAGGTACTGACTGCCGATGAACTGCGCTGGCTAGCGTCGCGTCGTTATGTTGAACTGGAATCTTTTCTCCCTCGGACGCTTTTGCAAATCGTGATGCGGAGCATTGCCGCCGGTCGTCGAGCTGAAACCCGTGACTCGGCACCACCGCCTGAAACCAGCGGTCGAGAGGAGGCTGAGGACATTGACGATGCCGACCGCACTTGGCAGACCGCTGCCGGAGGCATCATTTTTATCGATGCTGATGGCGATGATTTCGGTTGAGCTGGACGGGTATATGGAGTCCTGACTATGACTGACCTCAACAGTTTCAGTTAATGTCGCAAATTGTCTGAGTTAGCCTGCAACCAAATTTCGAGACTCACCAGCAGCCACAGTTTGGCCCCATAACGCCGCCACACATCACCGCGATAAGACAGCCATTGGCGAATCAGCGCTTGATTGAGATAGGGCGCGATCGCGGCTCGGCGGTTGAGCAAGAGCGATCGCGCCTGACGATTCCACAATTGATAAAACCAAGCCTGCACGGGCACCATCATGCCGCTTTTAGGACGATGCACAATGGATGCTGGCAGCAGATCGGCAACAGCAGCTTTAAGCACGGCCTTTTCATTGGCTCCGGCCAGCTTGTAGGCCGGGGGAATTTGCCGACTCAGTTCTACAATGCGCGAGTCAAACAGGGGCGATCGCCCCTGCAGGCCCGCCGCCTGCGTCAAATTGTTGACCTTGGTCAAAATGTGGTCGGCTCCCTTAAATTTGATATTGAGCTCCATCAGCCGATTCAGATAGGCATCAGTCGCCTGCAGGTCAGCCGCAAAAACTGAGGGGGCTGCCTGCACCGCCTGCCACAACTCGGGGCGCAGCAGCTGTGGTAAAACCGACGCACACTTTTGAAACGAGTTGAGATAGGCGGTCAGCAGGGGATTGTCCGACTCCGGCGTTGCGGCCTGTCCGTACAGGCTATTGAGCAGCATGGGCTTGTTTTTGGGGCCACCAAAACAGGGGTCACCCCCTTCCCCATTGAGAATCACCGACACCGTCTCCCGCGCCAGCTGACCCAACAGCAGATTCGGTACCGTCAGCGGCTCGCCAATCGGGTCATCCAAAGCCGACATCGTCTCGGGCAGCCGTTGCCACAGTTGCTGGGGCGTAATTTCCAGCACGTGATGCTGGGTCTGACAATGGGCGGCCACCAGGCTCGAAAAGGCTAGTTCGTTGGGATACTCTGCCCCAAAGTAAATGGCATAGGTATGCACCGGCGGCTGATGAAACTGCGCCGCAAGCGCCGTGATGCAGCTAGAGTCGAGACCGCCAGACAGGTAGACCCCAACTGGCTGCCCGGCGGGTAGACAGGCTTTCGTCACGACCTCCAGTTGCGATCGCAGCCGCTCACCATACCACGCCAGCGGCGGAGCGGCCTCGTCACTCCACTCCGGCGGCGGCGCTTGCCAGTAGGGGGAAGCGTTGCCCTGCGGCAACTGCAGATAGGTGCCAGGGCGCAGTTCGCGCACGTCTTGCCAGAGGGTGCGTTCGCCGGGCACAAAAGCACAGCACAGATAGTCTCGCAGGGCGACCAGGTCAAGCTGAGACGAGCGCCACGGATTCAGCGTTTTCAGCCGTGGGGCGATGTAGCAGATATTCCCCATTTGCGCGGTGTAGAGCGTTCGCGCGCCGACGCGATCGCGAATCAGCCACAGTTCCTGACGGTGCCGATCCCAGATGGCCATCGCAAACATGCCGCGTAGCAACTGCAGCGCCGCGACTCCCGATCGTTCCCAGCAGCGGGCCACGACGTCGATATCGGTGCCCCGCCAGTCTGCCGAGTCAATTTCTAGCCCTTGCAAGAGCCCGTCGCGATCACTCAACCACACATCACCGACCACCACCCACCGGTCCTGACCTCCCACCCCGGGGGTAATGCCGACAATGGCTAACCCCTCGTCCTGCCAGGTCACGTTTGAGAGCGGCTGTGGCGATCGGCCCAAGACGAGATACCAGGATGATTGGACTGGCTCAGACTGCATGCATGCCCTGCGCTAGTGATTCAATATTTTTACTGTTCTTCTTGCTTGCCTGCCGGTGATTCGGCTTCGGCGCGGACTCCGGCAGACAGGAGGACGGCAGCCCTGTCTGAACCTAGGCTGCCGATAGCAAACGGCCCCGCTGGGGGCGATTGTTATCACTCTTGTGGAATCATGTCATACGGATTAAGTTTTGGAACACCGCGAATCAAGCAACCTGAAATGGCATCGCCGCCCAAGCCATTGCCTTAACTAACGCGTTTGTCTGACCAAATTGTCTTTCCTGGTCTCCCCCGTACCGGCAGCAGCGGATGTCCCCCTGGAAGGGGATGAAGTTTACACTCGCGTGGGTGAGAACCTTCCCCTCATCAGTCTGAAAGTTGGACAATTCACTTTGTCGAACGTCAGAGTCGCTACTGGGTGGCCACCCACGCCGGTCAGAAAACCGCTCAGCGGCGGTCAATTCCGAACCAACTACCTGACCGAGTCACTATTGCAACTAGCCGGTCGAACACTACTGGGGCTCTATCCTCAGATGCACTACTCGATAGCTGAACCTTGACCAATTGCGTAATAGCTGTCGCGCAGGGCCTGATAATCGGCATCTTGCACAGCAATCATGTCGGAAGTAATGTACTTGGCATTAGCCTTAGAAGCCGACAATGCTTCTAGGAGTGCTGTTTTGTACTCGATCATTCGCAATTGCAGATTCTCAATGAACTCGTCTCCTAAGCTGGGGTTTGCCACAAATAAATCGGGTGGCAAGGGATCACTACTCGCAATTACCTGTATCTCAGTCCCTTTTAGTCCCGGCTCCTTCACATACTCTGTGTAGCGAGAGAAGGAATCTGTCCAGGCGTCTACCTGCCCCGACCGGAGCGCATCAGCTCCCTCTCGATTGAGCATCTGGACTTCATAGTCCTGAGGTGATACCCCTGCATCCAGCAGCATCTTCATAGGCACGATGTGGCCTGCGGTCGAGCCTTTAGTTCGCATCGCAATTGTTTTGTTTTTGAGATCGGCCAAGGTCTGGATACCGCTGCCCACTCGCGTCATCACCATGGTGTAGTAGTTAGAGCGTGTCACGCCCACAATGGGGACGGCGTTTGCCCTTGCCCTTAGCAGTAAATATTCAGACGGACCAGCCATAGCAAAGTCTAGCTCGTTGGCCAACAGCGCCGGTGCTGCAGCAGTGTAGTTCTCAACCGGGAAGAACTCAACAGGAAGCGCCAGGACTTCGGCAAGCACCTCTCGAAATTGGCCAAAATCCTGCTCAAGGGTATCCAGGCCACTCAGATCGGTAACAGCAAACCTCAGCTTTTCCGGATGTTTCTGCTGACCAGTAAGCGGTAAAGAAGGTCCTTTAGCGAGGGAGCAACCGCCTAACCCTAGCAAACTGTATTTTAGGAAGGCACGACGTTTTAACATACCAAAACCAACACAATAAGAGGTACCGTTATCGCAATCACAACAGAGGTTTGTGCAGGTTGCTAGTCCTAGGACACTCTGCACACCTGGAATAATAATCCTGGCTGTCCTATACGAAAGGACAGATGCCATATTGAGCCCTTCTTATCCTTATTAGTGAAAGGAACCAATAGGCCACATTCCTAGCTTACCCAGCCGTTGAGTGACTTAACACTATGAGCCAGCAGACTCAGCCTATTCCCCTAATTAGTAATCTCAATTCTGTACAGATGCCCGAAAGGAACTGCAGCATTCACGATGAGCGATGTCAGGCGTTTGCCATCTCAAAATAAGGGAAAATGAAGCCGACCTTAAAGCCCTCCTGACAACTCAAAAAAAGCGGGGAGCTAATCTAAGCAAGCAGCACTGATTCCTCTTGAGGATTGGCAATGGCCATCGCGACCAGTGGGAGTTGAGAGTCAGCTTCTCAGTATATTGAATGGAAAATAAAAATCATTTCACGCTTGTTTGCCTTGGCAGATCTCTGGGCAACTTTAACTATGTCGGCAGGAACGTCTCTACTCAAAGGTCAGTTATTTTTCACAATCTTCCAGAGGCGACAACATGAAACGACGAAATTTCTTGGGTATTCCCTTCAAGGGATGAGTGATGTCTGCCAACGACACAGATTGATGAATAACGAGCTTATATTTCAAGCCGGATTTCGTTGATTTCTTTTCGACCTAATTAAAGGCCTCTTCATGCTAATAGCTCTATGGGATTCTCATAATGAAACGACGCCATTTTCTTGCCTATTCTTTATTCTTTACTGCAGGGTGTGCTGCAACCACCACTAGTGGGCAGATGAGTGCTCCGAGCAATCAACGCAAGACCCTGCGCTTTGCGGTCACTGATGTGGTTGGGATGGAAGAATTACAGAACGACTATGAGCCCTTTCGAGTTGCTCTGGAAGAGGTCTTAGAGCGACCGGTTGAGTTTTTTCCCACAGAAAACCTCATCGCCGCCGCCGCCGCCCTCCATGCTTTTGAAGTCGATATGGTGATGGCTGGGCCTTCAGAATATGTGGTGATTCGAGCCAAATCAGAAGCGCTGCCGGTTGTGTCCCTGACCCGGCTCAACTATCACTCGCTGATTGTGACCCGTGCTGACAGTGGAATCCAGGCATTAGCAGATTTAAAAGGTAAGACGGTTGTAATTACCGAGGTTGGCCAAACTGGCGGTCATATCGGAGGTGTCAAGCTCCTTGCTGACGGTGGCTTACAGCCAACCGATGACTATGAGATGGTTGCACTGGGCTCAACCGGTATCTGGACGAACTTGCAGGATGGCAGTGTTGATGCAGTGGTCGGACTTCCCCACCGATATGAAAAATTTCTCAGTGCTGCAGGTGTGTCTGAAACCGAGTTTCCCATCATTGCTGAAGGTGCCCCCCTTCCCAACGATGTTTTTGTGCTCAATCGCTTATTGGAACCAGCTGAGGTGGAGGATATCCAATCTCGCATGCTCGAGCAGAAGGACAAATTGATAGCAGGGCTGCTGGCAACAGAGGCCAATCAGAAATTTCAGGGGGGTACGTTAGTCGCTGCAAACGATAGCGATTACGACATGGTGCGTGAAATGTATCGACTCACTGGGCAAGATACTCACCTTTAGGTCCACCAGAATGGACGTTTTCGTGATTCCCGCTATTTATCCTGGCTATCAGCTAATCAAGATCGATTGATTGCAGGGATTCAGGCTATGACATGATGCGCCAGTGTATCAAGCGATAGGCCAGGGCAAACTCTTGGAGTAAAGGCATGGTAGAGATCAATCAGGCGAAGGAGAGCCAATTTCCGGGTGTATCCCCAGGTCAAAAGAGGCCACACCTGGGTGGGCTCAACTCCTGGTTTGCCAACCTTGGCATCGCGCAACGGATTGGCTATGGCTATGTGTGTGCGATTAGTCTTGCTGTTGCTGGAACGGTTGTGGGATTAGTGTGTGGAGAGTATTACCAATCTCGAGCAGAAACCCAATTACTGGTAGCGAATCAGCAGAAACATTTGCTGAATGCATTATCAAACCTGTCCCTCAATTTACGGTCTCATCCCCAACGACTATTGGCTACGGCGGAAGGCGCTGTGTGGTTTCAATATGAAACGAATGAATTTTCACTCGGGCTGTCGCAGACTGAAAAAGTGCTCGCTGAGCTGAGGGAATTTATCAATAACCATCCTGAGTTTGTCTCGACTGATTTGACAGAGTATCGAGGTGTTTTAGATGGCTACGCTGGGACGTTCAAGGCTTACCAGCAGTTTATCCAGTCCCTATGGGATCAAATTGATCCGATCTACGGTTCTACAAGCGAGTCTGCTGCGCAGCAACAGATTATTAATGCCGTTCTTGCTCCTGAAGCCCTGCAATTTGACACCCAGTTTGAACGGCTCTCTGAAGAGCTTATACGCATCGCCCAAGCGGCAGACGCGGAACAGCAGCAAGCTGAGGCTGGACTGATCCAGGCCGATGCCCTGCGGTTGAGAATTATTACAGCCAGCATCGGTGTATCGGTAGTGATCGCGATTCTGTTAGCCCTGAGCACTAGTCAAGCGATCGCTCGTCCCATCAAAACCCTTACAGACATTGCTCAGCGAGTCACTCAAGAATCCAACTTTGATTTGCAGGCACCCATTACCACCGAAAACGAAGTCGGCATCCTAACCAAGTCGCTCAACCAACTCATCAGCCGGGTTAAACAACTTTTAGAAGAGCAAGCCGCTCGCACGGTTGAGCTAGAGCAGGCAACCGCCTCAGCCGAGGCCGCCAATCAGGCCAAGAGTCAGTTTTTGGCCAACATGAGTCATGAGTTACGGACTCCCCTCAACGGCATCTTGGGCTATGCCCAAATCTTGAGACAGTCTCAAGGAGTGCAAGGGCGCGATCGCAAAGGGATTGAGGTGATTCACCAATCGGGGTCTCACCTGTTGACCCTGATCAACGATGTGTTGGATATCTCAAAAATTGAAGCTGGCAAGATGGAGTTGCACCCCAAAGCAGTGCAATTATCGGCCCTGCTAGAAAGCACGGTGGAAATCTGCCGCATCAAGGCTGAGCAAAAAGCCATTACCTTTGCTTACCACAGTGCCCCTCAGCTACCCGCCTGCGTTCTGGTGGATGACAAGCGCCTACGCCAAGTACTGTTGAACCTGTTAGGCAATGCCATCAAGTTCACCGACCAGGGGCAAGTGAGCCTTACCGTTGAAGTTCTGAATCCCGACGTTGTCGCCGCTAACCCTGAGAGCAATGCCGGTGACACACGGGTCCAGCTTCGCTTCCGCATTCAGGATACGGGCGTTGGGATGTCTCCTGGGCAACTGGAGAAAATTTTCTTGCCCTTTGAGCAAGTGGGTGATGTCGAGCGTCGTTCGGAAGGGACGGGACTCGGACTGGCAATCACGCAAAAACTCTTGAAGGCGATGGATAGCACGCTCACGGTTATCAGTGAATCTGATCAGGGGAGTACGTTTGCATTTGAGTTAGCCCTGCCCATCGCGCAGCGCTCTCTCCTGGTAGACGCGCAGCGGTCCATCGTGGGCTATCAGGGAGCCCCCCGCACGATTTTAGTCATTGATGATAGTGATCAAAATCGTGATGTGGTGCTGAATTTACTTGAGCCCCTCGGCTTTCAGCTGGCAGTCGCAGAAGATGGCCACAGCGGCTTGGCGCAGGCCCAAAACCTCCATCCTGATCTGATTATTACGGATATTAAGTTGCCCGATATTGATGGCATCTTGGTGATCAAACAGTTGCGTCAGCAGGCTGACTTTCAAGACACCCCAATCATTGCGTCCTCCGCAAATGTCTTTTCAGGCAACTGTCAAGATTGCCAAACCGCCGGAGCGGATGCCTTTTTGCATAAGCCCATTGACGTTGTGGACTTATGCAATACCTTGGAAAAGCTGCTGAACTTAGAGTGGCAATATCAGTCTGACCCAACTGTCGCTGACTATAGCGAGACTCAGGCCATCTCCAGCAGTGCGGAAGTGAGGCCGAAAACACCATTGGTGGCACCGGCACCGGCAGTGATCGAGCGGCTGTATGACTTAGCGATGCGCGGCCATATGAAGGGCATCCTAAAAGAGGCGGAACTGCTGCGACAAGACAGCACGATGGTTCCCTTTGCAGACCGCATTCAGGCGATCGCGCAATCATTTCGTGAACAGGAATTGCTAGCACTCATTTCTCAATATAAGGGCTCTTAAGTTCATGTCTCCTGTTGAATCCATCCACTCAAATCCGTCTCTTCTTGCTGAAGCTGGAGCTGGCACCGTTCTAGTGGTGGATGATACCCCCGCAAATCTGAGTGTCCTGTTTGATCTATTGGATGACGCTGGCTTTCAAGTGCTCGTTGCTCAAGATGGTTTGAGTGCTTTGCAAAAGGTGGAATATGCCCCACCCGATTTGATTTTGCTGGATGTCATGATGCCAGGAATTGATGGGTTTGAAACCTGTCGTCGCCTCAAAGCCAACCCCGAAACCCAAGCTATTCCAGTCTTATTTATTACCGCCCTATCAGAGGCCGAGTATAAAGTACGCGGCTTTGAATTAGGGGCAGTTGATTATATTACCAAGCCTTTTCAAAAAGAAGAAGTCATTGCCCGTGTGCAAACTCACATCAAACTGTCACGTCTCACGCAAACGTTAGAAGACCAGGTTGCTCATCGGACTCAAGAACTATCTCAGTCTTTAGATGATTTGCACAAAATGCAGGTGCAGCTGGTGCAGAGCGAAAAAATGTCTAGCCTGGGGCAATTAGTCGCTGGCGTCGCCCATGAAATCAATAATCCCATCAACTTCATTCATGGCAACTTATCCCACGTCAAAAATTACGTTCAAGATGTCTTGGATTTCGTAGAACTCTATCAAACTCACTATTCTGAGCCGGTGGCCGATATTCAAGCAGCGGCTGAAGAGATCGACTTGGAATTTCTACAAGAAGATTTAGCCAAAATCATCGATTCGATGCAACTAGGAACGAATCGTATTTGTCAAATCGTGTTATCGCTGCGTAATTTTTCTCGGGTTGATCAATCTGAATTCAAGGCGGTAGATATCCATGAGGGTATCAGTAGTACCTTAATGATTCTGCAGCACCGTTTGAAGGCAAGTTCCGAATATCCTGAGATCAAGGTGATCAAAGATTATGGTGAATTACCGCTGGTTGAATGCTATCCTGGTCCCCTCAACCAGGTATTCATGAATATTCTGGCAAATGCTATCGATGCTTTAGATGAATGGAATGCCCAACGGACACCGGCAGAAATCAAAGCGAATCCTAGTCAGCTGACGATTCGTACCTCTGTTTTAGACAATCAGTGGATTCAAATTGTCATTGCCGACAATGGTGTAGGAATTCCTGAAGTCGTCAGACAACAAATTTTCCAACCTTTTTTCACGACTAAACCGATCGGGAAAGGAACTGGCATGGGGTTGTCGATTAGTCATCAAATTATTGTTGAAAGACATGGTGGCAAACTAGAGTGCTTCTCACAGTCTGGTCAGGGGACGGAATTTCTGATTCAGATTCCACTGCGTTAGCAGGGGCCAAGTGCCATCATGGCTGCAGGCATGATCCAATCGACTGACCCTTGTTGAAATCACGCCCTCAATCTTGGCCTTAGTCAACTTTGGGCGCGGGTAATTCTTGCCCATTTTGGAGCAGGGTGGCGCTTTCCACGGAGCCATCAGTAGCAGTGTTGAAAACGATCCGAAACTCTAGGACGCGAGCAAAAAATTCCCTCTCTGATGCGGCATACAGCGGAATCTTGGGCTGTCCGGTGCCTTGCAGGTGGAGCTGTCCCGACTCGACGGTGAGGACGACCTGAAATTCGGGGAACACCTGGTAGGTGCCGACATAGCGCTCTAAGACTTCAGGGGCCAGGGTCATGGCCGTTTCGTTCGCGGGCAGTCGGGCTGGCTGGCCCTGCAGAATGGCGAGTAAGTCCTCGGCCATGATGGGAGGATTGGCATTGGGCACATTACTGAGGATGGCAACGGTGATGCCTTGATTTGGCAGGCTGCCCAGGTAACTAGCAAAGCCGTTGATGCCGCCGCCGTGGGCAATAAAGCCCTGCTTACCAATCATGAGGCCATAGCCATAGGACGCGCCGTTAGCGTTTTCGCCTAAAGCTACATGCGGGTGCTGCATCGCGGCAATGACGGCATCGCTGAGGATGCCGGGTGGGCGATTATCCGCATCGACCAAAAACTGGTGCCAACGCACTAAATCACCCACGGTCGAATACAGCGCCCCCGCCCCAGTGGGTACCGCCATGTTGATGTATTCTGCCTGTTGATAGTCTTCGCCGGTAAACTGGTAGCCATTTGCCAGATGATTAATCACGGCCAAGGGCTGTTCATAACCGGTATTTTCCAGTCCTAAGGGCATGAACAAATGCTCTTGCAAATAGTCGGCATAGGTCTGGCCTGAGACAGTTTCGATGATTTGCGTCAGCAGCACATATCCAGAATTGCTGTAGCGATGCTGCTCTCCCGGTTCAAACTCCAGAGGTAAATCTTGAAAGCGGGCAACAAGTTCCTCCAGGGGGGTGGGCTGCTGCATCCATTCCAGATAGTCAGGAAAGCTGGTCAGATTGGGGATGCCAGCGGTGTGGGTGAGCAGGTGGTGCAGGGTAATGCGATCGCCTTGGGGATAGTCGGGCAGGTAAGTGGAAACGGGAGCCTGCACGTCTAGCTGCCCTCGATCCTGCAGCTGCAAGATGGCGGCGGCAGTGAATTGTTTCGTGATGGAGCCAATGCGAAATTTGGTCTGGGGCGTATTTGGCACCTGATGCTCTAGGCTGGCCATGCCGTAGCTCTGGGCAAAAACTGTTTCGCCATTCTGCATAACGATCGCGGTACCCATGAATCGGCCAGTTTCGTAGTGAGCCTGCAAATAGGCAGCCATCTCGGCAGTCAAGGAAGCATTCGTGGCAATAGGGGTACTGGCAGCAGGAGGCATGATGAATTGCTCAGACAGGGTCGTTAGTCGGGTCTCCTCTGGTCGGGTGATCGCATTCACCGCTGGGTCTTTAAAGGGTTGATTGGGAGCAATCGTCGCGATCGCGATGGGCGGCAAAATTACCTCTACTGAAGCGGCAGCAAGCACCGTCGCTAAATATTTGAAGATCGTCATTTATTTTTATTTGAAGATGATACGGAAGTTCTGACACCGATTTTTTGAAACAAGACGATCAATCTGGCCCCCTTGCCCCTCTGCTCCCCGGCGTTGCCCCAATTGTGTTGGGAGTCCGATCACGGAGCATGGGCAGGGCAGCGGTTATTTTATTGAGCGACGCCAGAGGCCGGTGGCAATGACTTGGGCAAAGGCATAGAGAGAAGTCAAAAACCAAAGGACAAAGGCATAGAGAAACCAAATCAAAGCATAGGTATTAGTGGCGATCGCGCGATTATATTGCTGCAAATACTCCAACACTTGGGCTGGGGTTTGAACATCGTCAACGGTGGCGGGATAGCCAAACGTGTCAAGGTATCTGTTCAAGAAAAAAACGGTGGTGCCAGCAGTGACGATAAAGACTGATAGCAATATCAGGTTCAGCTGAAACCATTGCAACTCCTGCTTGATTAAGTTGGTCTCCTGCTTAAAGCGTCGACGTGAAAGCAACAAAATTCCCACCAATCCAATCAAAGTTGCAGGCACAAGCAAGACGGGATTGAGAGTATTTAATCTGGAAATGAATTGAACCATGATGGCAAAATAGAAAGAATATTTAAAGATAGTCAGACGAGCTTTGCTTTGTTAGTTTTCGCCGATGCCCTTTTCTTGAGCCACCAAGCCAGTCGAGGCTCAGGCTGATAGTTTTTTACTTTGGGTTTGCCCTCAGCTCTTTCGATGTTTAATTCATTCAGGTTGGCAACGATTGACCAAATCGTGCCAAATTTTTCCTGTTTCAAATCTAAACAAACTGAACTATCTGACAAGATAGTTTTAGCTGTGCTTAAATCCATCTGCGAGGTTGATGCCAGGCAGTCATGCAGTCTCTGGTAGCGCTCTTGGGGCTGGCACCAGTCGATGCCCCCTTGATCAAAAGGAGCCATGGTTGCCGTCTCAAACTGATTGGTGATGCAGATGAAGCGATCGCTAGCTGGGGGATACCTGACAGTGCTGCTTTGCGGTGCCGTTTCTACGACGGCGATATTGCCCGTTGCGTCGGCAATTAAAAAATTATTGGCGGAGGCTACTTTGGCACTTTGAATAACTGCGATCGCCTCATCAACGGTTTTACACGTCTCTAGTACCTTTCTAATCACAAAGTGAAACGTGACGCCTGGTTGAATAGTGGTGCCATTGACAAACGATAGGGCGATCGCCAGTCCTCGTTCATTAATGCCATCGCACCGACCAATAAAAACATCGGACTGGCTGATGTAGGCAAACTTTTCGGCGGGGGCGATCAGGCAGCTTTCGGTCAGCTTTTTGAACTCAAAAAGCATGTCATAGTTACGACCAAAAATCACGGAATCCTGATTGCGATAGGCGAATACGCTACATTTGCCCGTCGTATCAAACACGCCTAAGCCAGAGACAAAAGCGCCCAAACGGGCTTCGTCTACTTGCCAGCCTTTGGCAAACCCCTGAAATTCTGGCATCAAATCAGGATAGAACTGTTGAACTTCTTGATAGCATTGAGTCCCAAACTCAATGTTTTCTGCCGGGATGGCAGGAAATTGAATATTTTTCTGGAATAGTAGGCTGCCGTACTTGAAGCCCATGTCATAAAAACTGCCGTAGAGTCTGGGATGATACATTTTGATTGATGTCTGAGACCCCTAGGTTGAAAGCTTTTCCGAGGGCCAAACCGCGCTGCTAGCCCATCACGTCTCATAGAATGCCAGTGAGTCGTCATTACGTGACACCTACGGCTAGGTGATATCACCTCACCCAGTTGGGTGAAGCCCGGTTGTCTGAACCGGGCAAACGCTACAGTCTCACTGCCGTTCATTCCCCTTGGGCTACCCACCCTGCCCCTGCATCTATGATCCTGAAACCCCAGTCATCCTGCCGCAGGGCAGCTTTGCATTTATGAATCCTGATCAATAATGTTGAATCCGATCGCCTCAAGATTAGGAACCAAGGGGGCGATCAGATTCAAAGTTATCAGTGCTATGTGTCTTAATCACAATGCAAAAAAATCACAATGCAAAAAAGATGCTTAGATCCCCGGTTTCTGTCGAAATATCGCTCACCTCAAGGCTGTGACTAAGAAACCAGAGATCTGGAACCGTTTCAGCCACTTAGGCTTGTAGGGTAAAGCTCTCGGCATCGAGCGTGGGTGCACCTTCAATGGTGGCAATCTGAGCACCATTGCCAAAGCCCTCTTCACTACCATTGGGGTTGTAGTACAGTGCCCCAGTAGTCGCGCCGTAGATGATTTTGGCTGTGCTCAGCGCTGCCTCTTCGGCACTGTTAACCACCGCAAATTCGTCAGCGGCCAGTGTGCCATCACCCATGTTGGTCAAAGCTGCGAAGAGACTCATGTCCAGTAAGATGCTGTCTTCGGCACCAAAGTTTTGAATTGAGTTAGTGCCTTGTGCTCCCGGAGCGAGATCGACGTCAAAGCCAAAGAAGTCGGCCCCATCGCCGCCAATGAGGATGTTGTTACCCCCGCCCCCAATCAGCAAGTCGGCACCCCCGCCGCCGATGAGGATATCATCGCCAGCGCCGCCAATGAGAATGTCATCGCCATCGCCACCGTCCGCCACAATCGGCGTGGCGGTGCCGCTGGCATTGAGGAAATCGTTGCCGTCTCCCCCGGAAAACACGACTGATTCTACTGTGCTGCCAGTCAGATCGCCCACGGTGAAGGAGTCATCGCCGCCTTGACCATTGATTTCGAACTGCTCGATCTCCTCATTGGTCAGGGTAAAGAGCCCCAGGTTCAGTCGGTTAAAGATGGCTTGACCGTCTACTGCTCTGAGGTCAAATTCGTCGCCTGTGCCATCGGCACCATTGACCTGAGTGACATCGAATCCTTCACCGCCATTGATGAAATCACTACCGTCACCGTTGTTCCAGATGAAACGGTCATCCCCCGCTTCCAGATAGGCAATGTCGTCGCCGCGTTGACCGACCACGATGTCGTCGCCTGCCCCAGCAAAAAAGGTATCCACTGCCGACCCACCTAGCAGGAGGTCATCGCCGTCACCCCCAAAGGCCTCAACGGTCGTTGAACTTTCTCGCGCATCGAGGGTATCGTTGCCGTCACCGCCAGAGAACACCTCTTTTTCGACCGTTCTGTCGGTTAGATCACCGACGGTGAGGGAGTCTTCGCCGCCTTGACCATTGATTTCGAACTGCTCGATATCTTCATTCGTCAAGGTGAAGAGTCCTAAGTTCAGACGATTGAAAATGGCTTGACCGTCTACTGCTCTGAGGTCAAAATCGTCGCCTGTGCCATCGTCACCATTGACCTGAGTGACATCGACTCCTTCACCGCCATTGATGAAATCACTACCGTCACCGTTGTTCCAGATGAAACGGTCATCCCCCGCTTCCAGATAGGCAATGTCGTCCCCGCGTTGACCGACCACGATGTCATCACCAGCCCCCGCGAAAAGATCGGAAGCGCACACGACACAACACCAGTCACAGTCACCAA
>JBHJJI010000041.1:0-3951 GCA_050042805.1 Leptolyngbyaceae cyanobacterium
ATATTGACAAAATAGACAATCAGAGGAATCAGGCACAGTTCAAGAGGAAACGCCAGACGCCAGCTGTATCGAAAGGCAATCCATCCCCCAGCCAGCGAGCCGATCAGTCCCCCCACGACCATTGATAGGGTCAGCGCCAAAAAGGCGATTTTCTCGGCTTTGTCCTCATACAACTGATCCATCAGCGCCCAGGGAATGCTCACCAATGGCGTGGCGGCGATCCCCGTGATCAGAGCATAGCTGACGACAAAGGATCCCATTGCTGGACTGATCGATGCCAGCACCGTGCCGATCGCAAACAGGGCCAGTCCCCCGCGAAAGATCGCCTGACGACCGAGGCGACGACTGAGGTTTTCACTGGTGGGGGCAAAGGAGGCCGTCACCAGTGACAGCAGCACTAACGCGCCCTGCACATAGCCGACGCTAGAGTCGAGACTGCGCACCAGCGGCGGCATAATCGCGGGCACCACCCCGATGTGAAATGACACCATAAACAGGGTCAAACACAAGCCGATCGCGGAATTTCGTTTGGCAGCAGCGGACTGTTGGGCAAGCGACATCAACGGCCTAATCTAGACGACTATGTGCGGACGAACGTAGCAGCTCCGATAATCCCTAAAAGCCATGCCTACCAACGACTCTGTACGACGTTCACGTCGGTCAACCTCACCGCCTACGGCACCTCTCCTAAGCCCTCCGGGCAGGCTGCGCCAAGAGTCAGGAGAGGCTTATACATAAATCATTCTTTAGACACGCATTAGGTTAGATCCCCCTCAATCCCCCTAAAGCCCTGCGGGCATGGCTGCGCGTAGAAAAAGGGGGACATCCAAGTTTAAATCGGATAGCGCCCCCTTTTTAAGGGGGCAGCGACAGCGGGGGATCTGCCATTTTCGCTGAGTTCTAGAGATTGTGTATAAGCGACAGCCTTGAGTAAGGAGAGGCTTATCTAGGTGTCTGGTTCCTCTCCTTCTTCAAGGTTCTGTAGCCTCTCAAATCGGTAGGATATTCCTAAACAGAGGCCGCAAATAGATTGCCACATCTTTAGACTATGTACAAAGATAGGGCAAGATGGCCTATCCGCTTAAGAGTCATCGGCCGGTTCCGCCGCATCGGGGGCAATCGGGATGTCAATCAAGCCGGGAATCAGCTCGTCAATAGTTTGAGCCCCGTTTTCAATATCCCGCAGTACGGGCGGAGCCGCTTCCCGTTCTTGCACAAAGATGGCGGAGAGGGCATCGGCGAGATTTTCGGCCATGGCGATGCGGTTGCGGTAGACCAAAATCACCCGTGCCAAAATCGGCAGGCTGGATTGCTCCGCTTCCAAATACAGCGGCGCAACATATAGCAGAGATCGCTCGATCGGAATCACCAGCAAATTGCCTTGGATGGCCCGCGATCCCTGCGTGTTCCACAGCGAAATGCGTTGCGAGATCGCCGGATCTTGATTGATGCGGGCTTCGATTTGCTCTGGCCCAAACACCAACACCTGCTTGGGAAAACGGTAGAGCAGCATTTCACCATAGCGATCGCCGGTCGAACTGGCCGCTAACCAGGCCACCTGATTGTTGCGCTGAGCCGGAGTAAAGGGTCGCAGCTGAATGAACTCCTCTGTCTCGGCATCGGGCAGCCGCATGATCAGATAGTAGGGCTGCACCTCCTGCGCTTCATTGGCATAGATCTCGTTGGGGGCGCGCCACTGATCTTCCCGGTTGTAGAACACCTGCGGATCGGTCATGTGGTACGTCATCAACTGGTTCGACTGCACCTCAAAATAATCCTGCGGGTAGCGGATATGGTTGAAGAGGGCCGGAGGCATCGCCTCAATCGGGTAAAACATGCCCGGTAAGAGACGGCTCCAGGTTTGAATGATCGGGTCACCCGAATCAGTGATGAAGAATCGAGTCGCGCCATTGTAGGCGTCGATGACGACCTTGACGGAGTTACGAATGTAGTTGAAATCGTTGCCTAGCGGGTCGGAATAGGGATAGCGATCGCTGGTCGTGTAGGCATCGATCACCCAGTATAGATAGTCGGGCTCAGTGGGCTCACCGACCGGGGTGCGCGTCCGCCAGGTGCGCGGATCTTCGCCGATGTCAGCGACCACCAGATAAGGGTCGGTATCAAAGCGCAGAAAGGGCGCGATCGCTTCGACGCGATCGGTAATGCGCCGCCGAAAGAGCAGGCGCGTCGAATCGGTAAAGTCTTCGGTAAAGAGCATTTGCCAGTCTTTGAGGTGCCAGGCAAACAGCAGCCGCGTGAAGGGATTGGCTAGGGAAATGCCACTGTCACCGCCATAGGTGGTGTAGGCATAATCGTCGCCACTGGGATAGTCAAGCTCTGGCACCTGGGTATCGACCATGACGTAGGAATCGGTCAGCTCGCCAAAATAAATGCGTGGCTGCCCGACGGGAATGCTGCGCTGCACCGCCGCATTGCTGGGGGTATGGTCAATATCTTGGATAAAGTAGGTCGGCAACCCGTCTTCGTCGGCGGTGTTGACCGGGCTCATGGTGAAGCCATAGCCGTGGGTATAGACCAGATGTTGGTTAACCCAGGTTTTAGCCACGTCGGGCACCTGTTCAAAGTTCAGCTCGCGAGCCGAGATCAAGACCTGCCGCAGTGAGGCTGATCCGTCATCTTGCTGAAAGGAATAGCGATCGACATCGGCGTCCGTAAACTCGTAATACAGGCGAATCTGCTGCAGCTGGCGATTACTTTCCAACAGGGGACGAGTGTCCCACAGGCGAATGTTGTCGAGGGTGAGGCGGTTTTCTTCCAAATCGGCAGCGACTAACTCCCCTTCGGGGTTAAACGGCTGCACATCAATATCAGCCAGGTCAAACGCTTGGCGAGTGAGGGCGATCGCCCGCTCGATATACGGGGCCTCCCGCTGCAGTTCATTCGGTTTAACCACAATTTGCTGCACCACCCTCGGCAGCACCAGCCCCCCGACCAAGGCCAGCATCAGGTACATCCCCAGGCCCCACAGCAACGGGCGGGCCGATAACGGTCGCGAGGCAATTGAGGGCAGTTGGGCATAGCGGCGCTGACCCACTTCGCCCAGCCACACAAACACGTCTCGCACCCCCACCGCCCAAAACACCGTGCGCCAGAGCATGCCCACCCCTAACAGCAGCGACATCAGACTCAGCGCGGTATACACCGGCAGCCCCACCGTCACGTCGGTGTAGCTCGCGCCGTACACGACCCCCTGAGGCGAATACAAAATTTCGTAGCGGCCCAGCCAGTGATTCAAACTGGTAGCGAGTAGCAGGACACCGCCTAAACCGTAGAGATGGCGCTGCTGCGGGGGCGAAAAACCGGGAAACCGGCCGTTGCTCAGACTCTCACCCGACGAAAGATAGATCAGCGTCACACTGGCCAGGGCAAAAAACATCAGGCTGATCCACCAAAATTCCAGCACCTCCAAAAACGGCAGCCGAAACAGGTAATAGCTGATATCTTGGTCAAATAACGGATCAGTGGCCCCAAAAGAGACCGGGTTGATGGCGGTGAGCACCTTCGTCCACTGCTCCGACAGCACCAATCCCAAGGCGAAACTGGCGAAAACCGCCGCGATCGCCGTACAAAACTGCGGCACAAAGACCAAAGCGATCGCCACTAACAGCAGTGCCAGCGATTGCCAGGGCGCAGCGATCAGCTGCTCCAGCACCGCCCATAGCGCCTCGGGCTTAGCCCACAGCGGCAGCGGCGGCGCGGGGTTATACACCGATGAGGTCAGCGCCCAGTAGCTCGCGACCACGCGGCCCAAATACAGCATTTGAATGCCGATCAACAAGGCCAGGCCGCTGCTCATCGTCAGCAGGGGCAAGAGCCCCAGGCCGGGAGATCGCGGGCGCGATTCGCCAGTTGGCGTCGGTCGCAAAGAGGGCAATGCCGGAAACCGCCGGGCGATCGCCCAATTGCCCCACAGCACCGCGAGGCTGATGC
>JBHJJI010000042.1:0-13784 GCA_050042805.1 Leptolyngbyaceae cyanobacterium
ATGGCCATCCAGGCCTGAAGACGCTTTGGCGAGGCTTCAGTAAGCTGAGTCATCTACTCGAAGGTGCTCAACTTGCCCATAAAGCTTAGTCACCATAGGCCTTACAGCGACTTGTGCGTAATGGATAGCTCTCGGGAGGGGCGAGGGGTGGGTTTCCGGCTCGTTGCCAAGGGGTTGACCCACCCCGGCCGATGGCCACCCCTCCCACGGAGGGGATATTTCAGCCAGGTTTCCTTAACCCGTACTCAGGTTAGAAACCTTGGATTTCATGGCAACAAAGCATCAATAAAACTCGCCCCTACAGGGTCGTTTTTACTGGAAATCTCCTCAGCTCTGGCTGGAACCGGCAATCAGGGTTAGTCGGCGGCGCTGGGTTTCGCGGCCTGCTGTCGTTGGTGACAGTAATCAGTATCAGAGCAGATCCACATACGACCACCCTGATCATCGGTGACCACTTCATCCAGATAACTGTCGGTCGCGCCGCAAAAGGCGCAGGCGGCGTCCCAGGTTTCTACCGTAAAGGGATGATCTTCAAAGTCGAGACTCTTGACCGAGGTGTAGGGCGGGATGGCATAGATGCGTTTTTCGCGGCCCGCCCCAAACAGCTGCAGCGCTGGGCTCATGTGCAGCTTGGGATTGTCGAAGCGGGGGATGGGGCTGGGCTTCATCAAATAGCGATCGCCCACCATCACCGGATAGTCGTAGGCCATGGCGATGTGGCCAAACTGGGTGACATCTTCGTAAAGCCGCACGTACATGGGGCCGTACTCTTCGAGGGCATGCATTTTGTTGGCTTCGGTGCGCGAGGGTTCGATGAAAAACAGCGGCTCGGGCATGGGTACCTGATACACCATGATTTGTCCCGGTTGCAGCGGCGTTTCGGGAATGCGATGACGGGTTTGAATCAGGGTGGCCTCAGCCGTGCGATCCGTAGTCGCCACACCGCAGACCTTTTTAAAAAAGCGGCGAATGTTAACGGCGTTGGTGGTGTCATCCGCGCCCTGGTCAATGACTTTGAGCGTATCTTGCTGGCCAATGACGGCAGCGGTTACCTGCATGCCGCCCGTGCCCCAGCCGTAGGCCATGGGCATTTCGCGCGAGCTGAACGGAATCTGATGCCCCGGAATCGCCACCGCCTTGAGGAGGGCACGGCGGATCGATCGCTTCGTTTGTTCATCCAGATAAGCAAAGTTGAAGCCCGCTTCGGGACTCGCGGCAGTCATCGGGTCGGCAGTCGGCGAGGAGGACGGTAAGGGAGGAGTCATCGGTGTCAGCACAGGAAACGACAGGAAATGGGGCGGTAGGACAAGCAATGCCAAGACTGGGGAAATGAGACTTAAGGGGGGCGGTGAGGGAGTGGAGGGGTACGCCCTGGCAATCACTCGGACTCGCGAGCCCCAGTGGCTTCCGCTGGGGCTGGGGTGGCGGGAACGGCGGCGGGGGAGGCGGCGACCGGGGATGCCAGCGGCGGTGAAGCGGCGGTCGGGGGGGCAGGCGGCGACGATTGAGCGGTTTGACGCAGCTGCCGCACCAGATTCAGCTCCGCTTGAAAGTCGATGTAGTGCGGTAGCTTCAGGTGCTGCACAAATCCCTGCGCTTCCACATTGTCCGAGTGATACAGCACAAACTCTTCGTCCTGAGCGGGGTTGTCTGCCGTTTCCCCCAGTTCTTTGGCCTGCAAGGCCCGATCCATCAGGGCCATGGCCATGGCTTTGCGTTCGTTGTAGCCAAAGGTGAGGCCGTAGCCCTGGGTAAATTGGGGCGGCACCTCCTGATTGCCCTGAAACTGATTCACCATTTGCACTTCGGTTACGGTGATATCGGCGATCGCCACCGCAAAGCCCAACTCTTCTGGACAGATGACCACCTCGACCGCGCCCATCCGCACTTCCCCTGCAAAGGGATGATTGGTGCCGTACCCTCGCTGGGTGGAATAGGCCATCGACAGCAAAAAGCCTTCATCGGCGCGGGCCAGATTTTGCAACCGGGCATCGCGGGCCAGCGGCGTCTCTAGCGGCTGGCGGGTCAGGTCATAGGGAACCGCAGTGCCGTTGGCGGCTGGCGACTGCGGGGCCACGACAGCTGCCGAGGACGGTTCAGCATCCTGTGACGGTTCAGCAGGCGTGGTAATTAAGTCTTCGCGAGCGAGGGTATCGAGGGCGCGCGGGGTCGCGGAGATCGCCGCCTCGGTCGCTTGGCTCGGGGCGACAAACTGGTTATCTTCGGCGGCCAACTTAAAGTCCAGCAGACGATGCACATAGTCAAACGTGGGGCCAAGCTTTTGCCCCCCCGGCGTGTCTTTAAAGATGGCAGAAATGCGCCGTTGCACCGCCATCGCCCCCGTATCCAACGGCTGGCTGTAATAGAGTCGCGGCAGGGTGGTGCGATAGGCCCTCAGCAAAAACGCTGCCTCGACCAAATCCCCCCACGACTGCTTGATGGCCAAAGCCGCCAGGTCGGGGTCGTACAGGCTGCCTTCGGCCATGACGCGATTGACCGCAAGCTGCAGTTGCTGCTTGATCTGCTCCAGTGAGAGTTCGGGTACGGCGGGGTTGCCCCGTCGCCGGGCTGCTAGCAGCGCTTCCGCATTGCGAATGGCCTGCTCTCCCCCTTTAACCGCCACGTATGCCATGAAATCCTCTCAATGGTGTGCTAATTATTTCGACGTTGAAACTTTCGATGCGGGCATCGCTGGAGAGTCCTCGTCCAGCACGACGCAGAAGCTGTAGCCGTGACGCGTAAATCCCAGGGAATCGTAAAACGCATGGGCGCGATCGCGGCGCTGATTCGACGACAGCACCAGTTTGTAACAGCCCGCCCGCTGGGCCTCCACCATGGCCCACTGCATCATTTGGCGACCGATGCCCTGGCCCTGACACTGCGGATCGACGGCCACCGCTTCGACAATGGCCGTCGGCGTGCCCCGATGCAATAGGTTATCCATGACGAGCAGCATAAAGGTGCCGACAATTTGAGCTGACAACTCGGCCACTAGCAGTCGATAGCTAGGGTACTGCTGAATTTTCTCAAACAGTTGGGTGGCGGCCTCTAGCGACAGCGCCTGACCATTATCGAGGTCGGGTTGCTGATACAGCCGCAGCACCGCTGGCAGGTCAGCCACGGTGGCCACTCGAATCTGCAGTGAGGAGGACGCTGAATTCATGCGCTGGTACCCTCCTCAAAATCCACAAGACGAGTGGTGCGCGGCAACCCCAACACCTGATCGCCGTTAAACCACCAGCTATCAACCCCGAGGGGATAGCGTTTCGTCATGGCTTGCCACTGCGGCCAAAAGTCACCAGGAACTGGCAGGGCGATCTCCCGCTCCCCCAAAATGCCTGGCCCCTGCAAAGTGACTGGGCGACCACCCTGCAGCGTCGGTAGCTGCACCAGCAAGGACGTTGATGCCTCTGGATATTCCGGGCTACCCCACTGAAACGTGGTCAGCGGAGGGGCGGTGGCGATCTGCCAAATCAGAGCAAAGTCAGCGGCTTGAGGCGTCTCAGCGAATTGACAGCCCGTGTGAAACAGCAGCCAGCCCGGCACCGCCGCTGGCAGACCGGGCTGCAGCCACACCGTCGTTTCTAGATCGAGCAGGGGCAGCACGGCGGCAGCACAGCTGAGGGTTAATCCGTCTGGGGGCGTCACCGCCACGGTGGTTTGACGCAGACCTGGCTGCGACAAGGCATCGAGCAACGCGCGAAAGGTCTGCTGGCTGTCGTGAACGGGGTCTAAAAAGCCCGGCAGTTGGGTCAACATCGGCTAGCTCTCGCCTCGCTTGAGGGTGAAAAAGTTGACTCGCGTCGCTTCGGTTTGGGCCGCCGCTGTTGCTTGCTGGGTCTGCGCCGCCGCCTGCAGCGGGGCCAGTACTTGAGCGTGAACGCCGTCAGCCCAGTCGACATGCTGCAGCAAAGCATCACACAGCGCCGCCAGTTCGGCATGGCGATGAGAACGCCCCGCCACATAGCCGAAGCCCGCGATCGCCGACTGATCCGGCTGAACGATTTGCACCACGCACCGGGGCAGGGTCATCTCACCCAGATTAAACGGGTCGCCTGTGCCTTCTAACCGGCCCCGCACCATGGTTAGTCCCGTTTCTGGCGGCCGCAAAAACTGGTAGCTCGGCACCGCATCTAAGGTCTGGAGACAATCTTCCAAAAGCGCTAAAGGTGCTTTGGCCAGGGTCGCCATCCAAGCGGCCCGAGCAGAAGAGGGAGCAGAGTTCGTCATACGATGGACACAATGATTTGTCTAGACGTCTAGATGAATTTTCAGATTTCCTCCCATTCTAAAACAGGCAAACCTCTGATCGATGTCACCCAAACGACACCCGGCAGTGGGTTAATTGACTTTTCCTAGGTTGATTAGGTGTGAGGGCTCAAGCTTAAGAGGGTAAAGTCTTTAGATAGACGTCTATTCTCTGTGTGGGGTGCAAGTAAGCGCTTTCGCTTACTTGTCATCCTGCTATCTCTGCTGATGAGTCAAGAAGCCTTGCCGCTCTATCTGCAAATTGCCGATGAGCTTCGTCACAATATTCAAGAATCCCTTTTTCGGGTGGGTGATCGCCTCCCTACCGAAGCCGAACTCAGTGAACGCTTTGGGGTCAACCGTCACACCCTGCGGCGAGCCATGGAAGTGCTGCGTCATGAGGGCATTGTGGGTGTTGAACGCGGTCGCGGCACGTTTGTCGTAGCGGCCCCGATCGCGGTACCGATTGGCCGCCGAGTGCGGTTTAACGAGTCGCTCAAGGCGCAGTCTTTACAGCCCCAATCGCAAGTCTTGCAGGTGGCTGAGATCGCCGCTGATCATCCGGTGGCCAAGCAGTTAGAGATATCGGTCGGCGATCCGGTCGTGCTGTATGAACGCTTGACCTTAACCGATGAAGTGCCCCTCAGCATTGCCAGCAGTTACTTTCCCGGTGCTCACTTTCCGGGGTTAGTGGCCCATTGTCAGACCTACCGGTCAATTTCGCTGATGCTGCAGGCCGAATACCGCTGCGATCATATTCGTCAATCCACCCGATTATCGGCTCGCCGCGCCCGCACTGAAGATGCGCGGCTGTTGCGCATGCCTGCCAATCAGCCGATTTTGCTATCAGAATCGATCAACGTGGATCAAAAAGGCATTGTGATCGAATACGGTGTCACGCGCTTTCGGGGCGATCGCATGGAACTGGTGATCGAAAACGAGCGGTGATGGCGGCTCACCGCTACAGTTCACGGCCTGATGCACCTTTAAGAAGACTGTTCGCAAAGCCAATCCCCGTAGGGGCGAGTTTTGTAGAGACCTTTTGGCCATGAAGTCAGGCGTCTGCTAAACCCGCCCTGACAACACCGGTAAATTTTTGCTGAGAAACTGCCTCATCTCCTTAAACTGAGCTTCGCAAAAAATTAACGTGCCGTGCATCTGTTCTTAAGTCCGACATCTAACAATGTGAGTTGTTCTGTCAGAAGCCTGAATGTATAGACGTCTAGTCCTCTAGGTGCTTACTTGGAAAGGCCTGTGGCAGGGCGTTTTGGAGGTTGGGAACTCGCTAGGCTGAGGCATATGATGTGACCAGTTATGGAGATTTTAATGAAGGCTTCCCCTCGCCAGCCCGCTGTTTTAGTCGATCGCCTCTCGAAATCATTCAAGGGGGTGGCCGCCCTGCAGGGAGTGGCTTTTCAGGTCAGTGCGGGTGAGCGAGTGGCCCTAGTCGGGGCTTCTGGTTCCGGTAAATCGACCTTGCTGCGCAACATCAATGGTCTGCAACTGGCCGAGCAGGGGACTGTCGAAATTTTTGGCAGCCCTCTGCAAGTGGATGGCAAGCTGCATTCTAAGGCCCGGCAGCTGCGCAGCCGAGTGGGCTTCATCTTTCAGCAGTTCAATCTGGTCAATCGGCTCACGGTTTTAGAGAACGTGTTGGTGGGCAATCTGTCCAAGGTTTCGCTGGGGCGATCGTTCTTCCACCACTTCTCGCAAGCCGAAAGGCTGCAGGCTTTGGCCGCGTTAGAGCGGGTGGGCATTCTCGAACAGGCCTACAAGCGAGCGGCATCGCTCTCCGGAGGACAGCAGCAGCGGGTGGCGATCGCCCGCTGTTTGATGCAGGGCGCGCAAACCATCCAGGCTGACGAGCCGATTGCCTCCTTAGATCCGGAGTCCGCTCGCAAAGTTATGGAGTTGCTAGTTCGTCTTAACGAAGATGAAGGCATCACCGTGGTGACGTCGCTGCATCAGGTGCAAATGGTGCGTCGGTATTTCAATCGGGCGGTCGCGCTGCGAGACGGTGTCGTGCGGTTTGACGGCTCCACCGTTGACCTCAATGATCATCAGCTCAATGAGATCTATGGCGCTGCGGCTGAAGAGTTGGTGCTCAGCGGCCATGCTGAGATGTTTACGGCATCTTCACTCTGAACCGGTCCCGTTAAGCCTTTTCCGACCTGTGGAAAAGCGTTGTAAGTTTTCTTGTTTCAGTGTTTTTGTTGGCTGTTTCCTTTGTTCTGACATTTAGTCTGAGGATTTACCATGACAACTTCTATTTTGACGCGCTGGTCGGCTCGCTTGACCTTGGCTTGTGTAGGAACCGCCCTGATTGCTAGCTGCAGCAGCAGCGTCTCCACTGGGGACACAGCGGATGCGACCGCCGATGCAACGGCAGAGGCGACGCCTGCAGAAGGCGGGGTCTGTGCGCCAGAGCTGGCCGAAATTGACTTTGGCATTATTTCGACAGAATCTCAAGAAAACCTGGAGGAACTCTGGGAGCCCTTTTTGGCCGTCATGTCGGAAGAATTGGGTCGCCCGGTCAACGGCTTTTACGCGACTGATTATGCGGGTGTCATTGAAGCCATGGGGGCTGGCAAGATTCAGCTTGCTTGGTATGGCGGCAAGTCCTACATCGAAGCGGCTGAGCGATCGGGGGCCGAAGTCTTTGTGCAAACCGTGGCCACTGACGGCTCAAAAGGCTATTACGCTCACCTGATTACCAACACCGCCAATCCCATCGTGCAGGAGATTGATG
The DNA here is from genome assembly GCA_050042805.1 of Leptolyngbyaceae cyanobacterium. GTDB lineage: Bacteria > Cyanobacteriota > Cyanobacteriia > Phormidesmidales > Phormidesmidaceae > Halomicronema. The sequence continues at coordinate 6,998 of JBHJJI010000042.1, forward strand.
TTGCAGCGGGCGATGGCGATCAGTATGTGATTGAGAATGCGGGTGATTTGACTTTTGCCTTTAACGCCCCCAACTCGACGTCGGGCTTTTTGGTGCCTAGCTATTATGTGTTCGCCCAAAATGGCGTCAACCCAGAAGAGGCGTTCAGCGAGTTACTGTTTGCGGGTAGCCACGAAGCCACGGCGCAGGCAGTTGCCAACAATCAGGTGGATGTCGCTACCAATAACAGCGAGTCGATGTCGCGACTCGAAGAAACCGATGCGGAAGCGTTTGAGCAAGTGCAAATTATTTGGACTTCGCCGCTGATTCCCAGCGACCCCATTGCTTATCAGACCGACATTCCCGACTGTCTGAAAGCCGAGTTCAAGGACTTCTTCGAAAACGTTGACGACGAGGCGGTGCTGGGGCCGCTTGACTGGGCGCGTTTTGACCCGGCAGTTGATGCCGACTGGAACCCCATTCGCGAACTAGACATCGCCAAGCAAATGGAAGAAACCAAAAATGACTCAGCTCTGAGTGAGGCCGATAAAACCGCCAAACTCGCAGAGCTGGAGCAGGCGTTGGAATCTCTCAAGTAGATCAGGCTTGACGCTACGAGCAGCCAGAAGCCTGTTATACCGATTCTGCATGACAGCGCTACAGATCGAGGATCCCCCGCTGTCGCCGCCCCCTTGGGAAAGGGGCTATTCACCACCCGAATTTTGCTGCCCCCCTTTTTTCAAGGGGGGTTGGGGGGATCGCTCCAGTATGGGCATCTGTAGTCCAGTTTTAGAGAATTGGTATTACTCCACGGAGAAATTAAGATTACCTTGCTAGTTTCTCTGTCCCCTTGCCTCCACTGCTCCCGAGCTATCGGCAAGGGTGGGTGAAATCATGCCGCAGACGACTCGTCTTACGGCGGGCCGCTGGCTGCTGACACTGCTCTTTCAGCATGGTAGTTGAGACCTGTCCGGCATATTTGCCGCGATCGCCCAGAGCCAGAGCTTTACTTAACGTTCCAACATCTGAGACGTTAACAGCAACGAACCGCTGCTTGCGCCTCGCTGTGCCCCCAGTTTTGTAGGGCAGCGGGGCGATCGCCCTCACCTGATCTACAGTCCCTAGTCGTCAAATTCCACCATGCCCCACTCTGCCGCCCTCAGCTCGTCCGATTCCGCCTACTCGCCCGAAGTCCACCGGGCGCTATCAAAAGCCAAACCCGTTTGGACGCCCTGGACGATTTTGGGGTTGCTAGTCACCCTGGGCATCTTGATCTACTCGGGCATCGTCAGTGACTTGAGCTTTGTCGAGCTGTTTGAAGGAATTGGCTCGATGGCGAACCTGATCGCCAAATTCTTCCCGCCCGATTTCACCCGCTGGGCCAACTACTTCAGAGCCACCATTGAAACCATTGCCATGGGCATTTGGGGCACGCTGCTGGCGGTAATTGTCGCCGTTCCCCTATCGATTTTGGCCTCACAAAATGTCTGCCCCAACTGGATTGTGTTTCCGGTGCGGCGGCTGCTGGATGCGATGCGCGCGATCAATGAACTGGTCTTTGCCTTAATTTTCATTGTGGCGGTTGGGTTAGGGCCATTTGCCGGGGTGTTAGCGCTGTTTGTGCATACGGCAGGCACCCTCGGCAAGCTGTTTTCTGAGGCGATCGAATCGATTGAGCCCGGGCCGGTGGAGGGCATTCGGGCGACGGGGGCAAGCAAGGTGCAAGAGGTGATTTTTGGTGTCATTCCCCAGGTGATTCCGCTGTGGACGGCGTACTCGCTCTTCCGATCTGAAGCCAACGTGCGATCGGCCTCGGTGTTAGGCATTGTCGGCGCGGGCGGCATCGGCGTCACGCTCTATCAAAACTTTCGCTCGTTCAACTATCAAAATGTCTGCGCTATCTTGATCATTTTGGTGGTGACTGTCAGCGTGATCGATACGATCTCAGCGCGCATTCGTAACCATTTTGTGTAATTCACGTTGGGGTCATGACTGATGGGATTTGAATGGGCGCTTTTTCTGCTGTTGGGCTTAGGGGTTGGCACCCTGAGCGGGTTAATCGGTATCGGTGGGGGCGTTTTGATCACCCCGGCTTTGATTTACTTGTTTGGCTTTTCTCAACATCATGCCCAGGGCACGACGCTGGCTCTGTTGGTGCCGCCGATTGGGCTGTTGGGTGCGTGGACCTATTTTGACCAGGGCTATATCGATGTACGAGCCGCTAGCTTCATTTGCCTGGGGTTCGTCTTTGGGGGGCTAATTGGGGCCAAGTTTGCCGTCGATTTGCCTGAGCAGTTTTTGCGGCGGGCCTTTGGCACATCGATGATTCTGTTGGGGCTAAAGATGGTGATCCGCTAACGGCGAGTGGCCCGATCAATCGCGATCGCGCCCCGCACCACCGGTTCAACCGGCTGCTAGCCGAGGCGTTTTCAACTGATACCGCTGCCCTGAAACCAGACGAAAAATCTGGCCCGGCCCCTTGGGCTCCCCGGCGTGGCCAGGATGACTTGGGGAGTCTAATTACTGAAGATCGGGACTCGCTTGAGACGTCTAGACAAATTTTGACCGAAAGGCTACGCTACGGCTGCCTGACTGACTGTGTTCTCACGCTTCTGGATATTTGGCTATGGCTGAACAGGTTTACACGAATTATCGATTGCAGTTGCCGGATCAAGAGGTGGGCGGGACGCTGACGGTGCGAGACGGGCTGATCGCCGATATTCAGCCGGGGGTGGTCGCCCAGGGACAAGATGGTGACGGTCAATATTTGCTGCCGGGTCTGGTCGAGCTCCACACCGATAATTTTGAGCAGCGACTCGCCCCCCGTCCCAAGGTGAAGTGGCCGATCGCCCTGGCGGCGGTTTACCACGATCGCGATTTGGCGGCAGCGGGCATCACGACGGTATGCGACGCGATCGCCGTTGGGGATATTACGCCCACGTCGATGCGCATGACCCAGTTTGACCCGATGATTCGCGCCATTCACGAGGGGCAGCAGGCCGGGCGCTTAGCGGTTGATCATCGCCTGCACCTGCGCTGTGAGCTGGGCTATGACCAGGTGCACGAGGTCACCGCGACCTACGCCGATCATCCCCTCTTAGCCCTGATCTCGTTGATGGATCACACCCCCGGACAGCGGCAGTTTGTGCAGCTTGACAAATATAAGGAGTATTACCAGGGCAAGCACGGGGTTACCGCTGAAGCCATGGAAGACTTTATTCGCGATCGCATCACCGCTCAACAACGCCACGCCGAAGACAACCGCCGCGCCCTCGTCGAGTTAGCGACTAAGCACCAAATTTGTCTCGCCAGTCACGACGACGCCACCCCCGAGCACGTGCAAGAAGCGGTGCAAGACGGAGCCCAAATCGCGGAATTTCCGACCACATTGGCGGCGGCCAAAGCCGCTCATACCCAGGGGCTGCAAGTTTTGATGGGGTCTCCAAACCTGATTTTGGGTGGCTCCCACTCCGGCAATGTCTCCGCGATGGCGCTGATTGCCCAGGGGCTGGTGGATATTATTTCCTCTGACTATGTGCCCCAAAGCCTGCTAGAGGCGATGTTTACCATTGCTCAACAGCAGGCCAAACCGCTGTATGAAGTCATGCGGCTATTTACGATCAATCCGGCCCAGGCGATTGGTCTGGCGGGCGATCGCGGCAGTTTGACCATCGGCAAGCGAGCCGATTTGGTCGCCCTGCAGCACGACGGCGTGGCCCCCCGATTAACGTCCGTCTGGCGTCAGGGCCAGCGCATTGCCTAAAGCCGCCATCGATCGGCACTTCTGGCCGTGAACACAATCCCTGCTGTCTCCTACACCTGCCCACCCATGTCTCCTCTCATGGCCTCCTTACTACAGCTCTATCGCGATCGCGGCCAGGCCCAATACGGCGGCGAAGCGGTAAGTCAGTTAGCCCACGCCTTGCAGTGTGCCACCCTGGCCGCACAGGCCGGTGAGTCGGCGGCGCTGATCACCGCTTGTCTGCTGCATGATATTGGTCACCTCATTCATCATTTGGGCGAAGATGCCGCCCAACGCGGTTTGGATGACCGTCACGAATATCGCGCCATCCCAGTTTTAGAGCAGCTGTGGCCAACGGCTGTGACCACGCCAATTCGCCTGCATGTGGCCGCCAAGCGCTACCTCTGCGCGGTAGATCAAACCTATTGGGCGGCGCTATCTCCAGCATCGCAGCGTAGTTTAGAACTGCAGGGCGGTGTTTTCTCCGCTGCCGCTGCCGACCACTTTATTCAGCAACCCTATGCCGCAGACGCGGTCAAGCTCCGCCGCTGGGACGATCGCGCCAAAAATATCGACCAAGCCGCGCCTCCGCTCGAACATTTCGTCGCCATTCTAGAAACTGCGGCGCTGTAGGCATACATCGCCACCACGCCGAGCTGGCTGAAATCCCAGCTGACACAGGCTTGAGCTTGCTGGTTGTCGCTCAACCCCAACGGTTTCTGGCACTCATCACTCGCGCTTTTGTCCTGCTTCTTTTGTGCATCAAAACTGACGGCGAACGAGTCGCCTATCCGCTCGGATTACGTCAACCCAAACGTCGGCTTTCAGCAACGACGCATCGTCGGGACAGTGTTGTTGGAGGGGACAGCCAAGCGGGATACGGATCGGTCACATTGCCTAAGCCTGAGATCGTCTCTCCTGCAACGGATGCAGGTTCTTTGTAATAGCAATGCCATAACCCTGTCCGCCTAATCTTTCAGGGCTTGCTCGACCGCCTGGGCGAGTCCTCAATCCATTCCCCAATTCACATCGCAGTTCAATAGCGGCACAGACCTCGAATCATCTTTAGCTTTTTGAAAATGTCTTGCCAGTTGAAGCACCAGCAATAGCCATCTATCCAAAGACATTAAAAAAAAGAACAATCTTTTTAGATTTACCTTTTCCCAGGGAGCAAGAAAAATTTTGCTCCCTGGGAAAAAAGTTGAAGCTAGATTAAGTCATTCAGTAGATTTGTTAAATCTAACAATAGTCATAAGAACAACATTCTTGCAGGGACAACTGCCATAGAATGACCCAGAAAGGATTTTCCATAGCCGAATAAAAACCTTGAAGTTCTGTGAACAGAGATTTCAGGATTGAAATATTGATTCCTCTCTCTTAACAAAAATAAAAATGACTGGGATGTATCTTGAAGCTTCTGAAAAAGAACCAATAGACGGAAATGTTATTTCGGTTCTGTTTTTTTAAGTCTCGGTTCAGGGTGCGATCGCGACTCAAAGACCTTGTCAGGGCTGACATCTGGTTCCAGAAAGGATTGACTGGATTATCCAGGATAATGTCAAAAAACAGCTTCAAACATTAATAAAAACTGAATGGCAGCCGACTTTTATCGATAAGAAAATACTTTCATGAAGAAAATCCCGACTCTGGGAAAGTCTAAAAGCAGCAAAGCTGAAAAAAAAAGAATTTTCTCGCTGATTTGTTGATGCCGTCGAGCAGAATGAGAGTTCAGTAATACATTGCCTTCGTGTCATGAATAAAACCAGCTTGCAATAACCTTCCCCGTTAGAAGCTCACAACCTGATGGTTAAGAAATGAAACTTTCTCAAGATTATGTTCTCGTATTAGACGAACGGCAGCCTCAAGCTCAGACACCAGAACTTCCCACGGTGTGTGATCACTGTTCCTTTGTGATGGCTTCGTCTGCAGAACATGCCGTTGAACAAGCGCAGCAGGTGGATCCTTGTCTGGTGATCTTGGTGGGAGAAGACCAAACATGGTTTGAACATCAGGTCAAAGCCCTACGCTGCTCGGCCAAAGCGCTGGCGATGACAATCGTCGCTTTGACCGAGTCGGCCTCTCCTCGCTGGCAAGATTCGAAAGAACTTTTAGAGTTGGATGGCTTTTTGGTTAAGCCCCTGACTGACGATATTCTGATTTCGCTGGTGCAGTCAGCCATCATCAAGCGGTCATATCGCTAAAACGCTTGAGGTCGCAGTGATTAAGGGGCTCAGACGACTGAAGACGCCTGTCTGTAAGTGATGGCACTTAATTGACACTGCTGTTATGTTTAGACATGTATAGAAGAATGGCATACTGTGCTGTCTATGTGCATTGCCTGATCGGTATCGGGCTTGAGCATTATTAACGCGAGGTGATGGGACTTGCTACCAAAAGTTGTCAAAGAAAGTACGGTTCAAGTCTTCAAGTTTTGGTTTTGCGAAACCCTGCAAGATGGCATGCATTTTCAGAATGAGTTTTACTATCGGCTGAAACAGACGACTCCTGAATATCGAACTCGGCTCTACCAAATGGGGTGTCAGTTAACCCAAAAAGGGGCCGATGTTGTACTAACGGTTGATGAACAGCACTGTAGTTTGTGGGCTAACATTCGCTACTCAAAAGGCATTACGCATGCTGTCGGAAGAAAACTGGCTGTGTCTTCTACAGCCCGTGTGCTCAGCGATCTCGCTTCGTGATCGTCAGAGGTGATTTTGGCCTAGCCAAGGGCTGTAAAAGGGTATGCGCCTGGTGATGTCATGGTGGCTAACGCTGCGAAAGTGGAGCGCGACCGGGAATAGTCCTCAAGATGGCAATTCTCAACTGTTCGTTGGCAATCGCTGATAATGATGTGTTTAGCAGCATCGGGTAAGCACTCGTCGGGGCCAATTTTTCTTGATGGTTTGTCTCAAACAGAAAGTTCAGACTGTCGGTTCGCTGATTTTTGCCAATCGATTGGAATAAATGTGGAGCCTGGTCTCAGAAGTTGCTTCAGTCCCTTTATCTGTGTAGGTTTCAGGGCAAAGAGTCTACGGAGGCATCTTCGATGTCAGTGTCTCAATCCCG
>JBHJJI010000043.1:0-3671 GCA_050042805.1 Leptolyngbyaceae cyanobacterium
GTTTCATCATACTGAGGGGAAGTTGAGCCAGCACAGTAAGTTAGACCAGCCAATCATCAATCAGGCTCTCGCAAACTGGCGCGCCCAGCGACCCATCGCCGCCTCTGCGCTGGAAGCTGCAAAAAAGATTATTTTTGCAGTCTGCTCTGTTTGACAACATTCACCAGTAAAATTTGTTACCCGAATTTGCTCATGAACATCAGCGGGCGATCGCTCGTCCCCAGTTGTTAATGACGGCTCGCCAGCGGATAGCTCAACCGCACACTGGTATCCACTTGTTCGACTTCTGCCAGGGCCGCTTGCAACACTTCGCTACCGGCCCCAGCGCGGCAAGCATTTTCCGTAATCACGCGCTTCCAAATGCGGCTGCCGGGTTGGCCGTGATACAGCATCAGCAGGTGTCGTGTGATGCTGTTGAGTTTGAGTCCCTGCCCCATCCACTGGTCAATATAGGGCAGCATAGCGTGGACGATTTGCGATCGCGTTTTCGCGATTTCAGGCTCACCAAAAATGGTGCGATCGACCTCGGCAAACAGATAAGGCGTCTCATAGGCGGCGCGGCCCACCATGACCGCATCCACATGATGAAGGTGCGTCTGGATCTGCGGCAGGGTTTTGATACCGCCGTTAATCTCGATCCACAATTGCGGCAAGTCTTGCTTCAGGCGATAGACATCGTCGTAGCGCAAGGGCGGCACATCGCGATTTTCTTTGGGGCTGAGGCCCTGCAGCCAGGCTTTACGAGCATGCACGCTAAACCGCCGACAGCCGGTCGCGGCCACCGTTTCCACAAAATGGGCCATGGCCTCATAGCTGTCACGGTCGTCAATGCCGATGCGATGTTTGACGCTGACGGGCAGGGGTGTCGCCACGATCATGGCCGCCACGCAGTCGGCCACGAGATCTGGCTGAGCCATCAGGCAAGCGCCAAAGTTGCCGCTCTGCACGCGATCGCTGGGGCAGCCGACATTCAAGTTGATTTCGTCATAGCCGTAGTCGGCGGCCGCGCGGGCACAGGCCGCCAGCAGGGCCGGATCATCGCCGCCCACCTGCAGCACCAGCGGTTTTTCTGCCGGTGAAAAGCCCAGCAGCCGATCGCGATCGCCGTGCATAATCGCCTGGGCTGTCACCATCTCGGTATACAGCAGTGTCCGCCGCGTGATCTGCCGCATGAAATAGCGATAGTGGCGATCGGTTCGATCCATCATGGGCGCGATGCTGAGGGGATAGCCAACAGCTGAAGCGGTGGCAGCAGTGGACGACGGCATGGCGGAGACAGTCATGGCACTAGGCGTGGCAGGTCTTTCAACTTAGCTTAAAAGGGGTGAGCTATTTTAGACGGGTGGTCTAATCAACCTGATATCCTTTGTCCTTCCACTGCCATGTATCGCCCCAGCGCCTTTCAACAAGACGATATCGATAAACTGATGGCCTTTATGCAGGCCAACAGCTTTGCCACGCTAGTGTCAATCGCGGGTGGCGTGCCCTGCGCCACCCATATACCGCTAGTCGTGCGCAAAACAACCGAGGGACTCAAGTTAGTGGGCCATCTCGCCAAAGAAAATCCCCAGTGGCAGGCCTTTGGCACCGCCGAGTCGCTCGCCATCTTTACCGGTCCCCATGCCTACGTATCGCCAACGCTGTATGAAAAACCGGAAAGCGTGCCCACCTGGAATTACATTGCCGTTCACGCCTACGGCCAACCCCAAACCCTGACCCTCGATCAAGCGCCGGAGGCCATGGAGCAGATGATTGACGAAATGATCGGCGTCTATGAAGCGAGCTACGACGCCCATTGGCAGAGTCTCTCTAACAAATTTCGCACAGGGATGATGCAGGGCATTGTGGGCTTTGAGATGCCCGTCACCCGCTTAGAAGGTAAATACAAGCTCAGCCAAAATCGCACCCATGCCGAACAGCAGAACGTCGCGGCAGCGCTGGTCCAGCACGCCGATCCCACAATTCACACAATCGGCATCGAGATGCAGCATAATATTGCTCCTCCCGATTAGGGCATCCCTCTTCACTATCCGTTGCTTGGCCAAACGGTCAACGCGACGATGCCAAATACCAGCAGAATGATGCCAGAGAGGCGGTTGAGCCACCGCATATGTGTGGGAGTCAGGCGGGTGCGCAACAGGCTAACCGTGCCGCTAAGCAACAGCCACCAGAGAGCCGAGCCCAAGAACACGCCGAGCACCAAAATGCCGGATGTGCCATAGTCTGAAGCCGATTCGACAATGCCCAACCCCGCAAAAATCGCCGCGAACGAAAAGATCGTCGCCGGGTTGGTTAGCGTCAACAGCAGCGTTGAACCGTAGGCCGTGAGCAGCGATCGCGGCCCAGTCGCAGCGATTTCGGCTTCAGATAAGGTACCGGCTTGACTATTTTCAATCGGTGCAGCGGCTGGTTCAGCCGGTTTTGCCAACAGCGTCTTCACACCCAAATAGCAGAGAAAGAGGCCCCCAAAAACTCGCAGCCCCGCCGCTTGTTCAGTCAAAAAGTCGGCTACCGCCGTTAGCCCAAACCCGGCGATGCAGCCATACACTCCATCCGCCGTCGCCGCCCCTAAGCCGGAAACCAACCCAACCCAGCGCCCTAGCGCCAGGGTGCGCCGAATGCACAGAATGCCAATCGGCCCAACGGGAGCCGCGATCGCCAGCCCCAGCGTGAGCCCAGTAAAAAAGGTAGAGAACATGGGAAATAGAGAAAACGTAACGTGATCAACAAAGTCGAGGAATCGGCCCCATGCCGTAGGGCTGGGACCTTGAACAGTTTCAGTCTTGCCTGAACGATGGACGCTGGGGTCTCAGTACTTTAGTCCCGCCCCCACCGCTCACCTCAGATGAGATCGCCCTGCGAAATCGGCAACGCAATCGTCTCTTTCACCGTTGAGAGGGCGATGGTCGTACGAGTTTTGGCCACGCCGGTTACCTGCTTAAGACCATCGGTGATCAGCCGCTCCAGGCCTTGAGTCCCCTGACATCGCACCTTCAGCAGATAGTCGTCATCACCTGTGACGTGGTGACATTCTTGAATTTCTGGCAGGGCATGCACCTGAGTCAAAAAAGCATCGCGATCGCGGGGATGATCGAGCGTGACGGCGATGAAAGCGGTCAGGTCATAGCCCAAACTTTTGGGATTCACCTGGGTGAGATAGCCCTGAATCACGCCGCGCTCTTCGAGTTTGCGAACGCGATCGGCGGTAGCCGGGGCCGACAAGCCGAGCTGAGAAGCGAGTTCGGCCCAGGTCATACGGGCCTGTCGCATCAAGTGAGCCAAAACCTTCGAATCCAAAGCATCCATCATCGTAGACACTGCTTTCATATGGACAACAGCCAGCATACCTGGTTAAATGCGAAAAATCAAGGCGTTTTCAGTGTTTAAAAAATCAAAATTTCAATTTCAGTTTCATAACGAAAGTAGATCGGCCAAATCACCTTGTATTCCACTGGCTGCAGAAGTAAGAACCAGGGCAGAAGCCATTCGAGAGGCAGATGTTCTCAAAACATTAAGATGAGAGACATCTGACGGCAAAACGCGATCGCCTGTCCCACAATAGATTTCAGGTTCTTAACGCTTCGCAAAGTTCCGTTTTAACCTGAAAGTCCTCTGCCCTGATTCCCTTCTCACTTCTCCATGGCTTATTACTGGTTCAAAGCGTTTCACAT
>JBHJJI010000044.1:0-7044 GCA_050042805.1 Leptolyngbyaceae cyanobacterium
CTCCTTGACTTTGAGCAATATCCCCTGTGGCCACTGGCACACTCTCATCCGGATGGTGACTCAAGGCCTTTATCAGCTGATGCAGGCGCTTAGCATGTCGTAAATCCTGGAAGTAAATCGGATTGATTTCTTAGCTAATCCTATCTGCATGAGGGGGCTCACTCTAGTGGGTAACTCAATAGTGAAGCCTTCGCGCAATTTGAGCTCGAAGCGCCCTCACAGCAATCTTTCTACATACTTATGCGTAATGGATAGCTTTTTAAGGGGGATTGAGGGGGATCGGCAGTAGCTGGACACTAAACAGATACTTTGGCACTGCCAAACCCCTACAGAAAACGTTTCTACAAATGGGGATGTTATTTAAGCGCCGATCCCTTAGTTGTCCAACCCTTGTGGTGCCAATCGCCCCGCTTCCCTCGCTCCCCTGCCGCTTCTGTACTAGGCTGTCTGTGGTTCACTAAAGGCTGTGGGTGCCGAACGGATAGTTATGCCTGACTCTTTGCTAAAAAACTACATCAATGGTGAATGGCAGCTTTCGAGTGCCAGCGAGCAGCAACCGGTCGTGAATCCCGCGACGGCAGAAGTGCTAGCTCAGGTACCGCTATCGCCTGCCAGTGAAGTAGAGCAGGCAACCGCCGCAGCGGTTCAAGCCTTTCAGACTTGGCGGCGGGTGCCCCCGACGGAGCGCGTGCAATGCCTGTTTCGGCTTAAAGATTTGCTCGAAGCGGCGGCGGATGAGATTGCGCGGCTGATCACCCAAGAGTGTGGCAAAACCCTCAAAGAATCGCGGGGCGAGCTGCAGCGGGCGATTGAGAATGTGGAAGTTGCCTGTGGTATTCCGACCCTGATGCAGGGTACCTATTCTGAAGACATTGCTCGCGGCATTGATGAATTTATGGTGCGGCAGCCGTTGGGTGTGGCGGCAGCGATCGCCCCCTTTAACTTTCCAGCGATGATTCCGTTTTGGTTTATGCCCTACGCGATCGCCTGCGGCAACACCTACCTCGTCAAGCCGTCGGAAAAGGTGCCCCTGACGATGCAGAAAATCTTTGAACTAATCGACCAGTCAGGCTTTCCGCCCGGTGTGGTGAACTTGGTGAATGGGGCTAAAGAAACGGTGGATGCCATTTTGCAGCATCCCGACATTCGCGCTATCAGCTTTGTCGGCTCGTCGCCCGTGGCGCGATATATCTATGCCCAAGCCGCCGCCCACGGCAAACGGGTGCAGTGTCAGGGCGGGGCCAAAAATCCTGTCATTGTGCTGCCCGATGCGGATTTAGAGATGACTACGCGCATCGTGGCGGATAGCGCCTTTGGCTGCGCCGGTCAGCGCTGTTTGGCGGCTTCACTGGCAATCACGGTGGGTGAGGCCAAAGCTGACTTTACCGAGGCGATCGCGGCAACGGCGGCAACGCGCATTACCGGCAACGGTCTGGAGACGGACGTGCAAATGGGGCCGGTGATTACCGCGCAGAGCCAAGCTCGCATCGAATCCCTGATTCAATCTGGGGCGGATGAGGGGGCGAAGGTGCTGGTGGATGGCCGTCAGCCCACGATCGCGGGCCTAGAACAGGGACATTTTGTGCGACCCACGGTGTTGCAAGATGTGCCAGCCCAAGGCAAAATCGCCCATACGGAAATCTTTGGCTCGGTGCTCGGCCTGATGCATGTGGACACCATCGACGCGGCGATCGCCCTGGTCAATCAAAGTCCTTGGGGCAACATGGCCTGCTTGTTTACCAGCAGTGGCGCCGCGGCGCGCAAGTTTCGCTACGAGGCGGAAGCGGGCAACATTGGCATCAACATTGGCGTGGCCGCGCCGATGGCGTTCTTTCCCTTTAGCGGCTGGAAGGAGAGTTTCTTTGGCGATCTGCACGGTCAGAGTGCTCACGCGGTGGAGTTCTTTACCCAAACGAAGGTCGTGGTGGAGCGCTGGCCGAAGGAATGGAGCCGCCAGTTTTGAAGCGCTGCAGGCAGTTGATAGGCGGTTGATCGTTTCCAACACTGACCAAATCACCGCTTGATAGAATCGACTGAACCGCTCGCGGAGCAGGGAGGACGAAATGGACGACCCAGCGATGGGTGTGGTCTGCGGCTTTTTAGACGGCACGATCATTTCGGTTGAGGGCGGCTACCGGGTGTTGCAGCATCCGCGACCGGCCCGCGTGTTCGATCGCATTGCCGATGCCCGTTGGTTTTTGGCCGTCAGCTTTTGTGATGACTACCCGGCTCCGGCTGGCATTCTCAATCACGAGGGCAAGCTGTCGTTTCAAAATGAGGCAGCATTGACGATGGGCGAAACCGCCTTTTTGCCGTTGGAACTGCGCAAAGCGGTGTTTGGCGCTGGCCTGACGCTGAGCCCCGGCGAATCCACGACCGCCACCATTCACCCCCATCAGCCAGCGGTGCAGGTGTGGGGGCTAGAGATTGACCCGCGCTATGGCCGCGTCGCGATCGTGCGCACGCTGACGGCAGTCAACGAGAACTAGGGATTGACATGAAAAGAAGTCTATTGCTGGTGATATTCGGATTGCTGTGCTGGCTGGGCCTCGCGGTCAGCGGTCTTGCCCAAGGCACGAATATTCGCCTGGAATCGCGGGTCGATCGCCTGGAATCGGAGCTGTCGCGGGTGCGATCGCAAATCACGCGCCTAGAAGCTCAGGTGTCTGGCCGCTCACTGCCGCCGCCGTCATTACCGGCCAGCCCTGTGGACGGCCTGAATGAGCTGTCGCTGGAAGAGCAGTTTGATAATTTGGCCACGCTGGCGATCGAGATCAGGCAAGATCTGCGACAGCTAGAAGAACGGGTGACTCAGCTAGAGGCAAATTGAAAGCGTGGCTCGCTCGCCTACCGATACTTCTTCAGCAGCAGGTCGAGCTTTTCAAGGGTCGCCTCGGGTGCTTGATCCAGAGGCGTGATGATGGCGTATTTTAGGGCGTCGTGGGCGTCAGAAGGGGGCGGTGAAGGTGCCAGCGATCGCACCACGGCGCGAATGACATCTTGGGCATTTTGGGCAGTTTTTCGCAGATTGCCAATCACCATCTCAACGGTGACGCTGTCGTGATCGGGGTGCCAGCAATCGTAGTCGGTGACGAGCGCCAGGGTGGCGTAGGCCATCTCAGCCTCACGGGCCAGCTTGGCCTCGGGCAAATTCGTCATGCCAATCACCGTCGCGTCCCAACTGCGATAGAGATTGGACTCCGCCTTCGTCGAAAAGGCGGGGCCTTCCATACAGACGTAGGTGCCGCCGCGATGCAGGGTGACATCGGGCAGATGGAGCTGCGTCGCCGCATCAGCAATCACCTGGGCTAACGCCCCACAAACCGGATCGCCAAAGGCGATGTGGGCGACAATGCCCTCGCCAAAAAAGGTAGAGACGCGGTTTTTGGTGCGATCGATGAACTGATCTGGCACCACCATGTCCAACGGTTTGGCGGCGGCTTTGAGAGAACCCACCGCCGATGCCGAAATCAGATATTCCACCCCGAGCTGCTTCATGGCGTAGATGTTGGCCCGAAAGGGCAATTCTGACGGCATCAGGGTATGGTGGCGACCATGGCGCGCTAAAAAGGCGACCCGTGCCCCCTCCAACGTACCGACGATCAAGGCGTCTGACGGCGGGCCAAAGGGTGTCTCCACTGGCACTTCTTCAACCTCGGTGAGCGCCTCCATTTGATAGAGTCCGCTGCCGCCGATGATGCCAATTTTTGCCTGTGCTGCCATGAAAAGCCTGCCTTGCTCAACGCCGTTGATTGTAGCGGGTTGCCCGCTGTCGTGGGGCGATATCTCGTAGCTGAATAAATTCTGGGTTCAAGGCAGAATGCCCCCTGACAAGCTGATATGGTTTGGCAATCAGCCCTGCGGTGCTCCCGTTTTCGCGCGTTTGGTGACGTCCCGTTATGACCGACATTCAAGCTTTTTTAGACCAGCTGCATCAGCGATATCAAGACCTGAACCTGGGTCAGGTTGCCAGCTATATTCCCGAGCTGGCCAAGACGGATCCCAATTACTTTGGCATTAGCGTCATGACCACCGATGGCCGCAGCTTTCATGCGGGCGATGTTGATCAGCAGTTCACCATTCAGTCGATTTCCAAGGTGTTTGTCTACGGCATGGCGCTAGAAGATTGGGGCCGCGATCGCCTGCTCGAAAAAGTCGGCGTTGAGCCCACCGGTGACCCCTTCAACTCGCTGATTCGCCTCGACGAAACCTCTCATCGTCCCGAAAATCCGATGATCAATGCGGGGGCGATCGCCACCACCAGCCTGATCAAAGGGGAGAATCTCACCGCTCGACTGAATCGCCTGCTGGCCATGTTTCGGCGCTATGTCGGGCAAGACGTCTATGTGGATATGTCCACCTTTTTGTCCGAGCGAGCCACGGGGCACCGCAACCGCGCGATCGCCCACCTGATGCTCAACTTCGGCATGATTGGCGACGATCTCGAAGAATCCCTCGATCTCTACTTTCAACAATGTGCGCTCTTGGTCACCGGTCGAGATTTGGCTACGATGGCGGCGGCGTTGGCCAATCAGGGCCAGCATCCGCTCACGGGCGAGCAGGTGTTGCAGCCCCAATATGTGCGCGACGTTCTCAGCGTGATGTACACCTGCGGCATGTATAACTTTGCCGGAGAATGGGCGTTTCGCGTTGGCCTACCGGCCAAAAGTGGCGTGTCTGGCGGGCTGATGGCGGTGGTGCCTAACCAGGCCGGTATCGCGGTCTACTCGCCACCGCTGGATAGCAACGGCAATAGCGTGCGCGGCCTCAAGGTGTTCGAAGCGCTGTCCCAGGAATACGGGTTCCACGTGTTTGACCTGGCCATGGGGCAATGCCGATTTCAATCGAGTCTGTCGGCCTGAGGCGGCGAGAAAACTGCTTTCACCCTCTGCTCGCCAGCGAACCAGCGCGATGAGGGACCAATCCCTGAGGCGGAGTCGGGCGAGATTTCTCCAGTACGGCGCTGGCCAAGGTCACCACTCCGCACACCGAAATGCCCCAGCGCCGCAGCTCAGCCGCCGCGACTTTGACCGTCGTGCCCGTGGTGTAAATATCGTCCAGCAATAAAACGGGTCGCGTCGGGCGCTGCTGGTTCAAGGCGGGGCCAACGACGAAGGCTCCCGCCAAATTCTGCTGTCGCGCCTGCAGCCCTAAGCCAAACTGCGGCGTGGGCACTTTGCGACGGGCCAACCCTTGACGCACTAGCGGCAAACCGGTTTGCTGGCAAAAGGCTTTAGCCAATAACTCGGCTTGATTGAATCCCCGCTGCCGCTGCTTTTCCGGATGCATAGGGATGGGCACCACCAAAGGCGATCGCGCCGTTTTAAGCGGAAACTGCTGCCAGTGTTGCCCTAAAGCCTGTCCCAAGGGCCTCGCCAGTTGTGGGTGGCCGTGATATTTGAGGGCCGCGATCGCCTGTTTTAGCGCCCCCTCATACGTTCCCCAAGTCACAATTGGCAGAGCATCGGTCGTGGGCTGAGGCGGATGAGTCGCGGCCCCTGGTTGAAGATGATCCCAGCAATTGGTACACAGAGGCTGAGGCGTGGCGCGATCGCACAGCGGACAGGTTTGCTGCAGAAATAAGTTGGCAACGGTTTGCAAAGACTGGGTCAGCATGATGATGTCTCCCCCAAGGGGAACGGGAGTCGCGAGGGTGGTCGCCATGGCCTGGTTTGATGAGGAGCGCCGTCCCGGAGTGGTGCGGGGCGATCGCAGTGGGATCACGGCGCGGGGCGGCTTAACCGGCGGATTGTGATGTTTCTATTCTGCAGAGGGGCAGCTTTGAGAGCACAGGGTGAAAACAATGAGAAGACTCCCTAGGATTGCGGTGATTTCCCCTTAGACTTAGGCATCTTCTCCGATGTGTTTGCGGATCAGCTAGCTTTGGGCTGCTGGCGAGCAGGCATCATCGTGGCGATGGGATGGGTTGCTTTGAGCCTGCGCTTGCTCTTGGCTTTTGACCCTTAGGGACTCGCCAATCAATCACATCCTAACTCTTTTGCTAAACGCCCACCCTTGACTCCCGACCCTCCCACTTAACACCGCCCTCTAACGGGGCTCTATTGGCCCGCCGATCCTTTATGTCTCGGTTCTCTTCCTTGAAAACGCTTGCCGACCCGCAGCCGTGTCAAATCGGCGAAACGGGTTATTTGCTGCATCAGCTGCAAGCGTCAGGGCAACCGATCGCACCCAGTTGGGTCATTACGGCTGACTATTTTCAGCAATCGATTCAAAAGCTGGTGGCCCGCGAGCCGATTTACGCCGATTGGCCGCAACTGCTTTGGCAACATGCCAGCGCCACCGGCTACTCGGTGCAAAATCTCGCCAAACGTCTCCGCCGACCACTGCTCAATTTGCCCTTAGCGTTGCCTTGGTCGGAGCTCTTAGCCGAAATTGACAGCCCGGTGGTGCGGCTGATTCCCTCTTTATGGTGCGGTGAGACGATCGCCATTGCCCCCTTTGCCCAGATCCTCGAAAGTCCTTTTTGTTGGGCCGAGCCCGATGCCTTAGAAGCCGCCGTCAAACAGCTTTGGCTCTCGGTCTTAAGTGCCAAAAGTTTAGCCTTTTGGAGCCAGTGGGCCGCGACGCCATCGGCATCCTTGGGGGCCTCTCCGACCCAAGTGGAAGTCGCGATCGTGGTGCAAGCCGTCGCCCCCACAGCCCTCTCTGGCACGTTAACGGTGCGCTCTGCCGAGACAGTGGCGATCGCCGCCGTGCAGGGGTTGATCGCTGCAATGCCCGAGGTTTGTCCAGAAACCTATGAGGGCAAATTGCCCCTGAGGCCGCAGTTTGCCTGGCAGGCAGGCTATCAAGAACAGGGCTATCAGCTGGGCGATCGCGACGCGGCCGCCCCCACATTTTTGATTGATGCCTGCCTCCAGCGAACGCTGCTGTCGCAGCCGACGCGGGCCGTCATCGACGACAGCCTGGAGCGCCGCCTCTGGACGTTGGCGAAATGGTTGAGCACTTGGACTGAGCGCCCCCTGCAAATTGAATGGGGCATTATCGGACCCACTCAAACGCTGCACATTACCCAAGCCAGTG
>JBHJJI010000045.1:0-3647 GCA_050042805.1 Leptolyngbyaceae cyanobacterium
GCGACAATTCTGGAAAAGGGCAACATCAGTATCCATACTGAGAACATTTTTCCCATCATCAAAAAATGGCTCTACTCAGATCATGAGATTTTCCTGCGGGAATTGGTCTCTAACGGGGTTGATGCCATTCAAAAGCTCTCACTGCTAGCGCGATCGGGGCAGTATGACGGCGACGTTAGTGAACCCGTCATTAGTATTGCGATCGATAAAGAAGCCAAAACCCTCAGCATCTCTGACACCGGGTTAGGCATGACCGCCGACGAAGTCAAAAAATATATCAACCAGGTCGCCTTCTCCAGCGCCGAAGAATTTGTCAGCAAGTTCAAAGAGAGTGGCGATGCTAATATCATTGGCCACTTTGGCTTGGGCTTCTATTCATCGTTTATGGTGTCTAGCCAGGTCGAAATCGACACCCTGTCTTACCAAGCGGGGGCCGAAGCCGTCCACTGGCGCTGTGATGGCTCCACTGAGTTTGAGCTATCGCCCTCCGAGCGTGACACGGTGGGCACCACCATCACCCTGCACCTGCTCGAAGATGAGGCGTCGTATCTCGAAACGGCCCGCATTCAGCAGCTGGTGAAAACCTACTGTGACTTTCTCCCCGTCCCGATCAAAATGGACGACGAAGTCATCAACAAGCACGAAGCCCCCTGGAAGCAGTCGCTCAACAGCCTCAGCGATGAAGACTATCTCGAATTTTACCGCTACCTGTATCCCTTCCAAGAAGAGCCGCTGCTGTGGGTGCACCTGAATACCGACTACCCCTTTGCGGTCAACGGCATCCTTTATTTCCCTAAGCTCAAGCCCGACATCGACGTCACCAAGAGCAGCATTAAGCTCTTTTGCAATCAGGTCTATGTCAGCGACAACTGCGAAGAGATTATCCCCCGCTTTCTGATGCCGCTGCGAGGCGTGATCGACAGCCCCGACATTCCGCTCAACGTGTCACGTAGCTTTTTGCAGAACGATCGCACCGTTCGCAAAATCTCTGACTACATTGCGCGCAAGGTCGGCGATAGCTTGAAAGGGCTGTACCGCACTGACCTGGCGAAGTACATTGCCTCCTGGCAAGACCTGGGCACCTTTGTCAAGTTCGGTTCAATGAACGACGACAAGTTTAAGCAACAGGTCGAAGATCTGATTATCTTCCGCAGTACGGCTCAGTTGGGCGACGCGGCTGATGAGGCCACGGCGAAGGTCGAAGTGCAAACCGACGAGGACGACGCCTGGTCGGAAGTGGACGACAAATCGACCGTCCCTACGGATGCTAACGGCAACTACTACACCAACCTCAAGGACTATCTGGAGCGAAACAAAGCGCGGCACGAAAACCGCGTCTTTTACGCTACGGATGAAGCTTCGCAGGCGACCTATATCGCGCTGCACCAGTCCCAGGGCTTAGAAGTGTTGTTCTTAGATGCCTTTATCGACACCCACTTCGTCAGCTTCTTAGAGCAGCAGTACACCGATGTGACCTTCGCGCGGGTTGATGCTGACCTCGACGATGCCCTGTTGGATAAGGATCAGGACAGCGAAATCGTTGATCCCACCACGAACAAAACCCGTGATGAGGAAATCAAGGGGCTCTTTGAAACGGCGTTGAATCGGCCCAAGGTGACCGTGCGGACGGAGGCGCTGAAAACGGACAACCCTGATACGCCGCCCGCCATGGTATTGCTGCCTGAGCAAGCTCGCCGCATGCAGGAAATGATGGCGATGATGCAGCAAACCAATGCCGAGTTCCCTGAGGAGCACGTACTGCTGGTAAATACGGCTCACCCGCTGATCAAAAATCTGACCCAGCTGGGCCAGAGCACGATCGTGCAGCCCGACGGTTCCAGTTCACCCGCAGGCAATATGGCGACCCTGATCTGTCAGCACGTCTACGATTTGGCCCTCATGGCCCAAAAGGGCTATGATGCCGACGGCATGAAGTCGTTTGTGGAGCGATCGAGCAAGCTGCTGACCCAACTCACCGAAAGCTAGTCGGTAGGGGACAAACACAGTCCCTTCTGGCGGTCAGAAAGATCGTCTCCGAACCCTGAAAAGCCCTGAGATCCTGGAGCATCACTCAAACGGATCTCAGGGCTTTTTGGTGGCTTTAAAGGGAGGTGTCGGTAGTCGGGGCGATCGCGCTTCATCGGGAGGTCAGAACTGGAGTTCAGAATATGGAGTTCCGATGAACTTCGGCAATGACCACTGTCCTCACTTTTACGGAGAATTTTCGCCACGCTTTTTGTTGCGACCGTAAAGTTACGGAAGGATACCCAGAATTATGTATAAAGCTTCATTGAAGATGGCGATTACGTAGAGACCCCACTATTGAGCGGAAATTATGATCGCAGTCAACCGCTCACTCACTGTTTCGTTCGAGGAATAAAGGGATGTCACCTGTCGCTGCCATCTGCGAGATGCCTGACTCAAAGTCCTGCATTGTCACCCGATCTGAAGAGTCTGCCTCGAATATACAAGTAATTTTTGATGCCAGGGTCGATCACCTCTCACTCCTGCTCGCCGGACTGCAACCCGGCGTCACAGCCCACATACTCGATCCCCATCGAGACGGCATTGCCCAAATTACCCGCCTGTTGCAGCAGCACCCAACGACCGCCTTGGCGCTGGTGGCCCATGGTTTTCCGGGGGGGGTGCAATTAGGCAACACCGTCTTAGACCTCAACACATTAGACAGTTATGCCGCCGCCCTAAACAGCTGGTTTCCCCCCGGTGAGCCGGCCACACTCACACTCCTCAGCTGTCATGTCGCAGCCGGTGATGCCGGAGCGGAATTTGTCGAGCAGCTCCAAACCCTCACCCAAGCCACTGTAACCGCGAGTGCTCACCGCCAAGGTCGCGGTCAGTGGCTAACAGCAGCCAGTCAAATCTTGACCCCAACCACTCGAATCCATTACCCCAGTGAACTGGGTACAGCCACCCTCGTCGCCGATATCAACCCCGGCGGCAGCGGGCTGACCCTGCCCGGAGATCTCACGGTCTTTAACGGTCAGCTCTATTTTCGCGCCAATGATGGCAACAGCGGCTTCGAGCTGTGGCGCTATGACGGCATTAACCCGCCGACACTCGCTGCCGATATCCGACCGGGCAGTCGCGGCTCCTCTCCTGACAATCTCACTGTTTTCAATGGCCAGCTCTATTTCCGCGCCGATGATGGCACCGGCAGCGGCAAAGAGCTGTGGCGCTATGACGGCACGAACCCGCCTCAGCAAGTCGCTGATATCAATAGTGGCATTAGCGATTCCTTTCCCGATAACCTCTCGGTCTTTAACGGTCAGCTCTATTTCCGCGCCAATGATGGCAACAGTGGCTTCGAGCTATGGCGCTATGACGGTACTAATCCGCCCCAACTTGCTGCTGACATCAATATTGGCAGTGACGGTGCCTTTCCCGATGACCTTACAGTCTTTAACGGTCAGCTCTATTTTCGCGCCAATGATGGCAACAGCGGCTCCGAGCTGTGGCGCTATGACGGCACGAACCCACCCCAGCAGGTCGCCGATATCACTCCCGGCAGCGGCAATGCAGATCCCAGTAACCTCACGCACTTCAACGACAAGCTATATTTCCACGCCAATGCAGGCAGAAAAGACACAGAGCTCAGGCAAAATGATCCCAACACCACACCCCAGCCG
>JBHJJI010000046.1:0-12897 GCA_050042805.1 Leptolyngbyaceae cyanobacterium
TACCAGCGAGATTTCAGCCAAGTTTCGGGATTATTAGCTGGCGGTAACCGCACCTCGACACTGATCGAAGCCGCTGAACAATTTGCCTGGACGGCTTCTACAGAAGCCCAAAATCCGCCCCATTCAGTCGAATCTTGGGCACGTATTGCGGGGCTTTGGCAACAAGCGATCGCCCGCCTCGAACAAGTGCCTGTCGAAGATGCTGGGTATACCGAAGCTCAAGCCAAGCTAGCGGACTATCAAAACAAACTGGGCTATGTCGAAGAACAGCAGATTAGCGAGCAGCGATCGCAGCAGGCCCTCGATGCAGCCTTAGCCAAGAACACTGATTTAGGAAAGCGGGTCAGCAGTCTTGATCAGGCGGCCTATGCCAGTGAGCTGCAGAGTATCGTCAATGATCTCAACAAAGTTGCAGCGGGTACCACGGCCTATGAACCGGCTCAGCAACTGCTTCGTGCTGTACAAGCTCGCCTACAAGAAGTGGCGGCCCCTCAGTCGTAATCCCTTTGTGGTGAAGCCCAAAAGTCCACAACCAAGTGGGTGGAGACGGCGATTTTCCCGGTCATAAGGCCCTTCCCATCGTCCCTTGTCAATAGACAAACACACGGTTTTGCGCCCTTGAGGTCAGTTTTTCGAGGTCCGCCGCGATCGCGCGATCAAGAGGTGAAGAGACAATCTTGATTATCTTGGTCAGCGCGACTGGGTAAGCAGTTGAGCTAACGTTAAATAACGGTGCAATTTTTTCGCTTAATGACTGTATTGAGTTGCCAACAGCTCATGCTTTGGGATTGCTATTAAAGGGAATCTCTTGTGTTGATCAAGTCAGACCTGAGCTAACCCGCCAGGGAATTTTGTAGGGATCCATCTACCATGTCTTCGACTCAGAATCTTTTGGGTGGGCGCTATCAGCCGATTCACCCTTTGAACACTCATGTCGCCGGTCAGACGCTGCTAGCCACCGATATCCAAGATTTGGATCATACTCAATGCGTGGTGCGCCAACTGCGGTTCCCCACTCGCAATCCCATGACGCGGCAGTTTATTCTCAGTCTGCTGAAGAAAAAAGTGCAGGTGCTCAAAGAGATTGGCCAGCACCCACAAATTCCCGCCACCACAGCCGCCTTTAGTGACCATCAAAGTTTTTATATCGTGCAGGAGTTTATTCCGGGGCGATCGCTGCGCGATGAGCTCGCCTCGGCCCAGCCGTGGTCAGCGGCGGATGCGCGGGCCTTTTTGCGAGCGGTGCTGCCGGTACTGGCCCACGCCCAAAAACGCGGCGTGGTGCATGGCAATCTCAAGCCCTCAAAGCTGATTCGCCACCAGACCGCTGATCAGCTCGTCATTCTCGACTTTGGCGGCATTAAGAGCGTGAGCCAAAATATTGCCCACAAAGGCAAAATCTCCGCCCCAGTGCCCCAGTCGACACCCGTTCAGGCTTATTTAGCGCCAGAACAGTGGCGTCGGCAAACCCGGTTTTGCAGCGACCACTATGCGCTGGGCATGATGGTGATTCAAGCCCTGACCGGATTGCCACCAGAAGCCTTGCCCACCGCCCAAGAGCCGACCCTGCAAGCTGATATTGTGGCGCTGTTAACCGCGATCCCGGACTTAGATGCGCCGACGAGTCTGCTGTTGACCCGCCTGGTGCATCCTGACCCCGAGCAGCGATACCAGACGGCCACCGATATCTTGGCTGCCCTTGACCAGCCGCAATTGTCCCCAAGTCCCTTCCCGGAGCTAGTGACTCAGTCTCAGGTACCGATGTCGGTCAGTCACAGTGATGACTCGATACCGATAGGAGCGAAAAAGTGGCCCTGGGGACTGATAGGCATTGCTGGGTTAGCAGTCCTGGCCGGATTAACTGGGCTGATGGCCCTTCGGCTGCCGCAGCGGGTGTTGGCCGGGCAGCAGTGGCAAACGGGTCAAGCGCTGGAGGCCGATGATCCAGAAGCCGCCTTAGCCAGCTACACGCGCGCCCTAGAATTGCAACCACGCCATCCAGAGGCCCTAGCAGGGCGGGGGCGACTGCACTTTGCGCTGGGGAATGCCGAAGCCGCGCTGGCTGACCTAACTGAGGCGATCGCCCTCGACCCAGAGCAATCAACCTATGCCTATGACCGCGCCAATATGCGGCTATCAGTGGGAGATACGCAGGGCGCGATTGACGATTACACCCAAGCCATTCAGCACGACGATCAGTTTGTCAAAGCCTATGTTAATCGCGGCAGCGCCCGCGCTGAATGGGGCGACGACCGAGGGGCGATTGAAGACTATACCCAAGCTATTGAATTGGCTGCGGGCACCGAGATTCTAGCGGCGGCTCACCTCAATCGATGTCTGTCTTATTCCAACCTGGGCAAACAGTCTGCGGCCTTAGACGACTGTGCGGCGGCGATTAATCTGCGACCGAGCCACGCGCTGGCTTACCAAAATCGCGGGCTCGTGCGGCGGCGCTCGCTGGACTATCAGGGCTCTCTACAGGATTACAACATCGCGATTCAAATTGAGCCCAATAGCCCCGACCCCTACTACAACCGAGGACTGACCCGCCAAGCCCTGAATGATTTGACGGGGGCGATGGCCGACTTTTCGCAGGCGATCGCCCTCGACCCTAACTATGTGTTTGCCATGTACGACCGGGGCTTGCTGCAGGCTGAACTCGGCAATCACGGGGCGGCCCTCGCCGATCTGCGTCAAGCTTCGCAACTCTGTCTCGATCTGGGTCGCACCGGCTGTTACGACGATGCCCAATATCAGATCACTCGACTGCAGGCCGCGCTACCGGTCGCCGAGTCAGAACGTAACTGATCCCCTCGCCCCCGAGTCGGTAGAATACAGACGTCGAACGAGTCTGCACTTCTCTATGGCGATCGCGGTCAAGCCTGCTCCGACCATTCAGTTGCTCAAAACGCCCACCTCAGAGGCCTGGGTTGAGCAAGCGTTGGCTAATCTAGATACGGTTTTGCTCGATCATTCCCACTGTGAACGCAAAGCCGCCGGGGTAGCCCTCAATCTCATGTGTCGCTATCCGTCGAGCACTCGCCTGGTGCGCACGCTAACAGCGATCGCCCAGGAAGAATTGAGCCATTTTGAACTGGTGAATCAATGGCTCGAACGTCGGCAAATCCCCCTGCGGCCTTTACCGGCACCGCCCTATGGGGCTGGCCTCAGCGCTCAGGTTCGACGAGAAGAACCGCTGCGTCAGCTCGATTCGCTGCTGGTTGCGGCCCTGATTGAGGCCCGCAGTCATGAACGATTGGGATTGCTCGCCACCCACTGCCCTGACCCAGAACTGGCCCAGTTTTACGGCAGCCTGATGGCTTCGGAGGCGCGTCATTATGGCGCTTACTGGGTGCTGGCCGCTGACGAGTTTGATCGCCCAGTGGTGAGCGATCGCTTAGCAGCCTTGGCTGTGGTGGAAAGTCAACTCCTGGCGACCTTGCACGCTGAACCGCGAATTCATAGTTAAACGTGATAATTAAACGCGAGACATGCGCTGGCATGAGGTGACTTCTCTGGTCTGGGTTTGGCCGTCAGCCGTTGTCAGCCACGAGTAACAATCGGCCGGTGTCTGCAACTAACCTCACCGCAAGACGATAGGATAAATACGCTCAATTACGGCATGACCAACATTCACTGTGGATGGGGAGTGTGGAATCAAAATGCAACGACGACGTTTTGTACAGCAGTTAGGGACTGGGTTTGTGACCGCCTTAGGGTTAGGCATCACCGCAACGTGGCAAAAGGCACAAGCGCAGTCAGGCAATGTCACGGTGCAATGGTTAGGGCACACCTGCTTTGTGTTTGAGGGTGATGGCCGCCGAATTTTGGTGAATCCCTTTCGGGCGATCGGCTGCACCGCTGGCTATGCCGTGCCGGCGGTGGCATCAGACGTCGTGCTCATCAGCAGTCGTTTATTTGATGAGGGCGGCACTTTAGAAGGGCTGCCAGGGAATCCGCCGATCCTGGCCGAACGCGGCGAATACGAATTGCCGCCGGTGCAAATGAAGTCGATCGAAGTCGATCACGATCGCGATGGCGGTCGGCGCTTTGGCAAAAACCTGATCTGGCGCTGGCGACAGGGCGGACTCACCTTTGTCCATATGGGCGGGGCAGCGGCTCCCATTTCCGTGGAAGCGCAAATTCAGTTGGGCCGCCCTGATGTCATGCTAGTGCCGGTGGGCGGTGGCCCCAAAGCCTATGATGCCGAGGAGGCGATCGCGGCGATTCGCACGCTGAATCCCCGCATCGTGATTCCGACGCACTATCGCACCGCTGCTGCCGATGCGGAAAGCTGCGAGATTGAGGGCCTGCAACCCTTTTTAGATTTGATGCGTTCCACCCCAACGCGCCAAGCTAACAGCAGTTCCGTAACGCTGAGCACAGCCAGCTTGCCGGGGGGCGATGGCATGATTGTGCAGTTGCTCACAAGCCCTGCGGCTTAGTTAAGTTGTTTGAAAATAGCGCCCCAGCTCGCCGGGGGGGGCACGGCCAATCCCTCACCGAAAACGGCTCGGTTCCGGCGAGGTTGCTCAAGTGCAGTGCCCTGAGCAAGAGCTGTTTCCCGGCTTGTTAATCAACCGGCCAGTCCGGTGGAAGGGGCAAGCAGTCCATTCCTCACGCTCATGGGCATGAGCCTTGATGAGCTAATTCGCCAGCCGGTTATCTGAAATATTTGTAGGATAAGTGAGCGGATTGTATTCGCTGGGGATGAGGCGTTTTTCAGCTCAGGGAATCGCTCAAACATGGCGTTTTGCTGGTCGGAGTTTGGCACTGACAGACTTCTAGAGGGGGCTCAAGCAAGTGCCCTAAGCTTTGCTCGGACTCGCCCTGGCCTGCGTTGACGGCTCAGCGGCGATCGCTGACCAGGATGGCGTCATATCCTAACGGCTAGTCTGTTGAATCATCAGCGCGATCGCCCCGATTTTATCCCCATCTATTCACCCATTTCTTCGTTCACTTTCTATCGATTCCTATGCAAACGGTTTATCAACAGCGACGTCAGGACTTGATGGCACTTATGGGTGAGGGCACCGCCGTATTTGCCAGCGCGCCGATGGCGGTTATGCACAACGATGTCGAATATAACTTTCGGCAAGATAGCGACTTTTACTATCTCACCGGGTTTGACGAACCGGGCGCGATCGCGGTGCTGGCCCCCCACCACGAAGAGCATCGCTTTGTGCTGTTTGTGCGTCCCAAAGACAAGGACAAAGAAATCTGGTCAGGGCGACGGCTCGGGGTGGAAGCCGCCAAAGCAGCGCTGGGAGCTGACGAAGTTTTCCCCATCACTGAGCTAGACGCCAAACTGCCCGACTATCTCAAAGGGGGCGATCGCCTCTTTTATCACTTTGGCCACGATGATGCGCTCAACGGCAAAATCTTGCGGCATTGGCAGCACCTGCTAGCGTCTTACGTCAAGCGGGGCACGGGGCCGACGGCGATCGCCGATGCCCGTTTGCTGTTGCAAAACCTGCGCCGCATCAAACAGCCCGAAGAAATTGACCTGATTCGTCAGGCGGTGTCGGTGTCGGTCAAAGCCCACAACTACGCCCGCGAAATTGCCCAACCGGGCCGCTACGAATACGAGATTCAGGCGGAGATGGAACATCTCTTTAAGCTGGCTGGCGGCGGCACTGCCTATCCCTCTATCGTGGCCTCTGGCGATAATGCCTGCATCCTGCACTATGTCGAAAACAACCGGCAGATGCAGGCGGGTGACCTGCTGCTGATTGATGCGGGCGGCTGCATTGATTACTACAACGCCGATATCACACGCACCTTTCCCGTTGCGGGCAAGTTTTCGGCAGAGCAGCGCATTTTGTATGAATTGGTGCTGGAAGCGCAGCTCAACGCGATCGCCGAAGTGCAGCCCGGTAAACCGTTCAACGCCTTTCATGATGCTGCTGTACGCACGATTACAGCAGGACTCGTCGAGCTGGGTCTGCTGGTTGGTGACGTGGACACCCTGATTGAAGAGAAAAAGCACAAAGCCTTTTTCATGCATGGCACGGGCCATTTCCTCGGGTTAGACGTCCATGACACGGGCATTCTGCGCAATGCCGATAAAACCTGGAAGCCGTTTACTGCCGGTAACGTGGTCACCGTTGAGCCCGGCATTTACGTGACGCCTAACTACGAACCCGTTGAAGGCCAGCCGCCAGTGGACGATCGCTGGCGCGGCATTGGCATTCGCATCGAAGATGACGTGCTGGTGACTGACACTGGCCCCGAAGTCTTGACCGCTGGCGTGCCCAAGTCAGTTGCGGAGATGGAATCCTAGGGACAAGAAGCGGGGAAATCAGATGTGTCACCTCCTAGCGAGGCATTGGGATTAGACATCAAAATCACCGATCGCTTGCAACAGCGAGGCCCGAAATTGAGCGTCCAACTTGCGATCGCACTTCAGCTCTAGCAGGCGGATCCCCTGCTCTGGCAGAGCCGCTAACTGTTCCTGCAAAAACGGCCAGGAGGAAACGGGAGCATATTCAACGCCGTGGGCAGCCGCGAGTGCAGCAAAATCCACCGTTTGAGGCGTGGCAAAAAAGGCCTCAAAGGGCGGCGCAAACTGGGAGATCGGCAGCGTCTCAAAAATGCCGCCCCCCTGATTGTTAATCAGCAAAATCGTCAGGTGAAAGTCTCGCTGGCTGGCATTGAGAAAGCCATTGCTATCGTGCAGCAGGGCCAAATCGCCCGTCAGCAAGACTGCCTGGCCAAAATTCTGGGCTACCCCCATTGCCGTCGACAGGGTGCCATCAATGCCGTTAGCCCCGCGACTGAAATAAGGACGCAAACCCATATCATTCAGCGGTAGAAACCACTCAATGTCCCGCACAGGCATGCTGTTGGCAATGACCAGTGGCGTTTCAGGCGGCAATAATTGCGGCAGTTGCCAGCTCAACTTGCCTTCAAACAGATCGGGTAAAGGAGCGAGTTGAGTGGCTAATCGCTGCCGGGCGATCGCATCGCGCTCTAGCCAGGTTTTGCCATAGGGGGAAATTGGGCTAGGTGACTCTGATAGTGAAGCGGTCAAGGCAGCTGTCAGCGCCGACAGCGACCAGGGCACCGCGATTGCCCTGCCATGCAGCGGATCTTTGTTGCGATCGCGGGTATCCACCACCCAGCGCAGTGGGTCGGTCTGCTGCAGCCACTGGCGCAAGACTTTGCTGGTGGGCAAGGCCCCGAGCTGCAGCACCTGCTGAGCCACTAGAGCCTGAGCATGGTGTTCGTGACGGAGCAGGAGGTCATAGCTGGTGACCAAATAGGGATTGAGGCTGGCATCGTTTCTCAAGGGTGACAATCCGTCTGCCAGTACCGGCCATGCCAAAGTCCTAGCGAGGGTCACGATCGCCCGGCAATAAGCTTGCGGATCTGGGGGCTGGGCTGGCCCCGCAATAATCAAGCCGCGCTCAGTTTGGCCCAATCCTGACAATGCGATCGGCTCCAGTTCACCCCCCTGTTGGACCAGCGATGCCTCTGCTGATAGCCGCTCTAAATGCTCAAAAAAAGGGTCGTCAATGACCCCCGTCAGGTCGACTGCGGCCCCTGTTGGCAAGGGCGCTAGCGGATCGCGAAAGGGTAAATTGAGATGAACTGGGCCAGGCACCGGCCAGCAGCAGCTGCGCCAGGCGTGAGCCATGACCTGACGCAAATACCGGAGTTGTTCAACCGTGGCCTCGGGCAGGGCCATATCAAAGTAGCTGCGCACATAGCGGCCAAACAGCTTTTGCTGATCAATGGTTTGCCCTGAGGCACAATCACGCAGTTCGGGCGGGCGATCGGCGGTCAATACGATCAGCGGAATTTCGCTCTCATAGGCTTCGATCAGGGCGGGAAAATAGTTCGCCCCTGCCGTGCCTGAGGTGCAAATCAAGACCGTCGGCTGACCACTCGCCTTCGCTACCCCGAGGGCAAAAAAGCTGGCCGCTCGCTCATCCAAAATCGGCATTGCTTGGAGTTGAGGATGCCTGGCAAAGGCCACGGTTAATGGGGTTGAGCGGGACCCTGGTGAAATCACCGCCGTTTTCAGGCCCAGCCGCGCCAGTGTCTCCACCAAAACGGAGGCCCATAGCGTATTCGTGTTTCTAAAATCCAGCATTCATCGAGGGTATCGGGGTTATCTCAATGTGCCAGATTTCGCGCAGTCTATGGACGCTCCTGCGATCAGGGACCCGATTTTTGAGCCGCTCCCCAACACCGATAATTCGCTGTACTCAGAGGCGTAGCCCTCTAGCTGAATCCTCAAAATCACTCTCGTTTGCCGCCCGTCATGGACAAGCCAAAAAACAGGCCCGATTCCAATATTTCACACTCGTCTCAAACAATCGTGACCAGATAACTGGGTTGGGGTTTGCACTGAAATGTAAACAAATATGAGGAAGTGCTTTTTTACAGCAGCTCAAGAAAAATCTGCGGATGTTTGCAGACCCTTGTCTTGAGAGTATTACAGCAATTTCAGAGGTTGCCTATACGAATCTGGGAACGAAAAAAGACAGGCTAAAATGAGATGTTTTTCTGGCAGAGGTCTGAGGCAGTCTGATCATCGACCGTTGATAGCAGCGGGCGATCGCCCTGACGAGATCAGTTGCTCTAACACCTTCAGTTCAGACTGACCGTTGCCTCCAACCGTCAGCAGCAGCCAAACAGCGCTGAAAGCTTTCGTTCCCAACGTCAATAGATGCAGATTAGAGAAGGGTCTCATGATTAAGATTCGCACCATGAAACATATCGCCAGCAGCAAAACCGCTGATAGTTTCCGAACTTGCCGCGCGATCAACCGGGCTCACCGTCGGCTGATTCTTGAGCAGGGACGCATGGTGTTGGGATCTGCGAAGGTGCTGACCCACGATGAACATCGCAAGTGGCGTAACGGCATGTGGCAAGTGTGTAAGTAGTGTGACTAGTAGGCGGCGGCGTTATTTCACCAACCATTGCCGATGGCTAGGGAGCCGTGGGAGCAAGGGGGCAGAGAAACTGGCAGGGTAGTCTTACTGCTGCTGTGGAATACTAGCGAGTTTCGAGAATTGCTCAAAAACAGCGTGGCGATCGCCGGGATTGGACACTGCCAAACCTTAGGAGATTTTCAGTAAAGACGATACCTGTAAGGACGGGTTTTGTGGATACCTGATCGCATGGAATCAAGGTTTCTAGCTAAACCCGCCCTAACAGTACCGGTATATTCTTTCGAGGAAATCTCCTGAACAGTAAGTGCTCCATCACAGGGCGTTATTTGAGTGCAGAGAGCCCGCTGACTGAGGCTGCTTGATCTTGCCCCCAATACACTCTGTATTAGAGACAGCCGGAGACAACGCTGACTTATCCTGGTTCGTTACTTTGGTTAGCAGACAAATTTTCAGTGCTGTCGCGGCGAGTTAGTAGCGAGGAGTCAGCAAAGCGCTAAGCTGAAGCCATGACATCACCGGACAATCTGCCCTTAGAAAGCGAGCTGGCACTGGCTCGCCCCAGTAATGCTGAGGCGGGTCTAGCCCCCCTGCTGCTGACTGTGACTGAGTTGATCCGTCAACTGATGGAAGCTCAGATCATTCGACGTATGGAATCAGGCGATTTGGGTGACGACGATTTAGACCGCGCCTCTGATAGCCTGCGCCGTTTAGAGATTGAAATTGTTCGCTTGTGCGAGGTGTTTGAGGTTGACCCGGCTGATTTGAACATTGACCTCGGTGATTTGGGGACGCTGCTGCCGCGCAACGGTGGCTACTATCCAGGCGAAAACACCGAATCACCCTCACTCTTAGAATTGCTCGATCGCCTACTCGATACGGGGGTCGTCGTCGAAGGCGATGTCGATTTGGGCTTGGCTCGCCTCAACCTGATTCACGCCAAATTACGATTGGTGCTGACCTCTAAACCCGTGAACTGAGATAAGCTGGCAACGCATTTAATAATTTTTTTGATGGCGAGCTATGCCTCAACTTTTCTATCTCTACGGAATTTTTCCAGCACCAGGCCCTCAAGACTTAGACGTCAAAGGGCTCGATAACCAGCCGGTTTCTACCCACATCATCGACAATTTTGCCTTTCTATATTCAGAAGCGCAGCAAGAGCGCTATCTGGCCAGCCGCAAAAATCTTTTAGGCCATGAGCGCGTGCTGGAAGCCGCCATGCAGGCAGGCGATCGCACTCTACTACCGCTACAGTTTGGCCTCGTCATTGAAACCTGGGAACGCGTCACGCAAGACCTGATCACACCTCGCGGGAATGGTCTTAAGCAGCTGTTTGCTCGTCTAGACGGGCATCGAGAAGTTAGCGTCAAGGTGCTCTGGCAGGCTGACGTAGAGCTGAATCAGCTGATGGCTGAAAACGCCGACCTCCGCCAGCAGCGCGATCAGCTAGAAGGTAAGCAGCTCAGCATGGATCAGGTGGTCAATATTGGTCAATCGATCGAACAAGCGGTCAATGCCCGTAAGGAAGACATTGTGAATGCCTTTCGCAATACGCTCAATGCTTTAGCGGTAGAAATGGTCGAAAACGACCCGATGACGGATGCCATGATCTATAACGCCGCCTATTTGATTCCCTGGGAGGCGGAAGCGACGTTTAGCAGCGCGATCGAAGCCTTAGACGAACAGTTCGAAGACCGACTCCGCATCCGCTACAACAACTTCACCGCACCGTTCAACTTTGCACAACTCGAGCAGTTGGAGTGAGACGCGCATTTGGGCAAACAATGAGAGGAAGCGATTTGTCGGGTCAAACGCTTTCATAATAGTGATGGGTGAGCCCCCCTGGTAGCTAGAAAACTGCTTGCCTAGCCTCGACCATGAGTGCAAACTGACGTCACTATCTGGACGGTTCAGGACAAAGTTGAGAACCTGGCCATTACATCGATTCTCAGCAACAAGGCGCACGCTTCCTCCCCTTGCCTCTTGGCTTTCCGGCGTTGCCAAGATTGCACTGGGAGTCCAGTCACTGAGAATAGGCATTAGCTGTGCACGCGAGTCGCAAGTGACCGAAAAAAATTCTGTGTCTGTCCGGATACTGTTGGCAATGCTGAGAAAGCTGGAATGGTAGATGCACCCTGATAGAAATCCCTGGCTAATTAGCCAGTGATTTTTTTTGTCTATTCGGTCTTTTCACCCGTCTCCGAGACGGCCTCAGCAGGCGTTTCAGCCGTTTCAACCGTCGCTTCTTCAGGCGCAGCTGCTTCAGCCATCGCTGCCTCAGGCGCAGCCGTTTCAGCGGTGGCCTCTTCGGTAGCGGCGACTTCGGGTTCGGGCTCAGGGGCTTCGACTTTAGGCTGAGGCCGTGGCCCCCGCATCAAAGCTGGCGAAACCGCCGGGGCCTTTTCTTCACGATCGCGGCGTCCCTTACCTCGACCACCTTTGCGACCTTTGTCATTGCGGTCACGGCGATCTCCACTTGGCGCCTCGCGATCGCTGCTTCCTTCCTGTGCTTTGCGGGCAGCAAGTTCCGATTTCTTGATGGGACGTTCAACCATGACTCAAGATTTCTTAACAACCTATCGATACTACCTCGAAAGATGCGATTCCCCTGCGAGCCTCTCACCAACCGTAACGTGGGCGATCGCGATTTACAGACAAATAGTCTTAACCAAAACTGAGCGCCTATCAACAACTCAACGCTTTGACCACCGCTACTGTCAGCGATCTCGCTGGTCTCGATCAGGGCCACAAATCGAGCGATCAGAACGGTTTGAATAGGGAGTAAAAGTGGGGCGATCGTGACGCTTCAAACCATTGCCAGCCAGTTTTTCTAATTGACGAATTGGGCGATTCATATATCTGTTATAAGCAGTCGTGATACACAGTACTGACAAAGTTGCGTTAGAACGGATAGCAGTGGCAATTATCTAACGGTCTAAAGCGATACAGAGCGTTATTAATACCAGCGCTAAGTTTCAAAGACGTTTAGAGTCACCGTTCTCTATCGTCAGATAGGTTTGGCCACGAACTTGGGTGCTGTCCTATGAATAAATCTCCAATGAGGCCCACTACACATAAGTGGAGCTGAGATCATAAAGACAATCTAAAGGTTTGTGTTTAGAGTATAATTTCTAATAGTTAAGGAGAGTGGCCATGTTCGTCCGATTGGCAGAACAGCACAGAAGCTTTGTGCAAGACCTAGTAATGAACCTGCAGGCTTTAGCCACGGTGCTGGAAAACCGCGGTTACTTGGCTTCCTGCTATACCTGCGGCGGGCAGATGAACAGCGCCTCCTTCATGGTGAGTCTGGGCGACAACCACCTCATTCGCTTTTTGGTCTCTGACTATGGCATCACCTGGACTGAGATGCGCGATGATCGCGAGCTGATGAAATTAGAAGGCGCAGAAGCCATTAGTCAGCTACAGGAATTGGCTGACTTGGTCAAGTTTGGCATTAAACCTTCTGGCCATACGCCAGCTGTAGTCTCGCACTAATTATCGGTGACAACCACGTTGCGAGGATTTGCTGCCAGTGGCGTGAACTGCTCGAATGCCCCCGCTCTCGACGTTAGGTTTAGCACTGTCTTCTGAAGGCGCTAACCGGCTTTGTATGTAGATTTTTTGTGGTCTCACCGCTAACCGACGCGAGGGCGCTGAGTGCTCTTCTTCATGGGCCTCGCCGCGAGCGGACTTCCCAGCGATCGCCTGAGTTTTCAGGATGCCTACCAGGTGCCAGGCGCACCGTCGGCAAATCTCCTACTATGAAACAAGGCAAAAACTTGGCCCCTCGGCATTGCCAGGCTGACCTTGGGCATCTGATCCCACCGGGCAGGACACCTTTGGCCGTCAAAGTGTTGTAGGTGATAGAGCTTTGATCGTGATATCCGGTTCAATAGCGGTAACCCTTTTGGCCCTATGAAAGATGGAACAATGCCCTTTTTGCGACATCGTTAAGGGTGTCGGCCCCGTCAGCACGGTGTATGAAGATGACAAT
>JBHJJI010000047.1:0-14256 GCA_050042805.1 Leptolyngbyaceae cyanobacterium
GAAAACTCCGGTTGCCTGAGCACCTCGCCCAAACCGCTGATCACAAACTGCGCCGTTTCTAGCGCTTGGTTGCGCTTAGCCAGCATGTGAATGGCTTCTTGCAACGTGTCGCTATACCGCTGAAACTCTTGGCCGAGCTGCCCCCAATCCAGCTCAGCAATCTTCAGCAAGGGTTGCCCGCTCAAATGATGCGTTAGGAAATTAGATAGAATTTTGAGCTCTCGCTCTAATCCTTCCAATTGCGAGCCTGCACTCTCCTCTGTGGGCGGCAACTGAATCACCATTGACTGGGTCTCTAAAGAATTCAGCACCACCGACATTAAAATCTGAGTCGGGTCCAGCAGGGCCAGTTGCAGATGTCGAATCGTGACTCCGCGCTTTTGCGGCACGGTAATCAACGTCAGATATCCGCTGAGGGCCGATAAAATTTGAGCGGCTCCCCGCAGCAGCGCTTCTAAGCTCCAACCGTCCCATTTCAAAGCGCCTGACAGCTGGCTATCGACCTGACGAGCCACCACCTGAGACGGGTTAATTAAGTTATCGACATACAGCCGATAGCCAAAATCAGAGGGCACCCGACCGGCAGAGGTATGGGGTTGAAACAGCAATCCGGCGCTTTCCAACACGCCCATCACATGGCGCACGGTGGCGGGGCTCACCTTCAGATCATATTCCTGCGCTAGCACCTTAGAGCCAACGGGCTCGGCTGTGGTGACATATTGTCGTACCGTTGCCCAAAGAACCTGTTGCTGGCGAGCGTTTAAGGGGGTAGGAGCTAGCATGCAGCTACTCAGATGACGTGAATGCAGTCAAATCTTGGGTTCAACTCTAGCAGATTGGTTTCCGGTTGAGTATCGTCGGTGGGCGCTAGAGGCAGATGCGCCTAGGCCTCTGAAGACTGCGAATAGTACTCACTGACCTTAAAGGTCGCCGTTTCCGACAGCTGTTTCAGCATGGAGCGCGTGATCAACTTGCCTTCTTCGACCAACACCGCACCGGTTAGCGGGTGTAGCAGATTCGCTTCGGCGCGCCGCCCGACGAGCGCTTCAATATCCTGCAGGGAGTTGACATACATCCCGGGGGGCAGTTCGACCACAACCCCTTCGGCCATCACCCGAGCCTGACAAGCCAAGCGAGAATTGGGTTTGCAGGACGTGATCACCTCTAAGGTTCTTTGCTCGCGGCGATTGACGGGAGTTAACGCGTCGGCCCCCTCTCGCACGTAGATGTGGCAGGTGGCACACATGCCGCGACCGCCGCACTCTTTTAACACGTCAAGGTCTTTGTTTAATAAGACTGAGAGTAAGTTGCCATTGGTTTCAATGGTGCTGGTTTGAGCAATGGGTTCTAAACGGACGGTTTTGGCCATGGTGTCTGAAATCTCTGCAAAAAAGGGGTGATGGGTTAGGGGTCGGCAATGAGCTGACTGGGGCAAGTCAGGGGGGAAATGATTTCGAATGGCCATCAATGGCCACCGCGCGAACCTGCTAGGGGGCGGTTTCGAGATTTAGCAGGGCTCGCTGCGGGTCGGTAAGGCACTGGTTAACGACCCTTTCAGAATAGCCTCGAATCACCATGGAGCACCGCTGCACAAACTTTTCAACCCATTGCTGCATCAGGGTTCGCTCTTCCGGGGAGAGGGCGATAGGTGTTTGCTCTGTCGCATCGACCACCAAACTAAAGTGCCCCCCTCGATCCATCTGCAGCCGTTTGAACAAGGTTTGATCAGGACAAGTGGTGCGCCAGGTATTGGCCACCACAATTTTGCCCAAATATTCAATGGTGGCATCAGTGAGCTGATTGAGGATCGTGAGGTATTCGAGCCAGGGCTCAGCGGCAGCGGTCTGTTCTGGTATCGCCGGTTCCTGGGGAACAACAGACGCTGTGGGAACGGCGGTTGGCGGGTTGAGTGGGTGCTGGTCAACAAATTGGCGAAAGGTGGCCACCGCATGTTGGGGATCGCCAGTGAGCGTTTCTTTGAGCTGATCAACCGCATCGGTATAAGCTAGGTTATCGAGCTGTTTGTGGGCTACCACCAGCAAGATCACCCCATTGCTGAGTTTATAAATCCAGATATCGTGTTGCGCAAAGCGAAAGTTAAAGGAGTCGAATTCGGGTGGGGTCGTGCTAATGACCTGCTGAATACCTTGGCTGAGCGCTGCTTTTTGTTGAAAGGTTAAGGATTGATCGACACCGACAAAATAGGGCCGAGAATGACCATCTATCAAGCCTAAGCCCACGATTCCAGGTAAATTTAGGAAGTTTGATATGACTTGCTGTTCCATAAAGTCGCGAGTTTTCTCCGCGTGCGGTTCCGGGAAATTCCATCGAACGAGTAATCTAGGGATGGCCGTTGATCCAAAAGTTTTTCTCTCGTCAATGGGTTTCTAGGGGCAAATAAAGAGGGGATGGCGATCGGGTTAGCTCTACGTTTTACCTACTGTTTCGTTGATGCATTGTATGTTTCCTTCGATGTCTTGGATAGGTTTTTATGTCCTCTGATCTTCCGTTTACTTTGGATCAGTTGCGCATTCTTAAGGCGATCGCAACTGAAGGCAGTTTCAAGCGGGCTGCCGACAG
Organism: Leptolyngbyaceae cyanobacterium; assembly: GCA_050042805.1. Classification (GTDB taxonomy): domain Bacteria; phylum Cyanobacteriota; class Cyanobacteriia; order Phormidesmidales; family Phormidesmidaceae; genus Halomicronema. The sequence continues at coordinate 2,581 of JBHJJI010000047.1, forward strand.
CCTCTATGTTTCCCAGCCCGCAGTCAGTCTTCAGGTGCAAAATCTAGAGCGCCAGCTGAGCGTGCCCTTGTTTGATCGGGGGGGCCGACGTGCCCAACTGACCGAAGCGGGCCATTTGCTATTGGAATATGGCGATCGCATTTTGAGCCTGTGGCAAGAAACATGTCGGGCAATTGAAGACCTGCAAAATCTGCAGGGGGGCACCCTGATTGTGGGGGCCAGCCAAACCACTGGCACCTATTTGCTACCGAGAATGATCGGGCTGTTTCGCCAGCGCTATCCGGAGGTCGCGGTGCAGCTGCATGTGCACTCGACTCGACGCACTTCGTGGAGCGTCGCCAACGGTCAGGTCGATCTCGCCATTATTGGCGGCGAGGTGCCCAGTGAGCTGCAGGAATCTTTAGAGATTATTCCCTACGCTGAGGACGAACTGGCGCTGATTATGCCAGTGTTTCATCCCCTGGCCAATGCGGAAATCATTCGTCGGGAAGATCTCTATCAGCTGAAGTTTATCGCGCTCGATTCGCAATCCACTATTCGCAAGGTGATTGATCAGGTGTTAACGCGCTGCGGTATTGAAACCAGCAACCTCGGCATTGAAATGGAACTAAACTCCATTGAAGCCATTAAGAATGCGGTGCAGGCGGGATTAGGGGTGGCCTTTGTGTCCATTTCAGCGATTGAAAAAGAGCTGCAGATGGGGATGCTGCACCGGGGCCGGGGCGAATCGGTGGTGGTGAATCGCACCCTGTCGGTTATTTTTAACCCCAACCGTTATCGCTCGAAGGCGGCAGAAGCCTTTACCGCAGAAATTTTGCCCCAGTTTACCAATCGCTCTTTAGAATTAACCCAAGCTCAAGCTGAGCAGAATGGTCAAGAACCCACGGTGCCATCCTTGCCAGCCGTGAATGGTAAAGCGACTGTCGAGTGATGGTCGGGGCGGTCAGGTCAGGGGGCCGGTTGATGAGCGCTGAGATCATGCTGGCTGGCCCGATCAGGGCGCGTCATCCGTTGACGACTAAACCCTGTGAGGCTCGGCATGACCGCGCCCGCACTCATGCCAACTAGGGTCTGGAAATGAGGCGCTGCCAGTCATACATGCTCTAAATTAATGACAGACCCTAATTCAGCGCCTATGGAGATTGTTTGCACTCGCCCGACTTGTCCTCGGCCGGGAAATCACTTTGCGGATTTGTCTAATCGGGCCACGTTGACCACCGTGCAGCAAAAGTTTTGCACCGCCTGCGGCATGCCGCTGATTTTGAGCGGTCGCTATCTACCCGAAAAGCTGCTGGGTAAGGGGGGATTTGGCGCGGCCTATTTAGCCCGCGATCGCTACACGCCGGCCCTGCGCCCCTGTGTGGTCAAGCTGTTTCAACCATCAGGTGACCTGAGCCCCGATCAGCTAGCGCTGGCGCAAGACCTCTTTCAGCGCGAAGCCGCCGTGCTGGAGGAGTTGGGCAACACCCATCCGCAAATTCCGGATTTGTACGCCTTTTTTCCGCTGATTGTGCCAGGGCTGCAGCCCGGACTTCAGGAAGAATATTTTTACCTGGTGCAAGAATTTATTGACGGCGAAGACTTGGAGCAGACCCTGGCTCGCACAGGGCCATTTGCCCCCTCAGTCATGGTTGAAGTGTTAGTCTCCATGCTCTAAGTGCAGGACTACGTGCACCAGAACGGCACGATTCACCGCGACATCAAACCGTCTAATATCATGCGTCACCGCGACGACACCCTATACCTGCTGGACTTTGGCGCAGTAAAACAGGTGACCAGCGCCCAAGGGAATCCGGGGGGGCGCTCCACGGGCATTTATTCCATCGGGTTTGCTCCGCCTGAGCAGATGGCGGGCGGCACCGTGTATCCCGCCACAGATTTGTATGCCTTGGCGGTTACCTGCATTACCTTACTGACGGGGAAGGAAGCCAGTGAGCTATACGATTCCTACAACAACACCTGGGCCTGGCGGGCCCACGGGCCGGTGAATCCAGCGATCGCGGATATTCTCGACCGGATGCTACTGCCCTCACCCAATCAGCGCTACGCCAGTGCGCAAGAAGTGCTCGTGGCGCTGCGCACTGCGGTGAGCCAACCCGGTGGTGCCGGCGCTGCCCCGGCGCCACCAACCCAGTCGGCTGGTGCAGCCGCTGCCAGCTCAGCGGCGACTTCCACGTCCCTACAGGGAAGTGCCGCCTCATCAGGGCAACCGGCAGCTCCCGCCCCCCTTGCCACCCCGAAAAACCCAAAACCAGTCAAGGCGGCAGCAGCTCCGCCACTGGCCTCGCCACCGGCCACCGCTTCCGGATCGCTGCTGGAATTTTTAGGCGGCGCGGCATTTCTCGGGGTTGAAGGGGGGCTGCTGGCGATCGCCCTGGTCAGTCTCTTGGGCACCGCCTGGCTCGGCAGCGGGGCTTGGCTGCTGCTGGTGGCGGGCTTAGGACTGCTGCAGCTGCGCCGCGTGATTGAGCGATTTGATTTAGTCCTGATCGCAGCGGTTACCCTGGGGGTGGTGCTGTTATTTCCTCCTTTGCAGACCGTGTTGGCCACAACCGCTGCGCCACGGGCTACCGTTGTGGTGTTGTCATTGATGGCGGGGGCTGCAATGATGGCAGCGGGCACAGTATTTCGGCTGATTTATCGGATTTTGTCGGCTTTGATGTAGTGCGACGGACTGCGGTTACCTTCCCGGCTTTGTTCAGATTGTCCGGCGCAGCGCAATCAAATTAACGGAGAAGCGCTGCGCAGTGGCGCATATCCCCTCACGCGTCGCCTGTTTGTCATCGTGCGCGAAGACGGCACCCCCGATCAGCAAGCGGGGGAAGCCTACGCTAATTTTTTGCTGACCCAGGAAGGCCAGAGCTTGCTCAATGAAGCTGGGTTCGTCGCAATTCGATAGGGTATTGCCGTAGCGGCGATCGCCCAAAAACCTATGCGATATCTCAATCTATTGCTATTCCTGTCCCTATTTTCAACGGCGTGCCACATGTTCTCAGCGCCGCCAGCGTTGCAAGGATGGCAGGCGATCGGAAAAACTTTCCCAGAAATGCCATCATTTGGCCACCTGCTGCTGCCCAAATCTTATGAATCTAAAAGTTCGATCAGTTTAACAAATCTCGACGTCTCTCTATTCGAGACAGCGACGGCATTCACGGTGACCAGCCAAACTGAGATTCAGGATTCCCCCAACGGCAATTGTCGATTCACATCGACGTATCCGGTCATTCAAGGATTGCAAAACAGAGATGTTCAAGACCAGCTCAATCGCGCTATCAAACAAGAAATCACTGCCCCCAATGCGCGGCGCTTTTCGAGTCTTGCAGAGGAGTCATTCTGCATTACAGAGGAGTCCTATGACATCACCTGGCGACGACACATTGATGTGGATGAGTGCTTGACTCGATTCGCGCAAGGAAGTGTGGTGAGTATTTTGTGCCCAGGACTAAGCGTTCACACTGTTTATCCAGTTGTGGTAAGCCAGGCAGTCACCTTTAATCTCAAGACAGGAGAAGTTTTTGAGCTGAGTGACCTGTTTAAGCCTGACTTAGACTATCACGAAGCACTTTTACAAGAAGGATGGAAGGATTTGAAGAGGGTCATGAATATTTCAGATAGCGTTAAAGAAACATTCTTTGGGCTGGGAGTAGCTGAGCTTGTTTACTATCTGGATGCTGACTGTGACTTTCACAAAACTGTCGCCAATCATCAAACGCTGATCTATCAGCCAACCTGTATTACTTTCCCCATTCTTTATCGCAGCGGCCCTGAGCGAGCGATGAGCTTTGAGGTGCTCTTTGACAAAGTTGAATTGAGCGATCGCTTTAGAGCGGCACTACTCTCGGCATCCAATAGATAGAACGTATGAATACGACGCATGGATGACTGATGACAGAATCCTTATCTGAGCCCTTAAACCTCTTTTTCCCACAGTGGCAGGGGGCTGCTCGGCTGGAACTCTATGAAGGGGCCAAGCTGCTTTATCCACTATTCAGCGATCGCCTTTTATTCACCAAGATTTTTACCTCTGAGACATATTCGCTGGCGACAGCAGCCAGCATTTTTGGCTACAGCCAAATTCATTCTCAACTGCTGCAGGCGGTTCAAGTGATCCAAGCCCTCCAACCCAAGCGAATCTTTACCCTGGGTGGTGACTGCGGAGTAGAGATTGCGCCAGTGTCTTGGCTCAATCAGCAATATGATGGAGCGCTTACGGTGATTTGGCTCGATGCCCACGGCGACTCAACACTCCAGCTTCATCCCCCAGTGGTCATTTTCACGGCATGCCGCTGCGCCTCTTGTTGGGGGAAGGCAATGCTGATTTGGCCCAGCTCGCTTTTTCCACTCTGCGACCAGAACAAATATTTCTGGTGGGGGCAAGAGAATTTGATCGGCCCGAAAGTCGCTTTATTCAAACACAGCAAATATCGACTTTCTCCGCCGTAGCGGTGAATAACAGACGATTTGATGAGTTGCTAGCGCTGCAGCAGAGAGGGGCTGACAAGCTCTACATCCACCTTGATCTCGATGTGATTGAGCCCAATGAGTTTCCTCATGTGGCTTGCCCGACTCCTGGCGGCATTCAGATCGATGCTCTCGCAGAGTTGGTGGCGCAGTTACACCGCCATTTTGATGTCGTGGGCTGCAGCCTGCTGGAATTTTTGCCTAGCGGGTCTCACGCTTTAGCGACCTCAGATGCTTTGAGACTCCTCAAGCAGATCAATCTGCCCTTGCTGACGGGGCTGTGATTGCCGAGGACAGACTGTCCTGATGCCTTGCAGTCTGAGCGATGGTGGTGGCCTGTCTTTTGGAACTCATTCGGCTTTTGAACCACAACGGGTGTGCCATCAGTGTGGAGTTTGGCATAATGCGGTCACTGATTCGGCTCGCCTATGACCCCGACTGAGATTTTGCGATCGCTGTTTGATACCGCTGTCGCTGCTGCCCAACCCGAGCGCCGCATTCCCCCATTCCTGCCTCAGCCCCCAAAGGGGAAAACTGTCGTGGTGGGCGCAGGCAAGTCGGCAGCGGCGATGGCGCGAGCGGTAGAACAGGCTTGGTCTGGAGCGTTAGAGGGCGTGGTGGTCACACGCTATGGCCACAGCGCAGCGACCCAAACGATTGAAGTGCTCGAAGCGGCCCACCCCGTCCCGGATGCTAACGGGATGGCGGCAGCAGAGCGCATTCTTGAAACGGTGATTCCTCTCGGGGAAGACGATTTGGTGATTTGCCTAATTTCCGGGGGCGGGTCGGCGCTGTTGACCTTGCCGCCTGTAGGCATTTCGCTAGAGGTGCTGGCCGATTTGAATCGACAACTGCTGCGATCAGGGGCTGACATTAGTGAGATGAACGCCGTCCGTAAGAATCTGTCGCGGTCGAGTGGCGGTCGGCTAGCAGCGGCGGCGTTTCCGGCACAGGTCGTGTCGCTGCTGATCTCTGACGTGCCAGGGGATGATTTGCGGGCGATCGCCTCGGGGCCGACGGTCGGTGATACGGTCACGGCTCAGACCGCACTCCAGATTTTGCAAAAATATCGCTTGCAGGTGCCGCCAGAAGTGTTGACGTACTTGGAGCGTGACCCGAATCCGGTGATACTCCCCACCGATCCGCGTTTGAGCACGACCGTTAATCATCTGATCGCGGCCCCGCAGCAGTCCCTCGAAGCTGCGGCTCAAGCGGCTCAAGACTTCGGCTATCCGACCCTGATTTTGGGCAGTGCCCTGGAAGGCGAAGCACGCCAGGTCGGCGTCGTGCACGCGGGCATCGCCTTCCAAGCCAGGCAATATGATCAGCCGATCGCCCCGCCCTGCATTATCCTTTCGGGCGGGGAAACGACAGTGACGGTGACGGGGCAGGCCGGGAAGGGGGGGCGCAACAGTGAGTTTTTACTATCGCTGGTGGTGGCACTGAAAGGTGTTGAAAAGATCTGGGCGATCGCCTGTGATACCGACGGCATCGACGGCAGTGAAGACAATGCCGGGGCAATCATCGGGCCAGAGAGTTTGCAGCAGGGCCGCGATCGCGGCCTCAATGCGGCGGAACTGCTGGCGGCCCATGATAGCTATACCTACTTTCAGGCGATCGACGCCCTAGTTGAGACCGGCCCTACCCTAACCAACGTCAACGACTTTCGCGCGATTTTGATCGATGACTGAGTCCTGGGAGACCGACCCGAATGCCCCATGGCTAGCGCTGGTGGTCGGGAATACGCGACTCCACTGGGCGGGGTTTAGAGCGGGCCAGATTCAGGCAGTTTGTCATACGCCGCCGCTCACCGCCGCCCAGGTCAATCAGCTGATTCAGGCGATGGGAACGCCCCGTGCTTGGGTCGCGCTGTTTGCCCAACAGGTAGACAGCGATCACTTCCAAACCTTCTTGGCCGCTTGGGAGGAGACCGTTCCGTCGCCTATTGACCTCCATTGCGCGTCAGTCGTGCCAGAACAAACGGCGCTCTGGCGGTCGTATCCCGGTTTCCATGAAGTGCAGTTGGCAGATTTGCCGCTGCGAAATCAGTATCCGACCTTGGGCATCGATCGCGCCCTAAATCTGCTGGGGGCGGGCGATCGCTATGGCTGGCCAGTGTTAGTGATTGATGCCGGTACCGCCCTGACCTTTACCGCTGGCACATCGAGTGGGGGGGCGAGCCATTTGCTGGGGGGCGCAATTTTGCCGGGGTTGGCCCTGCAGTTCAACGCACTCCATCAGGCCACAGCGGCCCTCCCAGAACTGTCGATGCCGTCCGCGTTACCCCTTCGATGGTCTATCGATACGGTGAGTGCCATCCAAAGCGGCGTCGTGCTGGGTGCCCTCGCCACCATTCGAGATTTCATCGCGCACTGGCATCGCCAAGAGCCCAGCGGCAAAGTCGTGCTAACTGGCGGTGACGGCCCCGACTTGTTCAACTGGTTGAGCACTGAGAGGCCCCTGTCAGGACTCTCTCAAGATGCCAACCTGATGTTTTGGGGCCTGCATTCCTATCGCCAGCAGCAGGCTAGGACTCTATGGCAGAAGTAAAGGAGATTTCCTAGAAAGAATATATCGGTACTGTCAGGGCGGGTTTAGCTAGAAACCTTAATGCCATAGCGATCAAGCATCCACAAAACCCGCCCCTACGGATATCTTCTTTACTGAAAATCTCCTAACACCACCATTCCAAATGCCCTGCCTCTCTGCTCCCTAGGCATTAGGAATGGTGGGTGAAATCACACCGCAGTCTACTAGACGCCGCTGATCCGAGACCGGTAAACCTCAGGATTATTGCCATCGGTGGCTTCCGGCTGGCGCGACTCTTGATACATCGCTTGGAGATTGGTCACTCGGTTGTCAGGGTCAGGGTGGGTGCTAAAAAACTCAGGAGGCGAGCCACCTTCACCCAATTTGCGCATAAAGGTGATGAAGCCCTGCTGGTCATACCCGGCTAATCCCATATTTTCAAAGCCGAGTTCATCCGCGTGATATTCCGCCCCGCGACTGTTGGGCAAAAAGAGCGCCAACTGCACGCCTAGGTTAACCAGATCGTCTTCGGACACGCCTAAGGCACCGACGATGCCGTTCGCCAAGGCAATTTCGCGCATGCGATTGACGGAGTGACGTCCAGCGATATGGCCAATTTCGTGGGCGATGACACCCGCCAGTTCCGCTTCGGTATCGGCTTCGCGAATCAGCCCTGTATGGATGTAAACAAAACCGCCGGAAGTCGCAAAGGCGTTAACGCTATCGTCAGCGACCACTTGAAAGGTGTAGGGAATATTGCTGCGGGAGCTGGTGGCCGCAAGTCGTTGGCCAATTTCGTCCACGTAATTAACGACGGCTGGGTTGCTGTTATAGATGCGCACACCTTGGCGCTGGAGAGCCTGGTCGGTTTGTCGGCCCAGGTCGACTTCTTGCCCATCGCTCAAGTTCGACAGCTGAATGTATTGAATCCCGTTAAAAATCAGATCGAAAATGTTGATGTCGGCTTTACCGGGCTGGGGTGTGGCTACGACCAACCCGCTGGCTACCACCAGGGCGATCGCCCCATACATCCACCGCTTACCTAAATTTCTTAATTTTTGTGTCCAAAGTCTCATGACTATATGTCTCCTGCCCCTTCGCTATGAATCACTGGCGTGCGCTTAGAGTGCCTAATTTAGTTACTCAAGTTCCCATGACGTTGAGATTCGCTTTCAAGTTGCCGTCCTGGATGCTTAAATACTAGCGATTACTGATTTCAACCCGAGGCATTGCTTAGGCAGGCCGATGGCAAACCGATAAGAGAAGATTAAGTATGGCAATCTTAGACGCGAAAGGTCGGCTGTTTGGCAAGGTCAGCCTGTTGGATATTGGTGCCGGTCTGGTCATCCTCATGGTGCTTGTCGGTATTTTCTTGTTCCCTGGCACGGGGGGTACGGTGGCCCAACTCGAAGACACCGTGCCGGTGGAAGTTGACCTGATCGTGCGGGGATTGACTGTTTCTGACCCGGAAGGATTGTTTCAAACCCTTAAGGAATCAGAGACGACTAACATCATTATTCGTAACCAACCGGCAGGCGCGGCCCAAATCAAAGATGTGATTAAGCTGCCTCGCAGTCAGGCCGTGCCTCAGCCCGATGGCACCGTGAAATCGTTTCCTGACCCCCGTCCGGAGATGAACTACACCATCGACATGCTGATTACACTGCTCGACGAAAATGCTCGGATCTCGGAAAATAGCCCCGTCGTCGGTAACAGTCCTATCAAAATCGGCACCCAAGTGCAGATCGAAGGCGATCTTTACAGCTTCTATACCAGCACAGTCGGCGTGCGGGTCTTAGACGACGAAGGTTAGGCTAAAGCCGTCGAATTATTCTGCTAAGACATGGGCCTAGGATCTAACGTCCCCTCGCGATCGCGCCGGTTTCCTAAATGGACGTGGCTATTTTTGCTGTCCATGGTATTACCGCCCCTGCTCATGAGCACAGCATGGATCTTGCCGGGAGCCTTGCAGGTGCTGCAGACGGGCACCTGTCCGCCCGCGCCGCCAGACATTCCCCCGCATCCCTGCTCGCTGGGCACTTATCTAGTCCGCATGACCGTGGGCCTATGGGCTTTGATGGGTCATCTGGTCACTTGGCTGTCGTGGTTCGTCGCCAACTTAGTGCTGTGGGGGATGGGATTGTTTGGCGTGGCCCTATATCGCAACTGGCGATCGGATTAGGAAGTCTGAGATTAGAGGATGGAAAGTCGGGGGTCGCTGAGCTTCGGGAAAGCGCCGACATCCATCGCGGCTAGAGCGATTGGGGGTGACGTTGGCCGCGATCGCGATGTCATGCAACCGATTTAAGCTTTTTGGCAGGTAATCATCTTCGTCCACCCTTCCACTGAAAAAAAGAGGACTAAGGAGATTTTCAGTAAAGACGATACCCGTAGGGGCGGGTTTTGTGGAGGCTTGATTGCTATGGCATCAAGGTTTCTAGCTAAACCCGCCCTGACAGTACCAGTATATTCTTTCTAGGAAATCTCCTAAGCGGAGTCGAAGTCCAGAAACGAGTCATGTTCAGGCGTTGACGTTGGCCCTATCGGCGCAAATTGAGCCGCAAAACTTATCCCAGCCCCGCCGCGCCCCTTTTTTGCCCCGCCGCCCCCTCTCCCCTCCCTCCCCGGCTTTCCTAAAATCGAGAACCGTCAAGAAGTTCTACAAACCTTGGCCCGGATTAACGCGAAGGGCTTTAGCGTATTAGCCTAGACATTGGCCTTTTATCTCGCTGTGCCCATGAATTCACCGCTGTCTACCGCCGAATGGAACTCGCTTGCTGATCAGTCGCTCGCTGGAGACGTGATTAGTCGTGAAGCGGCCCATCGGGTGTTGGCTGCCCCGGATACGGAACTGCTGGCACAACTGCAGGCAGCCTACCGAGTGCGACACCATTACTGGGAAAATCGGGTGCGGCTGCATTTTTTGCTCAATGCCCAGAGCGGTCTATGTCCTGAAGACTGTCACTATTGCTCCCAATCCAAAATTTCCACCGCTGATATCGACAAATATCCCCTCATGACTCAAGAGCGGGTGCTGGCGGCGGCAGAGCGGGCGCATACGCTTAAGGCGGGTACCTTTTGCATGGTGATTTCGGGGCGATCGCCTGCTGAGCCGACCTTCAATCGCGTGCTGGACTTAGTGCGATCGGTTAAAGCGCAGTATCCGATGAAAATCTGCGCCTGCCTGGGCCTGCTGGATAAACAGCAGGCAGAGCGCTTGGCGGCGGCAGGGGTCGATCGCGTCAATCACAACCTCAACACTGCCGAAGCCAATCACGAGAATATCTGCACCACTCACACTTTTGAAGACCGCGTCGATACCGTCAAGGCGGTGAAATCGGCAGGGCTGACCACCTGTTCGGGCGGCATTCTCGGCCTGGGCGAATCCGCCGATGATGTGATTGACCTGGCGCTGTCGCTCCGACAGCTAGAGGTGACTAGCGTGCCGATCAACTTTTTGATTCCCATTCCAGGCACGCCATTTGAAACACGTTCTGAGCTGAATCCACGCCAGTGTTTGCGGATGCTGTGCCTGTTCCGCCTGTTGTTGCCGAGCCAGGAAATTCGCATCGCGGGCGGCCGGGAAGTGCAGCTGCGATCGCTCCAGCCCTTAGGACTCTATGCGGCGAATTCCATCTTTGTGGGAGATTACCTCACCACCCCCGGACAAGCCGCCACCGCCGATTTTGAAATGATTCAAGATGCTGGATTTGTACTCGAAGCGCCCGATGGTTCAGAGCTGACGGGCGATCCAGTCGCTGAACTGCAGGCCCTGGCGATCGCTTAAGGAGATTTCTATCAAAAACGAGACCTGTAGGGGCAGGTTTTATGGATGCCTTGTCGCCATGAAATCAAAGTTTCTAAACCTCATCCAGATTCAGAAGTGGAGTTTTGACATCTGGTGCAACCTCACCGCCTGCGGCACCTCTCCTTCTCAAGGAGAGGCTTAACTAGACTCTGGTTCCTCTCCTTGGCAAGGAGAGGTTAGGTAAGGTTTTCCCAAGCAAGCACAACTCCAGTTTTCAACTTGGATGTAGTTTAGTTAAACCCGCCCTGACCGTAACGGGATAGCAGTCGCCAGTCCGGTGAGGACAAGACTGCGGAGCTGCTTGGCTGATGCGCTCAGGATCAGAGCGCTCCTAGAAAATCGCTACAGAAACCTGGTTTCTGGGTCAAAAAGGGACTCACTCCATCATTGCCTGACACGAGAAACCGGGTTTCTTGCAATACTGTACCGGTGCTCTAGGTGTCCTCAGCAAAGCAGTCAGCGCTATATATTCTTTCTCGGCAAGCTTCTGAATTCCATCCGAGTCCAGACTTGGGCAGACTGGCAGAATTAACACTCCTGATAGTTTTGCGGCCCCCTCGCACCCCTGCTCCCCAGCAATCGAAACATTCTGTGAACTAGCGCTGCAGTTTGCCAGTGTCATCTGCTGTTATGCTGACAGTCTTTCGCTGGCTGGCCGTAATCTAAACCTTTTTTCCCTTTCCCCCCTCTACTCTCCACCCCCACCCTTTCTCTCTCCACCCCCACCCTTTCTCTCTCCACCCTCCACCCTTTCTCTCTCCACCCTCTACCCATTCTCACTCCACCCTCAACCCTTTCCCCCTCAACCCCAAGCCCCACAGGCAACAAGGCGAAACCCAAGAACAGGAAAATACCGAACTCAGCAGCGACAGAGAAGG
>JBHJJI010000048.1:0-10401 GCA_050042805.1 Leptolyngbyaceae cyanobacterium
CATGCCCACTGGACGATGACCCATCATCGAGAGCAGTACAATCTCTTTGCCTGCAGTGGTATTCTCTACAATCACGAATCCCCCAGACGACCACCTCAATTTGTCACCCGCAAAGTCACACTCGCCGCCGCAGGCATTAAGCTAGGGTTGATGGATAAACTCTCGATGGGCAATTTAGACGCGAAAAGAGACTGGGGATTTGCCGGAGACTATGTCGAAGTGATGTGGCGCATGCTACAGGCGGATACTCCGAAAGATTATGTCATCGGCACTGGGGTACTGCACAGCGTCAAAGACTTAGTAGAAATGGCGTTTAACAGCGTCAATCTCGATTGGCAAAAGTATGTTGAAGTGAATACGACGCTGCTACGCCGAGACGAGCATTTTCAACTGGTTGCCAACCCTAGCAAGGCCCAAAACGACTTGCACTGGTCGCCTCAAGTTACCTTCGAGCAGCTGATCGAAAACATGGTGCAGACTGACCTTCAGCGTCTGCAGTCTGGGCAGGTCGCGCTCATCGAGTAATCCAGGTTATCGGGTTGTTGCCATAAAGGGGTCAATGGTGTCAGATCACTCTCAGCGCGTTGGGTTTGTTTTCCTCAGCATCTTTTCTATTGAGGGCGGCATCCAATCCTATGTCAAAGATGTGCTCGCAGCCTATGCCGCTCAACCAACGTCACCTCCCGCCGACATTTATATCCTGAGAGACCAGCTCGCTGATCCCAATCCGTTGGCCGCCAATGATAAGTTTACTTTTTATTATTTCGGCAGTTATTCAGCCAATATCGGCCGCCTGAAGTTAGCCTGGCGGCTGTTACAAAACATGCGCCGCAGGCAATACTCACGCATTGTCTGCGGCCACATGTTGCTGACTCCGCTGCTTAACCCACTCTGCCAATGGTTTGGCACTGCTCTCACGGTCATGACGTATGGCAAAGAAGTTTGGCAGGCCGTGCCTCCTCGCCAGCAAAAAGCACTACAGCAGGCAGACACCATCTGGACAATTAGCCGCTATAGCCGCGACCTAGCCTGTAAAGCCAATAACCTCAACCCTGATAAGTTTCATATGCTGCCCTGCGTGGTTGACGGTAATACTTTTACCCCCGGCCCAGCTAAACCCGCGCTCGTGGACCAATACGGCTTACACCATCATCAGGTACTGATGACGGTAGCCCGGTTATGGTCAGGCGATATTTACAAAGGTGTCGATGTCACTATTAGAGCCTTACCGCAGATTTTGCAAAGCTTTCCTCAGGTTAAGTACCTGGTGGTTGGGCGTGGTGACGATCAACCGCGCTTAGCGCAAATGGCTCAAGATCTAGGGGTTGGCGACAGCGTTATTTTCGCCGGTTTTGTAGCTGACGATGAGTTAGTCGACCATTATCGTTTGGCCGATGTCTATGTCATGCCCTCTAAAGAGGGATTTGGCATTGTCTATCTGGAAGCAATGGCTTGTGGTGTGCCGACGCTATCGGGCGATGACGATGGCTCAGCAGATCCGTTGCAAGATGGCAAAGTGGGATGGCGCGTTCCCCATCGCGATCCAGAGGCCGTGGCTCACGCCTGCATCGAGATTCTCAAGGGCCAAGATCAGCGCTGCGATGGTGCTTGGTTAAGACAGCAAACACTCGAAAACTTCAGCCCTTTAAGTCTTCAAAAAGCCTTAAAAGATCTGGTTATTTCCTAAACCAGAGACGCAGTAAGTAGGAGAACGCAATTATTTGTAAAACGCAGCACCCGCCTCATAAAGTGCCAAGCTCTCTCTATGCAAGACTTGTAGCACGATAGTCCATTCTCAGTTTGATCCAGCCCACCTACTTACTGCCAAGACTCTCCTGACAGTACTGCTGACTTCATTCAGCAAACCCTTGCCAGGAAAGATGGGCATTCTCAGCACTCATGCATGCCGGTGTTGATCAAACCGGGAAGCATCATGACAGCGGCGATCGCCGACAATCCTCACGCTTCCCGGTTACTGACAACGTCGTAGATCTAGTTGCTCAGCAATTCGATATTAGAGAATCGAAAGATTTGCTCCGTAGTACCCGTTTCGGTTTCGGTTTGAATCTTGCGCTCAGTCAGGATGACGTAATCGCCTACTTTCTCATAACTGTCTTCAAACACACTGCGTCCGCCTCTTTGCTCCCCTGATTGCGGGTCATGGTAAACAGAGTCATAGCGTTGCGACAGATAACCTTCCCCAGTGTCGTGACTCGTAAAAGTGTGAATCGTCACCACCGTGCCATGAATATGACGATGCACCATGCTGACTTCGTTATCACGAAGTTGGTAGCGATCGCCCTCAGCCTTGCCACCCATCAGAATTTCGACAGAGCCATCCTCCAGCGTTTTGCCATAGGAAAAGCTATTGGAACCATGAGTGTCTTCAAAGGAACGACGAATCCGGTGAATAGCAACTTCCCACAGCTGATATTGAATCGCTTTTTGGATGGCTTCATCCTCTACTTCAGAAACCTCAGCTTTGAGATCAGGGTTAACTCGCGCTTTAGCTGTGGTGGTGGTGTCGCCCGCAATAAAGGTGACGTCAGTCGTATAGCCTGGGAAACCTGGTGCCCAGGTGTAGCGGTTTTCATAGGCTGAACGAAACAGTTCGCGCGCTGAGACTTGAGTCCCGACCATGCTTTACTCCTTAAATCGCAGTGGTGTCTTTTAGCATGGTAGCGCTCTACACCCGTCGCCAGCGGAAAGGCTTTGAGCAGAATTCACATATGTACAAGCCGCAAAAACTCACCGGGTGAGAATCGCCTCGATCTGTCTAAAGCCCCCTTGCCTCTGTCAGGTCTTCCTGATTGAATAAAATCAAACCAAAATGAATTTTTATTAAACGAGGGTTTCCTATGTACATCGTGCAGATTGCCTCGGAATGTGCACCTGTCATTAAAGCTGGAGGTCTCGGCGACGTTGTCTATGGTCTCAGCCGCGAACTTGAAGCGCGCGGTCATAGCGTTGAGATCATTTTGCCTAAGTACATCAACATGCGCTATGACCACATTTGGGGCTTGCATGATGCCTATCGAGACCTATGGGTGCCCTGGTATGGAGATCGCATTCACTGCTCGGTGTTTTGCGGCTGGGTTCATGGTCGGCTGTGCTTTTTTATTGAACCCCATTCAGAAGATTTTTATTTTGATCGCGGCACCTATTATGGCTGCGATGATGATCCGCTACGGTTTGCTTTCTTCAGCAAGGCGGCCCTCGAATTTTTGCTGCAAAGCAATAAGCGTCCTGACGTGATGCACTGCCATGACTGGCAAACGGGACTGGTACCCGTCATGCTCTACGAGATGTATCAGCATCACGGCATGGAGCATCAGCGAGTGCTTTATAGCATTCACAACTTCAAACACCAAGGTTTTGCCGGGTCAGAAATCCTTTGGGCAACGGGCCTGAATCGAGAGGCGTATTATTTTCACTACGAGCGCCTCCGCGACAACTTCAATCCCTTCTCACTCAACTTTATGAAGGGCGGCATCGTTTACGCCAATCATGTGAATACCGTTTCTCCTCACCATGCCTGGGAGGCAATGTATGGCGATTGTGGGTTTGGGTTGGGCCATACCTTACATCAGAAAAGTTTCAAGTTTTCCGGCATTCTCAACGGGGTCGATTACGCCATTTGGAACCCCGAAGACGATCGCTACATTCCCAATGCTTACGGCCTCAGCACCTTTGAAGATAAGGCATTAAACAAGAAAGCCCTACGAGAGAAGTTGTTGCTCCGAGCCTGTGATAAACCGATTGTGGCTTTTATTGGCCGTTTAGATGACCAAAAAGGGGTCCATCTCGTTCACCATGCGATGTATTACGCCTTGAATCGCGGCGCCCAATTTATCTTGCTCGGCTCGGCGACTGACAGCAAAATTAACGATTGGTTCTGGCACGAAAAGCACCACCTCAACGATCATCCCGACATTCATCTGGAACTCAGTTTCAATGAAGAACTTGCTCACCTCATCTATGCTGGGGCCGATATGATGATCGTGCCGAGTAAATTTGAGCCTTGTGGCCTGACACAGCTAATTTCCTTACGCTATGGCACGGTTCCCATTGTGCGTGGCGTCGGTGGCTTAGTCAGTACGGTCTTTGATTGGGACTACGATAGTGAGCGTTCCCCCGAAGAGCGCACCGGATTCGTTTTTTATGACACTGATAACTACGCAGTCGAATCAGCATTGAATCGCGCGATCGACCTTTACTACAACGAACCTAAACTCTTCCAGCAGTTAGCTTTGCAGGGCATGCAGTATGACTATTCCTGGAAGCACTCAGGCGAAGAGTACATCAAGATCTATGACTACATTCGCCATAAGTAATGTAGAGAGAGTCCTCATTAAACGATGCTGTCGGGGATGTTGTGGCGACAGCCCCAACAACCGCCTGGATTGATTTTGGTGCGTCATCGCTAAGCGTGACGCACCCGACGATCATTAGAGCGACCCACTTAATGGGCTTGCTATAGCTAAGGAAGCTCCGATCAATTTTTGAGGAACTCGACGATCGCCCCAGCGATGTTTTCATTCCCAGTTTTGCTCAACTGCTGATCTGTCCGGGGTGGCATCGGGGCTGCATTGAGAAAATCCCACGTGCCCTCGGCAAAGGCTTCGGGACTAAGAATTTGGTGATAGCTGCAGTCTCGCAATTGATTGACCAGCAGCGGCCCCTCGGCAAAATCATCGCGGGTGACAGTGACGATCGGCACCTCTAGACGACAGGCTTCAGAAAAAGTGCTGTAGCCGGGCTTAGATACGACGCGGCCACACAGGGGCATAAAATCCACGGGTCGCAAGGTGCGATCGTTCACTTTACATAGGTTGGGCAGATCGGGCGCTTGACAATCAAACGTAATGAATTGCCAATCAGCAAACTGTTGCAGAGTCTCGTAGGGAATTTTCGCTAATCCCAATCCGCCAAAGGTCAGCAATACTGTTTTGGACTGATCTGCCTTGAAGTGGAAGCGCTGGCGCAGTGCCGCTGCCGAATATCGAGGGGTGCCGCCCGTCAGTCCCACATCCGTAATGTTGTCAAAGGCCGCCATTGGTTCGTGAAAGGGCAGGCGAAACAAACGATCAGCCTGGGCAAAACAGTCGACAATCCAATCAGCGATCGCCACAAATTCTCCTCCCCAAGCCCGATAGATAAAATCCCAGCCGAAGTTACTCATCATCCAACAGGGAATATTGGCGGCTTTGGCCGCGATCGCGACAAGCGGTCGAATTTCTCCCTGCACTTATTCAACGTTGGCAGCTTGCATAATGGCGGCTTCCTGCTGCACCAGCTCACCTTGGCGTTGTTGCAGCTGCTGGAGCGCTTTGAGAGTCGTGGGTCGATCGAGGGTTAAGCTATCAGGCTGCAGCACGCCAACATCTAGAGCCTGCTCGCGCAAGCTAAACGGCGCTTTCAAATAGCTCTCTAACAGCCAGCGGGGAGCCGTTGTCGCCAGAATAATGTCAATATCAGCCGCCAGATGTTTAACCGTGGCCACCACAGACGCCGCTCGGGTCGCATGGCCAAAGCCGTGATTCGTGATTGCTACATAGAGGGTACGTCGCGCCATTCACTCTTCTCACTCGTTGATTAACAGGTGACCCGATTGCGAAGGCTGCCCCTGACATCGGGGATTCATACCAAATAAAAGACCCATCCTCATTTGAGGACAGGTCTTTTAACTGCATTAGAGGCCAAGGAACGGAAAGATTAAATCTGCGGTACCAACTGCTCTTTTTCAGGCACAGTCGTGTACTCAGACACAATCCGTCGGAACTCATCGCCGTCGATACTTTCCTTCTCGATCAGCAAATCAACCAAACGGTCAATCACCGCACGATTTTCTTGGATTATCTGCTTAGTTTCGTCATAGCAGTTGTCCACAATCTTACGAACCTGGAGGTCAATCCGCGATGCAATGTTCTCAGAGTATTCCGAGCGATTCATCCAGTCACGCCCCAAAAAGACCTCTCCTTGAGATCCTTCCAGCGACAACGGCCCCAGGTCTGACATGCCAAACCGAGTCACCATTTGACGTGCCATGCCCGTGACCTGCTGCAGATCATTACCGGCACCGGTCGTCACCTCAGAATCACCAAAGATGATGTCCTCAGCCGCCCGTCCGCCCAAGGCACCTTTAATCCGCGCCAAGATTTGGGCACGGGAAATCAACATCTGGTCTTCGCTCGGCGTAAACCAGGTCAAACCCTGAGCTTGACCACGCGGAATCAGCGTTACCTTTTGCACCGGGTCGTGAGCTTTGACCAAGGTGCCAATAATCGCGTGACCGACTTCGTGATAAGCAATCAGGCGCTTACTCTTGCTATCGACCAGCGGCGTGCCCTCCATGCCCGCGACAACGCGATCAACCGCATCGTCAATCTCGGTCATGGTAATCCCTTCTTTGCGGCGGCGAGCGGTGAGAATCGCCGCTTCATTGAGCAAGTTAGCCAAATCCGCCCCCGTGAAGCCAGGCGTCCGACGGGCGATCGCATCTAAAGAAATGTCTTCAGCCAGCTTTTTATTGCGGGCATGGACATCGAGAATCTCTAAACGGCCTTTCACATCCGGCGGATCAACCGAGATTTGACGGTCAAAGCGGCCCGGACGCAGTAGGGCAGAGTCCAGAACATCTGCGCGGTTCGTGGCGGCAATCACAATGATGCCAGTGTTGCCTTCGAAGCCATCCATCTCAGTCAGCAGTTGGTTAAGCGTCTGCTCACGCTCATCGTTGCCACCGCCAATGCCAGCGCCCCGCTGACGGCCCACCGCATCAATCTCATCAATAAAGATGATGCAGGGAGCACTCTCTTTAGCTTTCTTAAAGAGGTCGCGAACACGCGAGGCGCCCACGCCAACAAACATTTCCACGAACTCAGAACCCGAAATGCTGAAGAAAGGCACTCCGGCTTCACCCGCGATCGCCTTAGCCAAAAGCGTTTTACCGGTTCCTGGCGGACCGACTAACAAAACGCCTTTAGGAATACGCGCCCCGACCGCAGTAAACCGCTCAGGCTTTTTCAAAAAGGTGACAACCTCTTGTAGCTCTTCCTTCGCTTCCTCAATGCCAGCCACATCGTCAAAAACGACGCCGGTCTTGGCTTCCATCATGAATCGCGCCTTCGACTTACCAAAGTTCATAGCCTGACCTGGTCCACCCGGCACGTTATTAGAACGACGGAAGAGGAAGAACAGACCACCAATCAGCAGGAAGGGGAAAAGCAAGTTGCCCAAAATGCCCCACAACGCGCCCGTGGTGCGGGGCGGGTGAGAATCAAGACTGACATTGGCATCTTTGATGCGAGTGATCAGCTCAGGCGTATTCCCCGGTAGATCAACACGCCAGCGCTGGACGCGGTTGTCTAGCTGAGTATCCATCGCTTCGACAATCGCAGTTTGACCGTTGTCATACAGGTCAACGGCCATTACCCGACCGGCATCCAGATAGTCGAGGAATCGACCGTAGGTCATTCTAGTGCTGGCGGCGTTCTGACCAGTATTCATCGCGTTGGTCGAAACCGTACCCTGCCAGAAGAAGAATCCTACAACCAGAATGGGTAGTGCCCATAGCAGGACAACTCTCCAAGAAAGTTTCATAACCAGGTGGCCTCTAGAGCATCATTAACGTCAAAAATCTCAAATCTCTCAAACGCGCAGCGTTCAGCAAGATAAAGCTTTTTCTTAAACATCACTCAAATTAACGGCGGCTGAGGGAACTACCGGCAAGTAGCTACCTTAGTGCTGAAATATGAGTAGTCGTTAATTAAATTTAACGTAATTTAAGAGGACTGAGCAAATTTGTCACCTAAAGATCAGTTGCTGAGCACCTAACTCCCATCTGAGGAGGCACCTCACCTCCTTATTCTTGAAGCAACGCAGCAGATCGCAACGCCAAGCCACCGGACAGACAGCGCAGCGGGCTCTAGTCCGTCATTGGGTTGGTAACGCGACCGCTTTTGGACGACTAGCAATCACGACGATGTAACCATCCAAATCACGCAGCCAACATTCCTGATGGTGCGCCAAAGGATTCACGTGGGCGACGTGACGATTTCAGCTTTCATTTGCTGAGCCCGAGTCACTGTCGCCGCGAAATTATTGACCAAAAACCACAGCAAGACACCGTAGCCGTGGGCAGCTGCCGTTGGATCGCCGAGATTTGGATGATCATGGGCGTTCCAGACATGCAACTGCAGGAAGAAATCGGATTCTCCCCGCATCGCCAGTCGACTATATTCTGTGCCGCCGTGAACGCGATAGCACGCCAGCAAGGTCTGATACCAACGGCTGGCCTTTTCCACATCGGCAACTGCGATCAGGGTTTGTGAGCGCATCAGGCATCTCCCCACCGGAAGGATCTTGTCTTGGTACCGATGCTTTAAGGATTATCCGTAATCGACAACTCGTAACGGGGCACCTCTCCCGCTTGGTAGTTGCCCACCCAGATGCGATAGCTGCCCGCCAGCCACTCGCCCGCAATGGCTGGATTCTGACTACCACTGTCATCGTTGCACCAAACACCATCAGGCCCTGCCACGATCAAGGTCGTATCGAGATCTGCCTCCACCCGCATTTCTAGATTAGAGAATCGGCTATTCAGAGTGACTTCTTCATGGGGCTGGGTCGAGATAAATCCCAAACAAGGCCCCGTGGGACTATTGTGGGTATTCACCACCTCAGCGGCTGGGCGATCGCCGCCGCCGGTACCGACTAAAACCGTGGGATTAGGCGTGAACCCAGCCGCCAGTGTCACGACGTCAGTCTGTGCTGAGACGGGCAGCCAGCGCAGACTATCGAGCACCAGCGGACTCAAACTACCGAGTAAAAGTCCCAACAGTAGGCGACCGGAAATCCGTACTCGATGCATAGAAAACTTGCCCCCTTAGCCCTTCCAACCGGATTGTAGGTCAGCTGCCTCAGCTTTGAGCCAGCTCTACAGCTTTTTTGAGGCGCGGTAGATCAAATTGTCGCTGATGCAAAATCAGCCAAGATTCCGTCAAGTCGGGGCCTTGCATATCGCCCATCAGGGCCGCCCGCATCGACTTCATCATCAATCCCTTCTTAATGCCCTGGGCCTTAACAACATCGGTCACTAAAGCCTTAACCGCGTCTAAAGACTCTAGGGAGGCACCGGCCTGTAGCCGCTCCAGCGTTGCCGTGAGTAACTCAGCAACCCCGTCTTGGTGCAGCTGCTTCGTCGCAGCTTCCGAATAGTCCATGATTTCCGCAAAGAAAAAGCGGCCCTGCTCAACCGCATCCGCCAAGCGGGTCAAACTCGGCCCCAGCAATCCCGCCAGCGCCGTTAACCAATCCCGATCTACCTCTGGATCAAAGGCATAGTCGGCTGCTTGCCTATAAGGAATAAGCATTTCCACCAACTCTGCCGCCGGGCGATCGTGCAAATACTGACTGTTCAGCCAGTCAAGCTTGTCCCAATCAAATTTGGCCCCTGCCTTATTGACGCGATCGAAGCTGAACTGTTGCGCCGCGGCTTCCAGGGTGAAGCGTTCTTCACTGTCAGGCGGTGACCATCCCAAAAGCGTCATGTAGTTGGCAAGCGCCGGAGCCGTGAAGCCCATTTTTCGAAAATCAGAGATTGAGGTCACCCCATCGCGTTTGGAGAGCTTTTGACCCGACGGATTCAAAATGAGCGGCGTGTGGGCAAACTCGGGCACTTGGCTCCCCAAGGCTTCGTACAACAAGATTTGCTTGGCCGTATTGGCGATGTGGTCTTCCCCCCGAATCACGTGGGTGATGGCCATATCCTGGTCATCGACCACGACGGCCAAGTTGTAGAGGGGCTGGCCGATGCTATCCACCGAGGAGGCCCGCGCAATCACCATGTCGCCACCCAGGTCACTCCCCTGCCAGGTCATGGCACCTCGCACCAAGTCATGCCACTCCACGGTGCGGTCGTCATCAATTTTGAACCGAATCACCGCCTGACGCCCCTCGGCTTCAAAGGCGCGCTGCTGATCATCAGTCAGGTGACGATGCCGATTGTCATAACGGGGAGCTTGCTTTTTGGCCTTTTGGGCCGTGCGCATCGTCGCCAATTCCTCTGACGTATCGTAGGCGCGATAGGCCAAGCCTTGATCTAGAAGGGCTTGAATCGCCTGACGGTATAGATCGAGTCGCTGCGACTGAAAGAAGGGCCCTTCATCCCAGGTGAGGCCCAACCACGCCAGCCCTTCGGTAATATTGTCGGTAAATTCCGGGCGCGATCGCTCTGTATCGGTATCTTCTACCCGCAGAATGAACTGGCCCCCGTGATGGCGCGCAAATAGCCAGTTAAACACTGCCGTCCGGGCGGTGCCAATATGCAGGTTGCCGGTAGGGCTCGGCGCAATGCGAACGCGAACAGTCATAGGGTGGGTTTCTTACAAGCGACAGTTA
>JBHJJI010000049.1:0-8351 GCA_050042805.1 Leptolyngbyaceae cyanobacterium
CTGCTGATTGAGCTGCGTCGGGCTAACTTGGTGGTCTCTGTCCGGGGGGCACAGGGGGGCTATCGGCTGGCTCGGACAGCGGCCAATATTTCCCTCGGCGAAATCTTAGAAGCCGTGGGTGAGACCGTAGCGCCGCTGCCGCACTACCAACCGGATTTAGAACAAGCCGAAGATTGGGTCACTTTCAGCATTTGGAAACGGCTGCACGAAAAAATGAAGTCGGCGCTATTTAGCATTTCGTTAGAAGACCTGTATTACGATGCCCGCAGTTGGCAGGCGGCTCAAGGAGAAAATGCCAGCTTTGTGGTGTAGTGGGCCAATTTTTGTTCTGTTGTTGGCAAGTCTGTTGGATTTTGTCATTGGCGATCCTTGGGGCTGGCTGCATCCGGTGCGGGTCATGGGCGGGGCGATTCGAGCCTATGAGCAGACGGTTTTTAATTACGTTAAAAATCCCTTTGGGCAGCGTTGCCTGGGCGTCGGCGTCGGCCTCGGCTTACCCATCCTGAGTGGGGCGATCGCGATCGCCCTCACCTGGGGAACCGGGCAGCTACACCCGCTCCTGGGCGGCGGGATGGCCACAGTTATCTTGGCGAGCTGCTTTGCGGGCCGGAGCTTGCGTCGCGCCGCCGATGACGTCCTGCGGCCGCTCCATACCGGTAACTTGCCTGAGGCCCGCAACCGCCTCAGTCTCTACGTTGGACGCGACACGCAGCACCTCTCTGCCACTGAGATGCTGCGCGCCGTCATGGAAACCATTAGCGAAAATGCCACCGACGGCGTGATGGCTCCCTTGTTTTATGCACTGGTGGGCACGGCGATCGCGCCGGCCCTAGGGGTGGGACTCGCGATCGCCTACAAAGCCCTCAGCACGCTGGATTCAATGGTGGGCTATCGCGCCGCCCCCTACACCGATTTGGGCTGGTTTAGCGCCCGTCTGGAAGATGCGGCCACCTGGTTGCCCTGCCGTCTGACCGTGCTGACGGTAGCACTACTGGCTGGTCAGCCGGGTCGAGTGTGGCGATTGTGTCGGCGTGATGCCGCCGCCGATCCCAGCCCCAACGCGGGCTGGAGCGAATGTGCCTATGCCGCGGCGTTGGGCGTGCAGTTGGGCGGCAGCAAGGTTTATCGCGGTGAGGTCAAACAGAAACCGCTGTTGGGTGAACCGTTGCGCCCGATCACGGCTGACCTGATTGCTCAAGGACTGCGACTTACCCGTTGGTCATTTTTGATCTGGCTAGTGGGGGGCAGCCTGCTCCTCAGCCTACGCTATCCACCCCTCTGTTGAAGGGTGACGGGGCAAGAGTGCTGCGCCTAAATCACATCGATTCACGATCTGGATGCTATTTTGAGCAACGCCCGACAGGCGTTTGACCAGAGCAACCGGGCAAAATCGAATTTAGCCAGCGTTCGAGCCCCCTGAAAGCGGTAAGTTATGGATAATCCCCAAAAGCCGCCGCTCAACCATCGTGATTGGGCGATCGCAGCACCAGCCCAGCCGTCCGCCTGCTCTATTGGGCGGTCAGCTGAGCCGTCCCAACGCCGCGAACTGATTGCTTTTGAGCTTTTATGAGTTTTAACCGATGGCTAGCTTTGTTGAAATTCTCACAAAAGAAGAACTGCGGCGCACCGTCAACCGCCTCGCTTCAGAAATTGTGGAACGCGCTGGAGCTTTAGAAAATCTCGCCCTAGTCGGCATTCACACTCGGGGCGTACCTTTAGCGCACTTGCTAGCCGAACAAATTGCCCACTTAGAAAATTTTTCCGTGGCCCTTGGCACACTGGATATCACCTTTTATCGCGACGATCTCGACAGTATTGGCATTCGCACCCCCGAGCGCACCGACATTACCTTTGACCTGTCAGGCAAAACGCTGGTGCTCGTGGATGATGTGATCTTCAGTGGCCGCACCATTCGCGCCGCCCTCAACGCCGTGACTGACTATGGCCGACCAGAAATGATTCAGCTAGCAGTGTTGATCGATCGCGGCCATCGCCAGCTCCCAATCCATGCTGATTTTGTCGGCAAAGCCGTGCCCACTGCCCGTAATGAAGTGGTCAAGGTCTTTTTGTCGGATATCGATGGTTACGATGCCGTGCAGCTGTTGCGCCGTGACTAGGCGAGCGGCAAGAAATCCAGCTTCTTGTATCAGTCAACTACGGAATCAGACTCCTTCAGACCGAGAAACCAGGTTTGAGATCGAAAACCTCGTTGGGGAGGCTTCCTAGCCTGCCCCAACACCACCAGCATGCGGAAAAATCAGCTGGCTGGCTCTGCAATGGAGAAGACGGCCAGGATGGCCATCAAACAAACGGCGCTGGGAGGAAACCGGCAGGGGTATTGCTGGGTGAGGTAGGGCGAGGAGATCGCAAAATAATGCTGCATTGGCCTTCCTTGGGGATGTTGTCACTCCTTTAACTCGGCAATCGAGTCGCGGATGCATTCATCCCTCTCACCGCTAGGAATGGGAAAGCCCCGTTTGAAGACCGCCGCTGAGGCGACTGATGGCCCGTTGAGCCACTTCGCTGTAGCTCAGCTTGCCGTTAAACAGTTTCACGATCGTTGGCGCGGCATTGGGTCGCTTGACGCCGATGCGGTAGGCCAGCTTTGGTGCTTTGTAAAACACTTGGGCCAGCCGTTTCGCCCAGCGCATATCTTGCCCCCATTCGGCCTGCATGACTTGGGTATAGCCCTCTAGGGCGTTGAGGTCGCCCGCGATCGCCCGATCACTCGCCGCCGCCGCCTTGACTCCGCTAAACAAGGCGGGGCGAATCCCTTCTGCCGTAAACGGGTCCACCACGCAGGCGGCTTCCCCCACGAGCAGCGCATTTTGGGTATGCAGTCGCTGATCGCCATCCCACGCCAAGATGGGATGCCCGTGGGCCTTCTGTTGCGACATGGTCACATCAAACTGGGTGGCGTAGTCAGCAATGGGAGCCCGCAAATCCTGACGGCGTTGGTCACCCACTCGCATTACCCCGCCCCCGATGGAATAGCCATCCGCTTTCGGAAAATTCCACAGGTAGCCGTGCTGCACCATCCCCATTTCTAGATAGAGCAACGGATCGTCGGGCATTTCTAGGCGGGGCTCAATCTCAACTGCAGCCGCCAGCAAATGACGGCGCTGGGTAAAGCCCAACCATTTGGCCATGACGCCGCGACCGCCATCGGCGGCCAATAGGTACCGCCCCTCCACCGGCCCCCGAGACGTTTCTACCTGCCAGCGATCGCCCTTAAATTCGATCCCTTTGGCCTTGGTCTCTTGCCACAATTCGGCCCCCTGGCGCTGGGCCTGCTGCACCAAAAAATAGTCGAACTGGTCGCGGCGCACCATCCACAGGGCCTCGTCGGCAGGCACCTCGGCATCGACCGGATCGGTCATATTCCAGGTGCAGCGGATGCGCTTGACCCGGACCGAAATGGCGGGCGAAAAGTCGAAGTCAAACCACTCCGCCACCTGGGGAGAGACGCCACCGCCACAGGGCTTATAGCGCGGCAAAGCTTCCCGCTCAATCAGCAAAACTGAGTGACCTTGCTTGGCCAAATGATAAGCCGCCGCGCCGCCGCCTGGCCCGGCTCCGACAATGATGCAGTCGTACATAGTGATATCAAATCCGATTAAAGCCTAGTCTGAATACCTGGATGATTTAGCCATTGCTGATCGATGCCGAGCCATACCGCGTGACTGATGCAAATGCGCTTAAAGTCAGCAGGGATGAGAGATCGTCGTTACCTGATTGAGATTGTGGGCTGGCTGGACTGTTTCGTCAAACCGCTCGGTCAGATCGAACAGGGGAATGCTGATTGAACAAGGGAATGGATTTATGCCAGCCCTGTCAAGATGCCCCAAAATCTCGCCAGACCCTGCTTTCCCGATGCCCTGTTGGAGTTGGTCAGGCTGTCGTTCACGAAAATTCTCAGGTGCCCAAAAAATCGTCCGTGGACAAACACCCCGATCAAACGCCGACCACTAAGCGCCAGAGTCCGACCGTCAAACCCAAGATGGCCAAATGCTGAGGCCACATCAGCCGCAGGGGATAGCGAGCAATCTTTTGAGTCAGGATGATCGACAGCAGCGCCCCAGTCAGCAGCGTCGTCCCCTGCAAAAAGGCAATTACCGCCGGATGCGCCACCACGACCGGCAAATTAATGCCCGAAAGGCCAATTGTCGCTGCGCCCACGGGCAACACCCGACCCGCTTCGGTCAAAAACAATCGCAGATAGTGAGCTAGGGTGCCGGTCAGCACCAGTGGCAAATAGCCATAGGCCAGTTCGACAAAGGGGCGTGGCGATCTCGTCGCGGCCAGCCGGTGAATCAGGTTGAGAGCTGCTTGAGCCGTGAAGGGAATCAGCGCGGGCAAGCTCAAGAGGGCGATCGCGACGCCGCTATGAACCCAAAAGTTCTCTAAATCAAGCGGCAGATCTAAGACGGTCAGCAGCTCGGGCAGACGATGCAAAAACACCGCATCGAGCAGCAGCAGCAGCAACGCCACCTCGTAGGCACGGGGCGTATGGGTCGTCCACAGTTCAATCCCAGGGGGACGCAGGTTGAACTCGACCGACCGATGGGGACAGGCTTTGAGGCAGGTCATACACAGCACGCAATCGCGATTTTCCTCCAGCTGGGCGGGATGGGAATAAATCGGGCAGCCGCCAGTTTCTTGCCCCTCGCCTTTGGCTGGCCCGCCTTTGTAGCACTGATAGGTCGTGCATTCGGCCGAACAGGTGCCCTGCTGTGCCCGCAGCTCCGTCATCGAGAGCTTGGCATACAGGCCGTTCTTGCCGCCGATGGGGCAGAGATAGCGACACCAAAAACGCCGTTCAAAAATTTGGGAAAAGACGATCGCCCCAGCGGTAATCAACAGCAGCAAACAGGACGACAGATAGGCCGTGTTTTCCAAGTTCCACAGTTCTTCCCAGAGCAAAATCAGGGCAAATAGGCCAAACAAAAACCAGCCGCCCCAGCGATCAGCTTCCTGCCGGGGCCAGCGTTTGAGCGATCGCGGCCAAAGTTTGAGCGACAAGTTCTGCAGCGCTTCACCGTAAATCATAAACGGACAGACCGCACACCAAGCGCGTCCTAAGAACGGAAACACCAGCAAAATCAGCGGCCACCACCAAGCCCAAAACAGATTGAGGGCCACGTTGTGATCGCGCGTTTGCGGCCCCAAAAACAGCATCGCGTTGAAGAGGGCAAAGACGGTGAGCGTCAGCCCATAGTTGATGCGATCAGGCCACCAAGCACTGCGTAAAAAGCGCAGCAGATTGGGGTAGGCATTCAGCAAGTTAGTCCGAAACTGCTTCTTTTTACTCTGAGACGGCCAGAGAATCTCTTCGGTCAGCAGACAGCCTGCAGCCACTTGTGAAAGCCCCCGCGAAACCAGGCTCTCCAGCTCTCGCAAATTGTTGGGAAAGTCATAGGCCTGCAGGCGACGAACCGCCTCCGGGGTGACGCCAATGCGCCGCTGGCCTTTGGCCCGGCTAATCAGGCTGATGTAGTACTTCACGTAGTCTTCGATATCGGCCTTACGCACGCGCAGGGGGGGCACTTTAATTTGACTGCCCACCGCTGCGTTCAACGTCGGCATCGGTCGTTCGGCAATCAAAATAAAGCGGGCGGCGCTCGATCGCTCCGGGACGAACGCTGCGGCGGTCGTTGGATTGCGGCTCACGGGCTGATAAGTGCCCGTTGCGAGCAAGGTGGCGATCGCCCCTACTAGGCTGGGAGGCAGTTGCCCAACATTGTTCAAGACCAGCGTGCCGCGATCGAGGGCTGCGAGCAGACCCGGTTTACCCCCCTCGCGACCGAATAGCTCTGCGCCGCTAGCTTGCAGACGCGCGCAGTCTACCTGAATGATCGGCTGCCGCCGATACGCTGAACCGTAGTGGATGAGCGCAGCAATATTGTCTTTTTCGACTCCCGGCTCGCCAAACACCAGTACTGAGCCACAGCCGTCAGGGCAATCTTTAAACGCCTCGCGAATCTGCTGGCGCAATCGAGTGGCATAGCGACTGCGACCAATCACACCCCGGCGGGCTTTGGTCACCAGATACGGTCTGAGAATGTCCTGGCGTTCTTGCTCATAGGTCAACTGCGAGGTGACCTGACGCAGCTCTGCCGTCACCTGCTGCGAAAACGCCTGAATCACGTCGGGATGCGCCTCTTTGAAGATCTGAAACTGCTCTGCCGAGAGATACCACAACTCCGAGTCACAGAGAGACAGAATGGTTTTTTCGACCGGCTCATCGAGCAGCAGCGATCGCAAGTTAAGCACCGAACCCGGCAAAAAGCTTCTGGCTAGGCTGGCTCCCGGCTCATGCTCTAGCCGCCCCGACACCAAAATGTACAGCCCCACTGGCTCGGTATCGGCCACGACAACGACCTGCTCGGGAGTCACGTGACGAGTTTCCAGCTGTTCACTCAGGGCAGTTAGCGTCGCCTGACTCAAACCGCTGAGGGCCGATCGCTCCTGCAGCCAGGTTGTCCGCGCTTCCACAGTCGTCATGATCAGCCTGCCCCCGTTGCATTAATCTGAGGTCGTCAGACTTTTTGGCGTGTCCCCATGATAAATCTCTTCGATCTGTGGGTTCCCTGTGCGTTACTTGCGTTAATCCTGGGGGCTGCTGTCTACTTTGCGCGGCTGTGAGATGGCCTAAAGCATCTGGCAGCTGACACGCTGGAGTCGCCAGCATTTGAGGGCATGATTACCCAGCGTCATCGGACGGGGACGCCACGAGGCAAGGCAACTGGACGAGGGATCGGCGTAGGGTGATCGCAGTCGGGGTGATAGAGGCGCGATCGCAGCTGCCCTTTGCCCGCATCACCGCCTCCCCCAAGAACAACACGCACATCAACTTTTGTCGATTAGAGGCTCTATAGGGTTTTCTCTATGCATCACTAAAACCCTACCGTTTCCTGGCCTGAGGTGAAGGGTTTACGGATTGGAAACAAAAGGTTTCAGAACATCAGTCAAACTTTCGCCAACACCCTAAACAGTCAATATTCTTCAGATTCACAACAACAATATTTTGTGTTGCAGGGTATTGACTTTGGCGTAGTACCATGGTCTTTAAGATTGACAGTATCATAAGCTAGATGCAAGGAATATATAGCTATGCAACAGTTGGATATCTCTCCTACCTTTGATTATCAGTCTGAGAGTTACAAAGACGCTTATAGTCGAGTCAACGCGATTGTGATCGAAGGTGAGCAAGAGGCTTTCGATAATTACTGCAAATTAGCGGAGCTGATCCCTGATTCCAAAGACGACCTGCTGCGGTTAGCTAAGATGGAAAAGCGCCACATGAAGGGCTTTCAGGCTTGCGGCAAGAACTTGGCTGTCACCGCTGACATGGCCTTTGCTGAAGTATTCTTCAAGCAGCTCCATCAAAATTTTCAAACTGCTTGGGCAGAAGGCAAAATTGTCACTTGCCTGTTGATTCAATCCTTGATCATTGAAACTTTTGCAATTTCTGCCTACAACATCTACATCCCCGTCGCGGATGACTTCGCCCGCAAGATCACCGAGGGCGTTGTCAAAGATGAGTACATGCACCTCAACTTCGGCGAAGAATGGCTGAAAGCTAACTTTGAAGCTTCAAAAGCTGAACTCGAAGCTGCTAACCGCGAAAACCTGCCGATTGTCTGGGCCATGCTCAACGAAGTTGCCGGCGACGCTAACGTGCTCGGCATGGAGAAGGAAGCGCTGATCGAAGACTTCATGATTACCTACGGTGAAGCCCTCGGTAACATTGGGTTTTCTAGCCGCGAAGTGATGAAACTCTCCGCTCAAGGCCTAGCGACTGCATAAGCTTTCCTGGCCGCAGTTGGATTGAATCTGCAACTGGCTTGAAAAGGCATGACTCTGGTGGCAAAAACTAGCCCCAAGTCATGCCTTTTCTATAGCGCTTGCATTGCTCTATACCGGTCATGAAAAGGGATTCGCCTCTCATCGGGTGAACGCGACAAGTCAGCTGAGGCACTCTGGTTAAGAGGACTCACTGGCGTTGGAGATCGCCTTACTCAGCCATGCAGTAGAT
This sequence comes from Leptolyngbyaceae cyanobacterium, assembly GCA_050042805.1. Classification (GTDB taxonomy): domain Bacteria; phylum Cyanobacteriota; class Cyanobacteriia; order Phormidesmidales; family Phormidesmidaceae; genus Halomicronema. The sequence goes on from JBHJJI010000049.1 coordinate 8,039, forward strand.
CCCGTAGCGGCTGGATCTGAGAGGCCGACGTAGCTTTAAAGCGTCAGATCGGGCAACTTACTTGTAGAATCCTTGATATTCCGTCTTGCGCCTAAAACCTCGTACAGTAACTTTGATGATTTAGGTGTAGCTTGAGATATCTTGCGAAAGCGTTTAGCTTTTGCTAGTTTTCCATTCCCTTTTGAGGTGACAACGCAGGATCACGATGTTTGGCCTAATTGGACATTTAACAAGTATCGACCACGCACAATCCGTAGCCCGAGATTTGGGATATCCCGAATATGCCGATCAGGGTCTGGATTTTTGGTGTAGT
>JBHJJI010000050.1:0-5710 GCA_050042805.1 Leptolyngbyaceae cyanobacterium
AACCTCGTTGTCTCTCTTTAAGTTCTCTCCAGGAGGAAACACCATGTCTCACTTCAGCACCCTGCGCACGAAAGTTGCCGATGCTGCCATTCTTAAGCAGTCTCTCTGTGACCTCGGCATTTCGGTCAAGACCGAAGCTGATGTTCGCGGTTACAACGGCCAACGTGTTCGTGCCGACATCGTTGCTGTTTTAGAAGGCGAATACGATCTAGGTTGGTCTCGCAATGCCGATGGCAGCTTTGATCTTATCGCTGATCTCTGGGGCGTTGCCAAAAAGCACAACCAGACTGAGTTGATCAACTCGATCAACCAGAAGTACGCAGTTAACAAGCCCTTGGCTGAAGTCACGCGTCCTGGCCTGCAGAACGCTAACGTCAAGTTGGTGCTTCAGTAAGCTCACATTGCGTTCCCAGATATTCGGGCGGGCTCAATCAGTTGAGCCCGCCCTTTTTGTGTGCTCTTAAGGAATCCTATCCTTAGTTCAGAAGATGCCCCCCTGCCATGATGCACGGTTTTATTCCGCCGCAACGCTATTTTGCCTATCTCACCTGGCAGCAGATTGAGGCCCTGCCCGACAAAGCCAATGTGGTGATTGTGCAGCCCTTGGGCGCGATTGAACAGCATGGCCCCCACCTACCCCTAGCAGTGGATGCGGCGATCGCCACCGCCGTCTTAGGCAAAGCGCTGACTCAATTGCCCGAGGCGCTGCCCGCCTACGCCCTGCCAGCTCTCTATTACGGCAAGTCCAACGAGCACTGGCACTTTCCGGGCACGATTACCCTGTCAGCTGAGACGCTGCGTCAGGTACTGCTGGAATCGGCGACTAGTCTCTATCGCGCCGGGTTCCGTAAACTCATCTGGCTCAATGCCCACGGGGGCCAGCCCCAAGTCCTCGACATGGCAGCCCGTGACCTGCACCAAACCCATCCCGACCTGATGGTGTTTCCGCACTTTGTCTGGAACGTACCCAACCCGGCAGCCGAGTTGCTGACGCCGAAAGAACTTGAGTTGGGCATTCACGCGGGCGATGCTGAAACCAGTCTAATGCTGTCGATTTTGCCCGATCAGGTGCAGCCCGAAAAAGCCGTTTGCGAATATCCCCACGGGCTACCGACAGACAGGCTGCTGAGTATGGAAGGGGCATTACCCTTTGCCTGGGTCACCCGCGACCTGACCCGTAGCGGCGTCTTGGGCGATGCCACAGTGGCGACGGTAGAAAAGGGCGATCGCCTGTTAACGGCCTTAGCCGACGGTTGGGTGCGTGTGATTGAGGCAGTTCACCGGTTTCAGCAACCAGCCGCCTGGCGCGACGAGTCCCAAGCGGATGAACCGCCGAGAACCGCTCCGTCAAAACCACCGCAGTCCTAAGGTGTGTTATCAGTTTCGTTAAACTTCAAAATTGACCTCTAGGACACCACCACTGTGACTGACTTGCTTGAGGTGATCCGCACAACCTGGGGATGGACTGGCATCGATCCCAAAGAGGTTGTATTGCAAAACGAGTTCGGAAACTTGATCGTCCGAGACGCGGGCAATCAATTCTGGCGCATCTGTCCGGAGGATATCTATTGTGAGGTGGTTGCAGATTCGGAGCGCGCCTATCGAACGCTTCTTGAGGACAAGGAATTTGGTGAAGACTGGAAAATGGCTGCACTAGTCGAATCTGCAAGGAAGGAACTCGGCCCAATACAACCCGGTTGTGTATATCACATGACGATTCCGGGTCCGCTAGGTGGCAAGTACGATCTTTCAAATATTCGAACTGTTCCGCTGACAGAGGCTATTGGATTGGCTGGCGAGATCGGCCTTCAAATTCGCGATCTGCCAGAGGGTACACAAGTGAAAATCAGGGTGCCGGAGTGATGCGGTCTAACGAGACGATAGCCGACAGTTGCCCCTATCTCAGCTCTGGCTGCCGCTGTAGAGGCGTCAGCCTCAAGTAACGAATAATTGGGTCGATTCAACCGTTGCACAATTGCCGAATAACAAAACGCTGTACATGGAACCGGACAGTTTGACACTTGAGAATCGTTCGCCGTGGTCCGGTGATTTTAAACATCAGCTGACAAAAGCTTTGAGGCAAGGTATAACTGCGCCCGTCCTTTACTCCATCAATTAGAGACTGATGATGAAGACACCTCAGATCATCCACAATCTAAATGACGACAGCCCATAACCCGTAGGCCAAAAAGGCACTGGCCAGCGGTACGGTGAGGTTATCGATACCCCATTTTGAGAATGACTCCAGCAGCGTCGCTGACAAGGCCACCACCAGGGAGATCGCGCCTATAGTCAGGGTGAAGCCGTGCACGCTGCCTAAGACCAGCCATCCCGCTGCAAAGCTCACCAGAGCCATTGCCCCGGTGCCTTCCCAACTCTTCTTCATCTCCCAAACCTGATAGGGATGGCGACCAATCGACTGACCCACCAAGGCAGCCATACCATCGCCCCAAGTCATGGTCAAAATGCCGAGTACGGTGAACTCGGGGAGTCCCTGCGGCCAAAAGGTGGCGGTCAAAACGCCAATACTGACGGCATAAAAAAAGGTGCCCAGACTGGTGCGGCCAACGCTGTTAATCCCCGGTAAAATGGGCAACCAGTAGGAGAGTAGCGCCACTAGACTGAAGGCGATCGACGCCATAATGCCCATCCAGGCTGGGGTCTGTAGCCACCAGGCCAGCAAAATGACGTTGCCCGCGCCGATATGGACGATTTTGCGGGTGATTTCGCCGGAAACGGAGCGCGTCAAATACAGCCCTTGAGAAATCAGGCCGACTATTCCCAACCAGGCTCCCACCAGCACAACTTGTAGTACGGGTAACGGCCATCCGGTAAAATTTAGTAAGGCCTCAAGCAAGACATTTCCTCACCGCTGTGCCCCCACTCTACCGTTTTTGTTGCGGCCTAGAAACGCGCTGAGTGCCCTGTCGCCAAGGCTTTGCTCCGCGATGGGCGGCTGATTCTCCGCCAACTTAACCGGCGTCGACGGGGCTCGATAACCTGACATCGACAATCCGTCATCACAGGCAACGACAATAAAGGTATGGCAGAGAGATTACAAAAAGTGCTATCAGGTTGGGGCATTGCTTCTCGTCGCCACGCCGAAAGCCTGATTAAAGCCGGGCGGGTGTCGGTTAATGGTCAGGTCGCCGAGCTGGGCCAAAAAGCCAATCCTGAGCGCGATCGCATTCAACTGGATGGTCGAGAGCTAAATGCTCAAAATCACCCTGAAAGCCACTACTACCTGCTGAATAAACCTTTAAGAGTCGTCTCGACATGCCATGATCCGCAAGGTCGGAAGACAGTTCTAGCGTTTTTGCCCCCTAACGTTGTTCATAATCAGGGCATTCATCCGGTAGGACGGCTCGATTACAACTCAACCGGAGCCCTGTTGCTTACGAATGACGGCGATCTCACCTATCGGTTGACTCATCCGCGCCATCATTTCCCCAAGACTTATCGGGTGGTGGTGGCGGGTCAGCCCAGTGCAGCGACACTCGATCGCTGGCGGCGCGGCGTTAGGGTGGGCGATCGCCCAGCCCAGCCCGCTCGCGTCACCCGAGTAGCCCCTTTGAGCCCCCACCAAACCGAACTGGAAATCATTCTCTGGGAAGGGCAAAATCGCCAAATTCGCCGTACTGCTGAACAGCTGGGCCATCCGGTCAAGCGATTACATCGTCTCTCCGTGGGGCCGATCGCCCTCGGGGACTTAGCGTCCGGCAAAATCCGAACGCTAACCCCACCGGAACTGGCCCTGCTCCGGCAAGTATCCACCCAAACTTCTATACCTCGTAATGTCACAGAATCGTGATTTTAGTGGATACTAGGCATGTCGTAATTTTTGTTTATAGAAGTCTCGTTATATATTGAGTTTGCGTCTTCAGAAGGCTTAATGAAGAAACAGTCACCCGATAATCACCAGCTCTACCACGATCAGTTGGTTCATATTGGTCAGATCTTGCGAGACACGCGCGAGACGAAGGCCATGTCCTACGAAGATCTGACCGAGCAAACTCTGATTCGTCTGAGTTTGCTCAAGGCGCTTGAAGTGGCTGATGTCAGTCAGCTGCCAGAGCCGGTCTATACTCGAGGACTGATTCGTCGCTATGGCGATAGTTTGGGGCTTGACGGTGAGGCACTGGCGATCCAGTATTTCACCCCAGCAACGCCACAGGTCGCCTCTCGCTCATTTTGGCGACTGCCGGTGACCCCGCAGCTGCGTCCAGTGCATTTGTATCTAACCTACATTGTGTTGATTGGGATTGCGATTAGTGCGCTGTCCTATACATTTCAGCGCATGAACTATCAGACCAGCACGCTGCCAGTGCTAGAAGGAGAAGTCGCTGAAGAGGCCACGCTGCCGGAAGCGGGAGCAGGCGCTGCGGAAGAGGCCTCACCAACGGAAGCTAGCTCACTGACTGAAGGGGTGGATTCGCCCATTCGAGTCGCAGTCGAGCTGCAGGGGCAGTCTTGGATTCGGGTCACCACCGACGGCCAGGTCACCTTTGAAGGCATTTTGAAGGAAGGCGCTACCCAAGTCTGGACAGCGGAAGAACAGCTCAAAATCCGTGCAGGTAATGCGGGCGGTGTGATGGTGTCTTTCAACGAAGGTAATTCTCAACTGCTGGGACAACCAGGCATGGTCGCTGAAGCGGTCTACCCACCCAATACGGCCAGTTTGACGACTCCCTAGTAATCGTTAGTCGGCTGTAGTTGAGTTTGCATATCCTTCCTGGGGCCTGGGGTGTCAGGGAAAGGGTAGACATACTGGAATCGTGGCATTACTTCTGCCGTCGAAGTGCGATCGGCGCAGCTAATACCAGTTCTCAGTGATCGGACTTCCGATGCAATCTCGGCAACGCAGGGGAGCCGAGGGGCAGGGGAGCCAGATCTGTATCCTTTTTTAGAGAATCGGTATAACGTACTTCGACGGCAGATTGAGGAGTTTTTTAAACCGGGGTCAACCAGTAGGGCTTGGTATAGCAGTCGCCAGTCCGGTCAGAATAAGACTGTGGAGTCACTTTGCTGGGGACACCTAGAAGCACTCTGATCCTGAGCGCATCAGCAACGTGGCCAGCGCGATATAACTCCCCTGCCGGTTCAGGAGGTATGGAGGCTCTGATCACTAGGAATCCAAATCAGTTGGCGCGCTGCCAGAGTCGAATCACTTCGTTCACCAGGGTGCGATCGGGCGGTGTCGTAGCCTGGATTGCGGGCTCTGGTTCTACACCGGGAATATTCTGGTTCCAGGGGCTGTTGGGGACGTCGGCGATCGCCACATCAGGATTAAGCGGTCGAAAGCCATGCTGCACAAACACCGCCTGCTGTTCTGGCGCGATCAGAAAGTCGATGAACTGCTGACCGGCCTGAGCGGCTGCGGCACTGACATCCCGGCGGGCGATCGCGGCGGTAGACACCGGCGCGATCGGTGGATCAAGGTAGTAAATCTGGTAGGCCGCGGCGTTGCTTTGTTGGGATTGCTGCCAGCGATACAGCGCGATGCTTTCGTAGACGATCGCGATATCGGCGTCGTTGGGGCCGCGAGCAATAAATTCCTGCAGCAGAATGTCAGTGGAACGGGGCGGCTGATAGACCGATCGCTTGACCAGACCAAACAACGCCCCGACCTCAGCCGTATTGAGGTTGGCTAAGGTGAGGGTTTGATTGTTGAGCTTGGCCTGTGACCAGAGCGATAGCGCTAGCTGACCAC
>JBHJJI010000051.1:0-7035 GCA_050042805.1 Leptolyngbyaceae cyanobacterium
GCGCGGTTTCGAAAGCTGCGCAGAGTATCGTAGGTCATATCCCAGGACTGAGTGGTTTTGCTTCTCTCAGTTTCTCGGGTAGGCGATCCTGAGTCTCATCACGATCGCCTTTCTTCAGCTTTTTAGTCTAAACACCAGTAAGGAGAGGTGCCGCAGGCGGTGAGGTTTATCGTCGCAAGCGGAGTCTGGAATCCTTTAATGGCAGAGCTTTGACCGACTTCTGCCTAATGGATAGCATCAAGGAGAGGAACCGGAACCCGGCTCCCCAATCCGGTAAAATCCTCAATTGGGATATGTATAAACCTCTCCTAAGCCCTCTGGGCAGGCTACGCCAAAAGTAAGGAGAGGTGCTGCAGGCGGTGAGGTTTATTGCCGCCTGCGTAGGCTAAATCCTTGCCAAGCATAACTCTGCCTAACGGATAGCCCAGTTAAGGAGAGCCAGAAACGTTTTCTGCCGAGGTTTGGCCACTGTCAAACCCCGGCGATCAAGACGTGATTTTTGAGCAACTCCCGAGATCAAGATTTGAGGGAATGAGGGATCTGTTCGATCAGACTGTTTTCTAGAAAAACGGTCGCTTCTCTCGCGGGCATCGGCTTGGAAAAGTAAAAGCCCTGCCCATAATGGCAACCCGCCTCTGTCAGCAGCGCCAACTGCTCAGCGCTAGCAATGCCCTCTGCCACCAGGTTCATATTGAGTTTTTGACCCAGACTAATGATGGTCTGCACGATGTCTCTGTCTTCAGCGCTATTTTCCATGCTGCTCACAAAAGACCGGTCGATTTTCAAGGTGTCCGTCGGAAAGCGATGCAGGTAGCTGAGGGATGAGTACCCGGTGCCGAAGTCATCGATCGCGAGTTGAATGCCCAGAGATTTGAGCCGCAGCATCAAGTTATGAGCGGCCTCCACATCTCGCATAATCATGCTTTCCGTAATTTCTAGCTGGAGTCGGTGTCCAGGCAACTGGAGCTGTGACAACACGGCTTCAATCTTCGGCACCAAATCCGTTTGATCGAACTGTCGCCGTGACAAATTGACATTCATTTTCAGCGGCAGTTTGGGAAACTGTTGGTGCCAAGCACGCATTTGATAACAGGCCGTTTTGAGAATCCACTCACCCAGCGGAATAATCATGCCAGTCTCTTCCACCACAGGAATGAAATCGTTGGGAGAGATGAGCCCGCGTTTTTCCTGATTCCAGCGAATCAGCGCTTCAAAGCCTGTGACCTTGTTCGTCTCTAAATGAATGATCGGTTGATAAAACAGCGAAAATTCTCGATCTTCTAGGGCCTTAATCAGGTCGCTCTCTAGATCTAAGCGGGCCACGGCTTCTTCGCGCATATCGTTGGAAAACACCTGATACTGCGCCTCTTTGAGGGCTTTAGCCCGATACATAGCCGTATGGGCATCGCGCAACAGTTCCAGCGGGGTTTGTCCGTAGTTAGCCTGAGTAATCGCGAGCCCGACGCTAGCAGTAATCGACAGGCGATGCTTACCCAACATGAGAGGACTCGATAGCTCAGAGCGCATCTCGTCTAAAAAGATTTTGACCTCACTCTGGCTGCTGTTGTAGAACAGAATGGCAAATTCATCGCCGCCAACTCGGGCAATTTGGGCATAATCTCCTAGCATTTTGCGCAGGCGCTTCGCGATCGCCATGAGGACGCGATCGCCCGCAAAATGGCCCAAGCTCTTGTTGATGATCTGAAAGCGATCGATATCGAGAAACGCCACAATCACCGGATTCGCTTGTTGATTGTTAAGCGCTCGCTGAATGTGCAGCAGAAAAACCTCTCGGCCCGGCAAGTCAGTCAGGCTATCGTAGGTCGAGCGATAGATTGATTTTTGCGCAATCACCAAGCCGCCCGCGACAAAAATACCTAGTAGCGGCTCAAAAATTGGCAGCCAGGCGAGTTCTAGCAAGAACAGCCAACCGAGGCCGAAAATTGCCAGGGTGAACGTCACGCTAGCGACCACGAGCATCTCGGGACGACGAATCTTCCACGTCACGGCACTGGTCAAGCTAGCCCAAAAAATCAGCCACAGCCACTCTCCCCAAGCGGGCAAAAAGCGATACAGCGCGGGCCGACCTTCGGCGACATCGAGCAGTTGGCTAATCATTTGGGCATGCACGATAACGCCCGACATCGTGAATCGATTCACCCGATTGGCACTATAAGGGGTGAAAAACTCATCTTTGAGACTGGGCGCAACCGACCCAATCAGCACAATTTTGCCGTCAAACAAGGCCGGGTCAAATCGACCTTCCATGACATCGGCGATGGAGATCTGCTCCGCCGGAGCATTCCGCGATCGGAATCGCAGCAGCGTTTGAAACCCGCGAGCATCAACTTTTTCGTAGCCACCAGATCGAGCCTCAAGCCGTTGAATCGGCTGCTCGTTGATGTAAAGCGCCTCGTCATCGTGGGAAAACGCGTTGTCTTGACCAGGCAAATAGGCCAACGCGGTTCTTAAGGCAAACGCATAGTAAGGCTGGTTAGGCGCATTGACAAACAAGAGGCTCCGGCGCACCACCCCATCCGGATCGACACTGAGATCGTTGAAGCCAATTCTTTCCCTAGGCACACTATCGGGCGGGGGCACCCGATCGATGTTCGTATCGGTACCGACGTTCGTAATCGCGATGAGATTATCAGCAGCCAACTGTTGATTGAGCGCCTCCCGCCCTGGCGGATGGGACGTTTTGCGATAAATATCTAGACCCACCACTTTGGGGTCGTGTTGCTGAATGATCTCTAAAACGTCAGCAACTTTTTGATCAGAAAGGGGATGCCCATACTCTTGAATGTCTGTCTCAGTGATGCCCACAATCACTAATCGTGAGTCGGTGCCTTCGTCAGCTTTGAGCCTCACCAGAGAATCAAAAATAAATAATTCAAACCGCTGCAGGCCCCCCAGTTTCTTCGCCCCGGTAATAAAGGTGGCGGCCACCAAGGTGGCAATCAAAATCGAGCGGCCACTGAAGGGAATGGCCTGAGTAATTCGAGTAATCAGCGGTTTAGCTTTGTTGTAGAGTCTGACGGGCGATCGCACCATATGAGCCACATTGTTTGAGATTCAGCCTTCCACGATGAACGAGTAAAGGCTCTTGATTATAGTTACTCACCCACTAGACGGATTCCGGGTCAATGTACATCGCGGCTAACTGTTTGACGTCTACTTCCAGAGTAATGGTGCAGAGAAAATAATTTGTAACCTAAAGAAAGATCCCCTTAAACAAGAACTGGCGGGCCACCCCTCATAATCATCAGAGTTGAGCCCGCCAGTCTTCCAGCGTCAAGATATGGAGTTTTTTAGCGTCTCACAGTTCGTCTGTGGGCGATAGACGCATATGGGTGCCGCCGCCCTGTCGTTGCCCAGGGAACTCATCGCCGCCCGAACCATTGGCAAGCGTTTCAGCCGGAACGCTTAAGAGCATCAAACTAGCGCTACACAGTACGCCTAAACAGAGGAGCCCACGGGGAAATACCAATAACTGAATGAGGAGTGATTTCATGATTTAACAACCTGACTGCTTCACTTAAGTCGAAAATTTACTGAATCAATGCACGGTATGGGGCTTTTCTGGATATCGAGACTGTTCGCTTCTGTATCATTTGAAACTTATTTTGAGGCGGTCTTACGCAACCTTCAATCAACATTAAAGCTGCTGCGCCAGCCTAAGAACACAGCAAAGTTACGGGGATATTCAGCCTGCCATTGCAAAGTATTTGTGAGGCTGTCGAGCACCGTTCAGTGCTCTTAAGGTATCAAAAGTTCACGATGGAACTCAATCGTACTGAAACAACTGCTATCTTTCTTCATTCCAGGCGATCGCCAACGTTTGCCCAGGCGGCTCGCTTAGCGAGATCACTCGTCACTGTCCGCGATCGCCCTGGCCTAAGCACTGCATGGCATCGCGGACAATAGCGATGATTGCCCACCACAAATAAGCCACGCCTAGTAGCAGTAAACTCAAATCTACTTCTACCAGGCGTGGCTAAACGGTGTTAAGCGTTGCATTCGCGCAACAGCAGACGTTAATTAAAGATTACAAAGGTACAATCTCTCCGGACTGCACCTTCTGGGTGTATTCGCGATCGAGCTTGAAGGTGACCACCGCCAACGGGGGCAACGTGATATCAATCGAATAGGGCTGGCCATGGTAAGACCAATCATCAGTCCACTTGCCGCCTAAATTCCCCATGTTGCTGCCGCCAAAGTCACGGGCGTCACTATTAAAGAGTTCACGATAATAGCCTTGCTCAGAGACCCCGACCCGATAATGGCTGTGGGGTTGCGGCGTAAAATTGCAGACGGCCACAATAAAGTCGCCACTGTCTTGATCGCGGCGCACAAACGACACCACACTATGACGATTGTCGTTGCAATCAATCCATTCAAACCCCGATTGTGAAAAGTCTTGGGTATAGAGGGCCGGTTCGCTGCGATACAGCGCATTGAGCTTAGCCATAAAGGTGTGGTGCTTTTGATGGGGCTCATACTGCAGCAGGTGCCATTCTAAATCACCCCAAACGTTCCACTCGCTCCACTGACCGAACTCCATGCTCATAAACAACGTCTTTTTGCCGGGATGGAGAAACATGTAGGTCAGCAAACAGCGGAGGTTGGCAAACTTTTGCCATTCATCCCCCGGCATCTTGCCGAGCATATTGCTTTTGCCATGCACCACCTCATCGTGCGAGAGGGCCAGCATAAAGTTTTCGCTGAAGGCGTACCAAATGCTGAAGGTAATATTGTTTTGATGGAATTGCCGAAACCACGGATCCATGTGGAAGTAATCCAACATGTCGTGCATCCAGCCCATGTTCCACTTCAAGTTGAAACCCAGGCCCCCCACGTAGGTCGGCCAAGACACCATCGGCCAAGACGTTGATTCTTCGGCAATCGAAAGAATGCCGGGGTAGTAGCTAAACAGTAAATGGTTGACCTGGCGCAAAAAGTCAGCAGCTTCGATATGCTCTCGTCCGCCATATTCATTGGCGATCCACTCTCCGGGTTCCCGCAGGTAGTCGAGGTAGAGCATCGAGGCCACAGCATCGACCCGCATGCCGTCAATGTGATACTTGTCGAACCAAAACAGTGCATTCGCAACCAAAAAATTACGCACCTCGTTGCGGCCGTAATTAAAGACTAAAGTGCCCCACTCTTTGTGCTCGCCCTTGCGGGGATCGGCATGCTCATAGAGGTGGGTGCCATCAAAAAAGGCCAGTCCATGACCGTCTTTAGGAAAGTGGCCCGGTACCCAATCCACCAGAACGCCAATGCCATTTTGATGACACTGATCGATAAAGTACATCAAGTCTTCGGGGGTGCCATATCGCGAGGTGGCGGCATAGTAACCGGTGACCTGATAGCCCCAGGAGCCATCAAAGGGATGTTCGGCGACGGGGAGCAGCTCAATATGGGTGAAACCAAGCTTCTTCACATAGGGGATCAATTTGGCGGCAAGTTCTCGATAAGTGAGAAATCTCGCGCCGGGCTTGAGTTCAGCCACCTGTACTGAGGGTTCTACGGTGCCATCTGGGAGTCTGGCGGGTTCTGCTGAAGAGCCATGCAGCCAAGAGCCAATATGCACTTCGTAGACCGAAACCGGTTGAGTCAGCTGATCGGTGGAGCGACGCTTTTCCATCCAATCAGCGTCTTGCCAATCGTAGGTATCAAGATCCGCAACAATAGAAGCGGTTTTGGGTCTGACTTCCTGCTGAAATCCGTAGGGGTCAGATTTTTCGTAAATATGGCCGTGGTGATTCTTGATCTCAAACTTATAGTGCTCACCGACGCTCGTTTCCGGGATAAAGAGCTCCCAAATACCGTTGCCGATCAGCCGCATTTGATGCTTGCGCCCATCCCAATAGTTGAAATCGCCGAGCACTGATACGTTGCGAGCAGCCGGTGCCCAGACGGCAAAGTAGACCCCTGAGACACCTTCGAGTTCGGCGGTGTGGGCACCAAGCTTTTCGTAGATCCGGTGGTGGTTGCCTTCTGCAAATAGATGAATATCGAAGTCGGTGATCCGACGGGTTTTAAAAGCGTAGGGATCGTAAATAAACCGTTCGTGCTCGCCTTCCTTATATTTGAGCTGGTAGTTGGGCAAATCTTGAACTTCTAAAACACATTCAAAAAAGTGAGGGTTATGGCTAGTGGCCATCGCCAACTCACTACGGGTTTCTGGCAGCACCACCCAGGCCTGAGCCGCATTGGGGAGATACGTCCTCCCCGCCCACACCGTCTTGCCATCTTGCTGAATCAAATGCGGCCCCAAAACCTCGAAAGGGTCGTGATGTTGATTCCAAACGATGCGATCAATTTGCTCGGGGGCGACTGTGACAGGCATAGATAACCTTGTATTAAAGACGTTTCAGACGATGTATTGAAAATCGGCACCCCACTTGGGGGACTGTGACTGATGTAATATCTGGAGAACAGATTAACAAAACTTTGTAAAGAATATCTGTTCTCAGGGTCAAAGCGGTCACTTTATATTGTTTGCACTCGGTAACGCGGCCCCGGAATTAAGGAATTACTGGAATAATCGGCCTTAAAATCCGTCTAATTTGCAGTAGAAAAATCGTTTCGCGAACCTGCGAGGACAGCAGCGGTTCCTGATTTTGCCTGAGATCTTCTTGTAGTTCAAGATATTCCGCCGCGCTGAGGGGTTCGCCAGTCAGCGGCGATCGCGCTTCTAAAATAATCTCAGTTCTCAAGACTTCTTCGGGCGTGTCGGTAGGGGGAGGGAGCGCCATGACGGCGGGTGCTCGGAGCAGCCCGCAGCTAGTCATGATCATGAGCAAAATCTGGGAAGACCTCATACCCCGGTGTGGTAACGCTGCATGTGTGAACTGCCCCTACAGTAGCTTGTTGAGAATCATTCTTGGCGTTTAGATCGCATAATATCGAGCATGACTCAAGCCTGATACCAGAATGAACCGTAAGCGCACTTCGGCTCTAGATTTGCAATCAAGTATTTGCCCTCAAGTTAAACCATGTCGTTTTCATCTCCCTTCAGTATTCGCT
>JBHJJI010000052.1:0-22787 GCA_050042805.1 Leptolyngbyaceae cyanobacterium
ACTGTTCTTGGCTGAATCAAATCGAGATTTGGTTTTCCATCTTGGCGAGAAAGTTGTTGAGGAGGGCGAGTTTCTGTAGTACTGCTGACCTGAAGGCGAGGATTTTAGACTTTATTGCCTACTTCAACGACACGATGGCCAAGCCCTTCAAGTGGACTTACCAGGGGAAGGCTTTGAAGGCTTGAAAATGGTTGGGGCATTCCCGCCAGGAAGTACTAGAGTCAAACGCTACGCCTAAACCGGTTTGCTGATTCCACAATCCCAACTGCATCGAAATGTTGAGGTTTCGGCGTCCGGTTTCACCACCCGTTGGCGACATGATGACCAATTCTCCTGTGGCAGTGCGCTCCAACTTAGCCTCTGGGTTAGCTGTACAGAGGGCCTTAAAGGCATCCTGTGTTAATTGAGCCACAGGATGTAAATTCAGAGTTAAAGCAGTCATGGTGTGGGTCGAGCCTCTCTAGACGCAAACCTTGCTTTAATCATAACGACCAGAATTAAGGCTACTCTGCGCGCTGCAATTTGGTGAGTTTGGGGTCGATAATCTTGCGGCCCTGATTGGGAAACTTCACCGCCAGGCTAATCTTGTTGCCCGCGCCAAAAATGTGGGTCACTTCTCCCGCGCCGTAGGCATCGTGCACCACGATATCGCCCACCGTCCAGTCAAATTCGTGGGCACCGCTGCCGGGTTTGGCCGCAACTTCCTTTTTCTTCCGCACATCCCGAATGGGGGTGGTCATGCGTTGGGGCAGCCCCAGCCCCGCATTCGTGGTGATGTAATCCATCGGTAGCTCACCCAAAAACAGCGAGGGACTGGCCGGTTCGCGATTGCCGTAGAGTCGCCGCTCCCGCGCGTAGGAGATAAACAGCCGCTCTTTCGCGCGAGTAATGCCGACGTAGCAGAGGCGGCGCTCTTCTTCGATCGCGGCGGGGTCTTCGAGCGATCGAAAGTTGGGGAACAGTCCCTGCTCTAGCCCGACGAGAAACACGACGGGAAATTCCAGGCCCTTAGAGGAGTGCAGCGTCATTAGCGAAACCGAATTGCCCGCTTCGTTCACATCATCTAAATCGGAGGCGAGGGACGCATTAGCGAGAAAGGCAATCAGGGAACTGTCTTCGTTTTCTTCCTCAAATTGCAAAACGGCATTGTACAGCTCTTGCACGTTGCCAAGCCGATCTTCAGCTTCGTCGGTGCCTTCGGCTTTCAAGGCGTCGATGTAACCGGAATCTTTCAGCAATTCTTGAATGATCTCCGAGCCTTTAGACTGATCGAGCTGGCCGCGATACTTCTTGATCAGCCGCGCAAATTCGAGGACGCCTTTGGCCGATCGCCCCGCCAGGGTTTTGACCGACGTTTCATCACTGAGAATCTCCCAGAGGGGAATGTTGCCCAGGGTTTGAGTGGCTTGGTCGAGTTTATCGATGGTGCCTTTGCCGACGCCGCGCCGGGGCACGTTGATCACGCGCTTGATGCTGACGGTATCCGCCGGGTTGGCGATCGCCCGCAGATAGGCCAGCACGTCTTTGATTTCGCGGCGATCGTAAAAGCGCAGGCCACCCACGACCTGATAAGGAATGCTGTAGCGGGTGAGGACTTCTTCAAACGAGCGCGACTGGGCGTTGGTGCGGTAGAGAATGGCAAAGTGGCCCCACTTCAGTTCCGGGTTCTGATATTCCAGACCGCGAATCTGCCCCACTACAAAATCGGCTTCGTGCAGTTCATCTTCAGCCTTGTAGCAGAGAATCGGCTCGCCCTCGCCCCGTGTCGCCCGCAAAACTTTGTCGATGCGTTCGGTATTGTTCTCAATAATGTGATTCGCCACATCCAAAATGTTGGAGGTCGAGCGGTAGTTTTCCTCCAGTTTGACCATGGTGCGGGTGTCGTCGTCGGGCAGACTGTCACCAAAGTCGTCCTGGAAGTTCATCAAAATGGTGAAGTCAGCGGCGCGGAAGGAGTAGATGCTTTGATCCGCATCCCCCACGACAAAGGTTGAGCGGTTGCGCCAGTCGTTGAAGCGTTCTATCGATTCGCCATTGGTGGTGAGCAGGCGAATCAGATCGTACTGGGTGCGGTTGGTGTCTTGATACTCGTCCACCAGAATATGGCGAAAGCGATGGTGCCAGTAGCCCAGCACCGATTCGTTTTGCTGAAACAGCTTCACCGGAATCAGAATCAGGTCGTCAAAATCGAGGGCGTTGTTTTCGGCTAGAGCTTTTTCGTAGTGGCGATACACCTCGGCGATGATCTTGCCCCGATAGTTGGGCTGATCCTTCTCTAGTTCGGCGGGAGTGAAGTTTTGGTTTTTGGCGTTGCTGATGGCGTAGCGCACCGATCGCGGGTTGAACTTTTTGTCATCCAGGTTCATCTGCTTGATGACGATGGTTTTTACCAGACTCTGGGCGTCGGATTCATCAAAAATTGAGAAGGTCTTTTTCCAGGTATAGCCGTCGGGATGCTGGTATTTTTCAATGTCAAATCGCAAAATGCGCGAGCACAAGGCATGGAAGGTGCCAATCCACAGGTACTTGGTGACGTTTTTGTAGACGTGCGATCGCAGCTTGGTTTGCTCGTATTGCGGCAGCGCCGACAGCGATTTGCCATGCTTGGCCTCGGCCTCCTGCTCGGCAAACAGCACCTCGATCCGCTCTTTCATCTCTTTGGCGGCTTTGTTGGTAAAGGTGACTGCCAGAATGTTTTCGGGGTCAACCCGGTGGTTGAGCACCAGATTGGCGATGCGATAGGTGAGGGCGCGAGTTTTGCCCGAACCGGCCCCGGCGACAACGAGCAGGGGGCCACAGAAGTGCTCAACGGCAGCGCGTTGGGAGGGGTTGAGCTTAGCGAGAAAGTCGGTGGAAGCCGTCATGGGCAAGGGGCAGCATGGGTTGCGAACATCCCTTAGTATGACATCTACTAGAATTGGCTTAAGCCTGAAAACTGCTGAAGACGTTCCACACCTTCAGTCAGATGGAGTTCATCGATCTACATGGCCAGAGATCTGTTTCATAACCAGGTGAAGACTGCGCTGATTAAAGAACAGTGGCAAATCACTCACGATCCTTTCTCGATTCAAATCAGTGAGGTGGTTAAAGTTCAGATTGATTTAGGGGCTGAAAATGCGATCGCAGCCGAGCGAGGTGAGGAAAAAATTGCAATTGAAATCAAAAGTTTCATCACTGACTCGGATATCAGCGAGTTTCATACTGCGTTAGGTCAATACTTGAATTATGCACAAGCGCTGGAAGCTCATGAACCGGAACGAGTGTTATATCTTGCAGTTCCAGATGAGACCTATCAGGACTTTTTTCAGCTGCCCTTCGTGCAGACAGCGCTTAAACGTCACAACATCAATTTGCTGATCTATGACCCCATACAGGAGACGGTTGAATCGTGGATAAACTTCAGAAATACCGGCAAATAATCCAAGATTTTTTAGCTGATAAAGCCCATCCTTACACTCATTCGGATGACGTTGACACCCAGATCATCATCGATACTGAAAGCGATCATTATCAACTCTGCTACGTCGGTTGGGAAGAGCAAAAACGGATCTTTGGTGTCTTGCTCCACTTTGACATTAAGGATGAAAAGGTCTGGATTCAATACAACGGAACAGAGCTTCCCGTAGCCCAACTTTTAACTGAGAAAGGCATCCCTAAGTCTGATATTGTCATCGGCTTTCATTCTCCTTTTAAACGTCAGTTCAGCGGGTATGCGATCGCCTAATCATTTCTTCCATAAGTACTACGTCAAAATTCCAAAGTCCCCGACGAGGAATTCCCATGAATTCGAGACAGATTGAAAGTTGGGCACTAAGGATCATAGATTGTGTTGAGAATGGTCAGCCCAACGAAGACTTTTTAGTGGAACTAAAGCGAGATTGGATTGATCCCTATAAAGCTGCTCGCAGAATTGCTGGCCATGCTAACGCTGCGAGAGGAGAAAATATACCTTGGCTGATAGGTGTTGATGAGATAGAAGGGGTAAAAGGTGTTAAGACTGTGGAGCTTGCCGATTGGCACTCTAAGTTGGAAGCTTCTTTTGACGAACTTGCCCCTGAAATGACTGCTCTCAATATTCCTGTAAATGGAGAGGCTGTAGTAGCTTTATTATTTCAAACAGAACGTGCTCCTTACGTGGTCAAGAATCCAAATTTTGGACAAGAGATAGGAGCAATCGAACTAGAAGTGCCTTGGCGCGTAAATACAAGAGTCAGAGCTGCACGCCGCTCCGATTTAATTCGCCTACTATCTCCTCTTGAATTACTCCCAGAAATTGAAGTCTTAGGACAGAAATTAGAAGTAACGATTGCTGGTTGCGATAGTGTAGGAAACTACCAACCTGATGAGCTCAGATTTATCGCAGATTTATATATTGTTCCCAAAAATAATTCTCCAATAGTAATTCCCTTTCATCGTTGCCGAGTCAGTTTTTCAATAGAAGGATTCTCTGCATTTGAAGCTTCACGAGTTAGGCTTAAATCCACTAACAGGAAATCCATTCCAGAAGCCAGCAGAATGTCAACACCTGGATCTTTAACTATTGAGAGTACAACTCATGAAATGATTGTTCATGGCCCAGGCAAATTTTCTTTATTTGCTTTTGCATCAAGACCAACCTTGACAGAAGCTCAGAAAAAGCAAGCTGTTGCAGTTACTGCTTACCTTTTGCCTGCGAGCGCAGATCGCTCTGTAGTGGTATCGAGCAAATTAACGTATCCAGAAGAGAAATATCCTTCATAGTTACGAGAGTGAAAACTTGAAGCCAGAAGATTTTGAGGGGCTATGAGAGATCGCCGCATTCCACTCTCACTAATTCCCCAGTGAGTAAATTGGCACCTAACTAGACTAGTCTATCAAAGTGATACGATCGCCATAAACCCCAAATTCCCTGGCACCGTCTACATAGAATCTGGTCAGCTTCACTCATCGGAATTTTGATTGTCGAGGCTATCAAGGATTTCTTCTCTGACATCAGGAACGCTAGGGCCTGAATTTTCTGCCGGGCTACTTTCAGCGGGAGACGATTCAGTTGTTGACGGTTCTGAACCCGTATCCTCTCCTGTTGTCGTGCCATCCGAGGTGTTGTCAGCAGCGTCTGGCTCCACAATAATCACTCTGTCTCGCCTTCTTCTCGGAGGCTCAGACTCTAATGCCTCCTCAGGCGTACCTTCAACCGGCAAGGGACTTTGAGGCTGCACTCCGTTTGGCTGGCTACTGACACCACAAATATCGACCAGATTGACGACCTGACCACTCGGCTTAACCATGTAGCAAATGCCTTGAGCCTTGACCGGACTCGCCCAAACTAATGCACTCGTTACTAAATAAAAGCCACCAACCGGTACGAGAAAGTTAGACTTCATGAGCTGGTATCCCTGATATTTTTCAAACGAAGAGTATCAAATCATCCTGAGACACTTTGCCTTTGACTGCTTCTAAGGATAGCAGGGTTTAATTTTGGCTTCTATCAGCTTCTCTTGACAGTGGCTATAGATGATTTGTCACCTGAACTGCAAAATGAGCCCCTTTCGGGCTTTTTCTATAGATTCTTGCTTGGCCTGAATATAATGATTTCTAGACTAATTATTTTTCTAGACGTATTAGGTCTGAATAAATTATTTTTATAAGAGATTCTGAAAAAGAGGATATAGCTTGCATTCAGAATGACTGTACTTCTCTAAATCCATGAACTGGATAGACTTGCCCCTGCCAATTCAAAGGATTGAAAATATCTGATGAAGTGATCTCGGCGAGCCTGGGGCCTACAGCCGATTTTGTCGAGTTGTGTTGTTTTCGATGACTAACGAAAAAAGGGTGTTGAGGATGTTCGCGGTTGAGGCGATCGCCCTACCCATTGTGAAAATCCTCGATTTCCAGCGGGAAGGCTTGGCTATTGATTCAGGCACGTTTGCAGTCTTCGTTGATCAAACCGTTGCGAAATACTGCCGCACAATATCGACGATGCGTTGAGACGATCGCCCATCGCCAAAGGGATTCACCGCCTTGGCCATGGCGTCGTAGGCGGTCTGGGAGTTGAGCAAGGTCAGGGCTGCCTCAGCGATCGCAGCAGCATCGGTGCCGACGAGTTTGGCCGTGCCCGCCGCGATCGCTTCGGGTCTTTCCGTCGTTTCGCGCAGCACCAGCACCGGTTTGCCGAGTCCGGGGGCCTCTTCTTGCAAACCGCCTGAATCCGTCAGCAGCAGGGTGCAGCGCTGCATGGCTCCCACCAACTGTCCATAATCCAACGGTTCCGTCAGAAATACGCGGGGATGATCGCCCAGGGCCGCGGTCAGGGGTTCACGCACGGTGGGGTTGCGGTGCAAGGGCAGCAGCAACGCCGTATCCGGGCAGGCCTCCAGGATTTTCAAAAACCCCTGAGCAATGTCTTGCAGCGGTGCGCCCCAGTTTTCTCGCCGGTGCACAGTTGAGAGCAGCACCCGAGCGGTTTGCCAATCCAGCCCATCGATTTCACAGGGAGGATTTTGGGCCGCCACCGTTAGCAGCGCATCAATCACCGTGTTGCCCGTTTGATGTACCTCACCGACCACACCTGACTTAGCTAGGTGACCGACGGCGGTGTCGGTGGGGGCGAAGTGGAGGCGCGTAATTTGCGAGACCAGGCGACGGTTGGCCTCCTCCGGGAAGGGGTTGAGGAGGTCGTCGGTGCGTAGTCCGGCTTCGACATGACCGACGGGGATTTTTTGGTAAAACGCCGCCAACGCCGCCGAAAATGCCGTCGTAGTGTCGCCCTGCACAATCACCAGATCGGGCTGCAGCTGTTGAAAGTATTGCTCTAAACCCTGCAGGCTGCGGCAGGTAATATCTGTCAGGCTTTGCTGCGGCTGCATGATGTCGAGGTCGGCATCCGCTTTGAGCTGAAAGAGCTGCATCACTTGGGCCACCATCTCGCGATGCTGCCCAGTGAGCACCACATGGGTGGCAAAATCAGCCGACTGGCGAAAGGCCTGAATCACCGGGGCGAGTTTAATCGCTTCGGGGCGAGTTCCTAAGGTGATACACACTCGAATGGGTGATGTAGACATAACCAGCGCAGTTCACATAGACGGCGATCGCTGCCGGTGGGGAGCGACAAACTTTCCTATCATGGCATGGTCTGTCTGACTGGGCGGCGTTGCTGGCAGAATGGAAGCAACGAAATTGGATGAGATCGCCCATGCCTCATACGCTCAAGCTCACAGCGGCTACGTTGACTCAGTTGGATATCACCGCCGCCGAGGCCGCGATCGACCCGCTCATTGAGCAGGGCAAGATTCTTGACCCTGAGGTGAAGCTTAACTTCGACATTGATTTTCCCCGTGACCCCGCTGACCCGAGGGAACTCTCGGAAATTCCCGAAGTCCGCTTGTGGTTCATTCGTCTGGATGCCCAATATCCCTGGCTGCCCTTTGTGCTGGACTGGGAAGCGGGCGAACTGGGACGCTATGCCGCCATGCTAGTGCCGCACCAATTTAGCCCCAAAGATGGCATTCGCTACAACCCAGAAGCGTTGGAAATCTTCGTGATGAACAAGATTTTTGTAGTGGCGCAGTGGTTGCAGCAGCAGCAGAGTAATCAAGTCACGCGGCTGAAGTTTATGACACAGATGCTGGGGTATGAGATTGATGAGGGGCTGTTTGAGTTGTTGATTGGGTAGGAGAGCGACGGAGCGACGGGGCTGAGGAGCCGAGGTGCAGAGGGGCAGGGAGCGATGGGTTGATTAGGGTGTTGGCGAAGCTTCCTGCAGTGGGAATCGCGGTGGCTAGGAATCGCGGGCTGAGGGCGATCGCGGTTTTGGGGCAAGCGAGGGCACTGTCGGATAGCAGTCGCCATTACAGTTAGAGCAATCCAAACTCAAAAATATCCCACCTGAAGAACCCGGTTTCTGGGAACAGGTCAACAGTCTGCGGCAAGGTTTTCATAGAAACCGGGTTCTTGGACACGTTATTTCTTGGAATACTCTGAGGACAAGACTGGGAGCCAATTTGCTTCTGCGCGAACGATCAGAGCGATCTTAGGTGTCCTAAGGATCGGGAATTTAATCATGTGCCAGTTTTTTCCCTCTCGGGAGAGATGCCTGAGGCGGGGTGGGTGCGATCCTCAGCACTCGTGGTCAACCCACCCCGCGGCCCCTCCCAGGAGCTAACCTTGTAGGGGTTTGACAATGCAGCTCTGATATCGCTGCCTCGGTGCGCTCTTGTTCGATGGCCATCCTGGCCGTCCTGCACGCCCCGCAGCCCTTTAAAAAGCTGGTTATGGAGGCAGGCTGGAAGCCTCCCCGACCGGTTGTCTACAGGGCGTGAGCCGACCGGAAAGGGCGATCGCCGCCACCATCATGGAAGCCGAAAGCTAAGTAATATGAGGTTCCTGGACACCCCTACAGGATTAGCCCAGGAGGGGAAAGGTGCTCTCGCTGTGCCTCAGGCCAAATTGCGGAATTTATATAATCCTTGTTCTCAAGCAAAATGGCCAGCGCTATAGCTTGAAGAAACCTTATGACTGAGGGTGAGTCGGCGAGGGCTCCCTACAATGGGGAAGGTTCATCGCAATCTTTAAAGGAGACTCTTTTGAAATCTCAATCTCTCGGTTGGCAGCCTATCGCGCTGGCGTTCGTGGCGCTGGCCGTGTTTGTGATCGCCTCTAGCAGCTTTGTCATTATCAATCCGGGGCAAGCGGGGGTACTGAGCAATTTAGGATAAGCTCAAACTGGTGAGCTATTAGAGGGGGTACACTTCAAACCACCGGTCGTTTCAGCGGTGGATGTTTATGACGTCACGGTGCAAAAATTTGAAGTGCCTGCTCAAAGTTCGACCAAAGACCTGCAGGATTTATCAGCGCGATTTGCTATCAACTTTCGCTTAGCCCCGAGTGAAGTCGTCACCATTCGTCGGACTCAAGGCACCCTGGAAAACATCGTGTCGAAAATCATTGCGCCTCAGACTCAAGAGTCATTCAAAATTGCGGCGGCGAGACGCACCGTCGAAGAAGCTATTACCAAGCGCGAAAACCTGAAGAATGACTTTGACGAAGCGCTGGATGAGCGCTTGGCCAAATACGGCATCATCGTGCTGGATACCAGTGTGGTTGATCTAGAGTTTTCGCCCGAGTTTGCGAAAGCGGTGGAAGAAAAGCAAATTGCGGAACAGCGGGCCCGTCGAGCGGTCTATGTGGCTCAGGAAGCTGAGCAAGAAGCTCAAGCCGAAATTAACCGCGCCAAAGGTCGGGCAGAAGCGCAGCGTCTCCTAGCTGAAACGTTGAAAGCCCAGGGGGGTGAATTGGTGTTGCAGAAAGAGGCGATCGAAGCCTGGAAAGCCGGTGGGGCGCAGATGCCTCGGGTGTTAGTCACTGGTGGTGGCAAGTCGTCTAGTGTGCCTTTCATCTTTAACGCGAGCGATTTGGGTGAATAGAGCCGAGGCGATCGCCTACAGTTCGTTTTTCTGAAAATCGTCGAGGGATTTCAAGGTCTCTGATAGCGCGCTGATCGGTTGAGATTTCGACCGGTCAGCGTTTGCTTTTTCGGCTTCCAACAGTTTTGCAAGATTTTCTCCAGGCTGCTGAAGCATCGGTTCCAGGATCAGCGGCGGCGAGAATCCTGAGCTGCTCTCCTGAGTCGTCTCGGTCACGGTCAACCGTTGGGGCGAGGATTCATTGCTTTCAGATCTCAGGGTGGCGGCAGCGATCGCCTCCTGATCCGCCGACCCCGACAGCCAATCAGGTTCTGTCCCCGCGATTGCCCAGGCAGCGGCAATATCGGCGGTGGAGTCGCCCTCCGAATCCGGCAGGGCGATCGCCGATTGGATGTCCGCCATTTCAGCTGACTCATGGGTCAAGACGTCATCCTCTGCTGGCTGCCAGGCGGGGGGCAACTCAGGCCGTTCATCCCCGATATCTTCAACATCTGAGACCTCTTCAGAATCGGCGCGATTTTCCACCTCCGGAGTCAGTACGATCGCGGCTTCTGATAAAGCGTCATCGGCTAAAGCGTCATCGGCAAATTGCAGAGGTTCGACTTCTATCGAAACTGACGAGTTTTCTGCTGGTATGGCCGCATCAATGATCTCAGCTGTCGCGTCGTCTGAATTCTCAGAATCTATGGACTCCTCTGAATCTGCTGCCGCTCCTGAATCTGCTAGAGATGATTCTGTCAGAGCCGATGACAATGAATCGGCTTCGAGTGTGAACGATTCCGGCGGTTCCGGTTCTTTCGGGGCCAATGTGGACGAGTCTGGCGGTGCCGAGGAAGAGACCGATGTCGGGAGCACTTCGCTTTGGGTGATCGCGGTTGAGGCCTGCATAAACGAATCTGTCAAATCGAGACTCAGCGCGAATTCTACGACCGTTTCGGGGGCAGCCTCTGTATCCGGAGACGTGGCGTTATCCGAGCCCGAAGCGACACTTCCCAAAACCGGCGCAACGAAACCCGTCACATTCATCGCCCGAGCGATCGCGTTAGCCCGCCGCTCTTGATCATGGGAAATGCTGTAGATGTTGTTACCGAGTCCGGGGGCGTTCCATCGCTGGGTATCAGGGTCAATAAACGACCGCGTTCGCGCCCAAACAATGGCTTCTGCACCGGTCATTCCCAGAGCCTGTGCTTCCTTCAGCCAATCGATATAGCCCCCTCGATCTAACGCTGCGAGTGGCGCCTGGTTAGCCAAATCAATACCGTTAAGCAGTTCTTCCGGTGAGAGGGTGAGGCCTCTTTCTTGGGCCTTTTGACTCAAAACTTTGGTTTGCTGTTGCAGTCTTTTGAGCTGTTTTTCATCGGCTTCTTCAGGCGTTTTGGCTCCATGCTGATAGGAGAAGGTGCCGAGGTTCCAAACGCGGTTGCCCGGATCGGTGTGGCCAAAATAAGCCGGATTTTTGTGACCTTCTGGGGTGCGAGTGCCTTCGGCGCTGCCGACGGCTCGCGCTACGAGAGAATCAGTTCCGCCATCAAAGAGGCTTTGAATGGTGCCCCAAGAATAGGTCTGGGTGGCTGTCGGCTGAGGTTTAGCGGCAGCCACAGTCTTTGAGTCTGCAGTCGATGCCGAATTGTGCGCGACGGCAGCCTTAGCATCAGACTGGTGCCGAGGTTTGAGATCAAGGCTGAGGGCTAACAGGTCATCAATTTCCTCAGGGGGAAAGAGGTTTAAGTCTTCTACTGGAGAAGGTGCTGTAGCCACTGGATCAACAGCGGGGGCTGGTCTGATCGCGGGCGCGGGCGGTGGGGCAGGCAGCAAGGCTTGCACGGATTGGCCATGGCCCAAAGAAAGCGCATCGATGCCGCCATAAACGCCTGCTGGCCAAGCCGTATCGCCTGACATCGGGGGATTTTCGGCCCCTGGTGGCACTGGCAGGGGGGCATCGGCGATCGCCGACAGCTCCTCTGTCGTCGGAGCCTCCTCTGGGGTGGAGGCCGCGGCGATCGCCGCGGCCGCCGGTGCCGTCACCGCATCATCTTGCACCGTGGGAGACAACGCAAAGGAAAGGGCAATCTCATCCTTCGCTTGTACAGCAGTTCCAAACCCCAGGGTTAACGCCAGGGTACTTAAGGTGAGGGCAGTTTTGTTCGCAGACATGGCAAGACTCGACGATTGGGGACAGATAGCGTGAACAAACGAAGGAGTAAAAACAGCGGCAATGGCTATGGCAATAGTCCAGATGCGAACCAGTGGAAAAAGGATTAAGCGGTCAGGGATTAGTACCGTTCTAGCGATCGCTCCAGCACGTGGGTCGAAGGTTCCACAATGGCCCAGGTGCCCTCTGGCTGGCGGCGCATCGTCGCAAAGTGCAGATAATTAGAGCGTCCGATAGATTGACCTCGGGTGACCTCGCCGATGCGGGGACGGCTGATGCCGCAAAAGCGAAATAAATAGGCGGGGACTTCGGGAGAGGAAAAAAAAATGCAGTCTTCACCATCGGCAGCTAACTGCACCTCACCGTCAAACGGTGCCCGCACGGCAGCGCCTCGCAAATGCATTGAGACGTCGCCCAACCCCGCCACCACTCGAAACCCTTCGACCATGCTGCCCAAATTGAGCTCCCAAGCCTGATCGATCGCGACGCTCCGGGGGGCGGCGATGGCTTGCTCTCGGCAACTGGTCAAGGTTGACCCGAGTAGCAAGAGTAGTGAGCAAGTCCAACTGAGCTGCCACCAAGGTCGCCGATGACCCCAGGCGAAATGAGGAGAACGACTCAAGCAACGCTGTAATCTATTCAAAATTAAAGCGGTACCCAGCATATTCATTGTCTTCGTACAAAATCACGATCTGCGTTTTGGGATCAAACTCTAGGGGATAAGCTTCGCGCTCGGCATCGACTCCGGCTCGCACCGATAACCCCGCCATGCGGCAATAGGGTTCAGCCACCACCTGCCGCACCCGCTCCTTGCTATCGCGCTCGGGAATGGTCAGTAGCTCGGCCAACTGCTGGCGCGATAGGGTGGCCTCAGTCTGCACAAACTCCTTGCAGGCGTTGTCGTTGACGCTCGACGTGGGCGATCGCGACAGCCAAGCGCCCATCCTTTGGACATCCACGAGTACGAGTGCTGCCGTGACAATCACTCCACCCGCGATCAAAGACTTGAGGGGGGAGACATCAGGACTTTTAGACGGTTGACTCAACATTGCAGTCCTCCTAAATCAATAAAAAGCTGTGACTAAACAGCGGTGAGTAAATTTGAAAGCAACGACAGTCTCTAGCCGGTGGCGATTCTCTGGGTCAGTTTTGGGGGGCAGCGCTCAAACTGGATGCTCAGGTGCCCTGCCCACCTAAAGTTGGCCGCCAATGGCCAGGCCCACCAGCGCTAGAAACAGACGCGCCATAAACACGCCATCGCGGCGAGGGGCAAAGAGCCAGCGATAGAGACCCAATGCGACAGCAGCCATCGTCACGCCGACTAGCCAAGGCCACAGCCCCGGTAAGGCTGACAGGGCCAGCTCTAGCGCCCGGCGACCAATCAGGCCACCGCCACACCACACCAACACATCTAAAGGGGTGAGCTGAGACTGGTCTGCTAACGTTGCGGTCAGCTTTTGCCAGCCGCGCTCTAACCAGGCCAAGGGCGTTTCTATCAGGGCTCGAAAGTCTAGGTTGGTCTCTGGGGCAGCGTGGGTTGTTTGTCCCCGCAGGCGAACAGCAGCGGCCGTTTGTGACGCCTGCCGTTGGTCTGTGTCCAAATCGAGGTCAACGGCGGTGAGAATGTAGCGACCGGTTTCATCCTGCAGCACCTTGGTCAAGGCAGCGTCCTGAATTTCACAGAACTGCTCTAGACGAATCCGCCCCTGATTGGACTGT
Organism: Leptolyngbyaceae cyanobacterium; assembly: GCA_050042805.1. Lineage (GTDB taxonomy): Bacteria > Cyanobacteriota > Cyanobacteriia > Phormidesmidales > Phormidesmidaceae > Halomicronema. The sequence goes on from JBHJJI010000052.1 coordinate 13,276, forward strand.
TTCAACAGGGCAAAATCTAGGCCTTTAACCGTGCGTTGAAACTTATGAATGGCAATCTGCTGCTGACGATAGAGATCGTTGATTTTTTCAGTGTCTTCTTGCAAGCGGCGCAAATACGCATTGATACTGGGGGGAATTGGACTCGCCGCTGCTGCCGCCACTGTCTCGGGAGATCGCGACTCCACCGGTGATTGCGATCGCTGGCGCAAAGCCTGCAGCATTTCACTCTGATGAGCCTTTTGCCAGTCACCGTTTTCGCCACCCTGTAAGGGCAAACTCGGCGCGGGCGGTGGCGGCTCTGGGGCGGGGAAACTTTCGGCTTCAGCCGATTCATTTTGCAGAGCCAAAAGCTGTTCTCGAATGGAGCTGAGGTCTGAGGAATTCATGGGCTACACCAGACAGAGTGAAGGGAGCATCACCAACTAAATACAAATGTACTATAAAGATAGTGCAAGTGTACTTCTTTTTTGATGTTTTGCAATCCCTTATCCAAACTTTTTGATAAGCCGTGGGTTGAGCAGTAATGCGAGTGCTTAGTAATACCAGTTCTCAGTGATCGGACTGCCGATGCAATCTTGGCAACGCAGGGGAGCCAAGGGGCAGGGGAGTCAGATCTGTCGCCTTGTTTTAGAGAATCGGTATACGCTGACTCCCGATGGCATTTTGGCAATGTCGGGGATTTGGGGATTTGGGGATTTGGGGATTTAGGGAGTTAGATCTGTTGCATTGTTTTAGAGAATCAGGATAAGGCTGTTGAAAGTCAGCATCCCGATCTATCAACAAGCTCAGGTGGCTACGGCGTTAGTTCACGGGGATAGCAAGCCGCAGTTTGAGCAGGTCACCCCAGATGGCTGAAATTACCAGCCGATAGGCTTTTTAATTCCGACCTCTGCATGCCACAGGGCCTTGCCCTTCCCGAAGGGGATTCTGCGATGTTTGCCGATGGCGAGGGAGCCGAGTAACCAGGAGAGGGGTGTTTCACGTCTGTTGTGGCGTACTAGCGTTGTCGCATTGTTTCGCCCGATCAGCCTTCTCTGTACTAACGCTGGGCGGCAAATGGTCAGCAGTTCCAAAGGGTGGACTGCGACTTTTTCCTTTTCTAGAGACTCAATCCTGCAGACCTCAGGGCACTAAGGCCAGCGTCAGCCGTCAATCAACCTTGCAGAGACTGTCTGCTCTGTGAGTGTGAGCAGGAGAAAACCGGCGATCGCGCCCCGCTGGGGGCATTTTTTCAGATCTTATTAATGTGTTAACGATTGTCACACCCCGCCGCCGTTGGTCAACAATGGTTGCAGCCAATTTGCGATCGCGGAGTAATCAGAGGTCTGACCGGCAATATGCTATTTTTTGACTCACTCTTGCCGCTAGCACACGTCTGACCCACTCATTTCTGGGACGAGGATAGCTCGCACAGCAATTTGAGTGCAGGTGTGTCACTTTGCCGTCAGAGAAAAATGATCGGCATAAATTTGTTGCTCTAGCGTTTGGTTCAGGCACTCTAATGAAGAAATCGGTGCATCCATGTTGAATCCTTTTCGGTTGAGTTCTCCTGACAGCTACGCTGCCAGCAATCGCCGTCAGACGAGAGTGCCGCTGCCGCCCTACGGTATGCCCAAGACGCCGTCTTGCCCATATCACATCATGATGGGGGTGTTTTTAGGCGGACAGGTACTGATGCGGATTTTGCGCGGCAAGGTGCGGCGTAACCGCGTGATGGAGCAAATGGTGCTAGCGGGGCCGGGAGCGCTGATGCCGGTGCTGATGACCAACCTATTTGCGGGCATGATTTTCTCGATTCAAACGGCCCGCGAGATGGCACGGTTTGGCGCGATTCATGCGCTGGGTGGCGCTTTTGCTCTGGGATTTTGCCGAGAGCTGGCCCCGATTTTGACGGCGGCGATTTTGGCTGGTCAGGTGGGGTCAGCCTTTGCCGCCGAAATTGGCAGCATGAAAATCACCGAGCAGCTGGATGCCTTGAAGGTGCTGCGCACCGACCCGATCGATTATTTAGTGGTGCCTCGGGTGGTCGCCTGCTGTGTGATGCTACCGGTGCTCACGATGGAGGGGCTGGTGTTAGGGGTCGGCGGCGGTCTCTTTGCCGCTAACTTTTTCTATCAGGTGCAAGGCCCGATCTTTCTGGAATCGGTGCAGACCCTGTTAGAGCCGATGGATCTGATTGCCGTGTTGCTGAAGGCGGTGATCTTTGGCGCGATGATTGCCCTAGCCGGTTGCACGTGGGGCCTGACGACGACCTGCAGCAAAGGGTTGGGACGAGCAGCAACCTCGGCGGTGGTCACGACCTGGGTCGGCCTATTTGTGGTGGATTTCTTCATCACCGTGATCCTGTTTCACGGCGTTAAGGTGATGTACTAAGTGACGTTTGCACTCTCTTGCTGCAGAGTTTTTCGTTGGGTTTCTCTGCCAAGATGAGCTGGTCGCCGAACTTCTCAAGGGCGAGCACTGCACCGTTCAAAACACAAACTGCACCTGCACCTGCCAGTCTTCTTGATCGCGAACAATCCACACGGCGCGGACAAATTCGCGCAAATAGACCCGCCTTTCCACCTCTGATAAATCTTGCCAAAACTCCTTAGAAGAAAGCGTTTGGGCGATTTGCAACAGGTTTTCCGGGGGGAGCTGCGACATCTCTTGCTGCAGCACCGACAGCTCGCCCTGCAGCGTGTAGGTGCGGAGCTGGGCGCTGGCCTCATCCAAAATGCCCTGCTGCTGCAACTGGGCAATCTGCGAGAGCACCTGTTGCTTATGCTCTATCTGACTGACCAAGCCCGCCTTGATGGCCCCCACCGGCGGCGCTTGCAAGTTGCTGACGGCCTGAGGTAGCTGGGTGCAAATGGCGTCAATGGTTTGAGCGAGCACCGCATCAAAGGCGATCGCCCGACAGGGTTTAGCGCGATCGCAGGCCGTGGGCCGCAGATAGAGATATTCCTGTTTTTGGCGCGGTCGTGTCTCCCGTGACACTTTGAGCTTGCTCTGACAGTTTAGGCACTGCACCAGCCCCGCCAGCGATCGGCGGGCGCTGACGGTTTTGGGCGGCAGCTTGCGGTTGCGGCGTAGCAGGCGATCGACCTGAGCCGCTTCTTCCCGAGAAATGATCGCCGTGTGGGTATCGCGAATCACCCGACCATCTTGATAGCGCGAATCGCCGCGATACACCGAGTGCTGCAGCCAGCGTTGGGCGGTCGAAGCGGAAACTCGCTTGCCGTAGGTTTTTTCTAAATGGCGGGCCGACCCGCGAATCGAGCCGTAGAGAATAAAGTGCTCAAAAAAAGATTTCACCGCCGGGGCCGTGGCGCGATCGAGGGCATAGCGATAGCGTCCCCGCCGATAGCCATAGGGCGCGCGACCGGGCGGCGGCAAGATGTTAACGCGGTTGCGAGCATGACCAGCGCGCAATTGTTGGCTGCGGTGTTGCGCCAAGATAGTTTCTGCTAACTGGGCCGTGCGATCGCGATCGTCCGCCTTTGTTTTTGTATCTGTTTCTGCATCTGCTCCGGTGGTGACGAGGGGGGCGGGAGTTGGGGTGACGTAGCTCGCGTCGATCGCCCTGATCGCCACGCCCTGCGTTTCCAACTGGTGGATCGTTTGCAGCACTTCGCTGAGGGAATTGCCCAACTCACCCACCTGTCTGACATAGAGGCGATCGGGAGGCTGCTGCTGACAATCTTGCAGCAGACGCGCTAGCGCTGATCGCACCTCAATTTCGTCGAATTGATCAATATAAAGACGGTCAATCGGCTGTCCAAAGCTGGCGGCATTGACGTCAGGGTCTAACGGCAAGCGGATGCAGGCATAGGCAACAGTAAACATGGGGGGCGATAGCGGTGATCCAAACAATTAGGTGATCAGTTCAAGGGTAAGAACTGCGTCCCGAGTTCGACAGCTTGGCTGGTCAGTAAAGGCGGGCGGAAATCCCCAGCGAAAAGCTGCCCCTTCCTCACGGTAGGCCATTATCTTAAAGAGAGAAGCAATTACGTCGGGCAGTTATGACTGAGTCAGCAAAACGGATTAGTATATTAGGCGGCGGTTTCGGCGGTCTTTACACCGCTCTACGGCTGAATTCGCTCCCGCAAAATGTCAGCGAACCGACCGAAATTGTGCTGATTGACCAGCGCGATCGCTTCCTATTTTCGCCCTTACTCTACGAACTGGTGACCGGCGAGTTGGCCACCTGGGAAATCGCGCCGCCCTATGCCGAACTGCTGGCGGGCACGCAGATTCGGTTTATTCAAACCAGCGTCGAGAGCGCGGATCTGACGGCCCAACAGGTACAGTTGGGCACCGGCGAAACGCTGGCCTATGACCGCCTGGTGCTAGCCCTTGGCGGCGAAACCCCGATGGATAAAGTAACGGGCGCAGCTGAACATGCCATTCCCTTTCGCACGGTGGAAGATGCCCATCGCCTGCAGGAGCGCCTGCGAGAACTCGAAACCTCTGAGATCGATAAGATTCGCGTGGCAGTGATTGGTGGTGGCTATAGCGGTGTCGAGCTGGCCTGCAAAGTGGCGGATCGACTGGGCGATCGCGGGCGGGTGCGGCTGGTAGAACGGGCCGACGATATTTTATTGACTTCTGCGGAGTTCAATCGCAAGGCGGCGCGGGATGCGCTGTCAGAGCGGGGGATCTGGCTCGATCTGGAAACCTCGGTTGAAGCCATCACTGCCGATACCCTGACGCTCAACTACCGCGAACAGGCCGATGAGCTGCCGGTGGATGTGGTGCTGTGGACGGTGGGAACGCGGGTGTCACCGTTGTTAGCCTCCCTGGATTTGCCCCGCAACGATCGCCAGCAGATTCAGGTAGAGCCTACTCTGCAGGTGGTGGGCCATCCCGAGATCTATGCCCTGGGGGATTTGGCCGATTGCAAAGACGCCTCGGGGCAGCAGGTGCCGAATACGGCCCAGTCGGCCCTGCAGCAAGCCGACTACGCCGGTTGGAATCTCTGGGCCTCCCTCAGCGATCGCCCCCTACTCCCCTTCCGCTATCAGCATCTGGGCGAAATGATGACCTTGGGCATCGAAAACGCTACACTAAGCGGCCTAGGCTTGCGATTAGAGGGGCCGCTGGCCCATGTGGCGCGCCGGTTGACCTATCTGTATCGCATGCCCACGGTGAATCATCAAATTCGCGTCGGCCTGAACTGGATTCAGCAACCCCTGCGCGACCTGTTGTCTGTATAGCGATCGCATGCAAACTCCCCACGTGATCTTTATTGACGCCGTCGGCACGTTATTTGGCGTCGTCGGTTCTGTTGGTCAAGCCTATGCTGAGGTGGCCCAGCGGCACGGTGTCGAAGCCGAGCCCCAAGCGTTGAATGATGCCTTTTTCAAGCATTTTCAGGCGGCTGACCCGATGGCGTTTCCCGGCGTGGAGCCGACCCATATCCCGGCGCAAGAGTATGCCTGGTGGCAGGCGATCGCCGAAAAAACCTTCGGTGATGTGGGCATCAAAGATCAGTTCACCGATTTTGCCGCCTTTTTTGCCGATCTCTACGCCTATTTTGCTGGGGCGGATCCTTGGGTGGTCTATCCCGACGCTTACCATTCGCTGGAGCGCTGGCGAGCCAGAGACATTGAGCTGGGCATCATCTCCAATTTTGACTCGCGCATTTACACGGTTTTAGATTCGCTGGCGCTGGCTGATTTTTTCACCACGATTACCATCTCGACGGAAGTTGGGGCGGCCAAGCCAGATCCGCAAATTTTTGCTGCCGCGCTCAAAAAGCACAATTGCGACCCCAGCGATGCCTGGCATGTGGGCGATAGTCAGACGGATGATTATGAAGGGGCGAAGGCGGCGGGGTTGCGCGGCATCTGGCTGCAGCGATCGGAGGGCGTTCTCGAAGGCTAGATTGTCCGGCAATATTCGCAGCGATGATTGGTGGCCTGTATCACCTGCTGCCGCAGGCTGTTGGAAATGCTCATGCAGGCGTCGGCAAATCGTTTAGTGCAGGGAGTTGATGGCCGTGCCAGCGGATGAGCGACCAAGCATAAGCTTTCCGCAACATCAGGTGGTCGGCGGCTTGGCGCAACTGGGCAAGTTCTTGGCGTTCGTCAGGGATAAGCTGATTATCTTCATGACGTCTTAGGAGGTCGGCTTGTCGATCGCGCGCCTCCGGCTCGGCCTGGGCCTGGGCCTGGGCGATCGCGTACAGTTCCTCGGTGCTCAAGGTCTGCATCGCCAGCAGGTCAGCTTGCAGTTCGGGCGTGGCGTTATCGGTGGAAGGCGGCAGGTTGCTCAAAATGCTTTGCGTCACCAATGCCTCAATGGGTTGATGGGTCGCGGCGGCGATGCGCATCAGTTGGCGCATCACCGGTGCCGGCAGTTCGATGGTGATTGACTGAGTTGCCATAGCGATGTTTGCATCAGCGATTATTCGTCCAGTTTACTGTTTTGCTAGGGCTATATTGCTAGTGTTGATTTATTGCCTTCGACAAGGCTTCGCCAACGCTCCGCCCAACACACACTACATTAGAATTTTTGTCAGTCAATTAGGGTTTACAAACAAATCGATTTTGGACCGTAGCTCCAAAAACAGCATGAAATACAGTAGAGAAAAATATTTTCTTTCCGAGAAGCAGGTGCCGATTTTTTTAGAGTACGAGGAAAAATGGGCTAAAGAATTCCTTTCAACTAATAAGCCCTCTTTCGCAAGCACGGAAAAAGCTATCGCCTTGCTGTACCAAAAACAGAGATTAAGGCTTCCAGAAATCGTTCATTGCCAATCTCCCTTAAAAGTCTTAGAAATCGCTAGATCCCTGCGAGACTCTAAAGGTGGCTTTCAACGGATTAGTATTCACTCTACTTTTGTGGATTTGAAAGAAAAGCTGCCGATGGTTAAATTCGGCGAAAAGAAAATGCCGAATTCGGATTTTTTGGCATTGAGTAGAAATGTATCTAGCCAACTTAATGCTGGAATCAGAATGCAGGTGGAAGAGAAGACTTTCATCCCAGATAATGCTGTCAATGTTAGACGCTGGTTTGCATATATGGGCAAGATTGATTTTTTCCTTTCATATCTGGATTACCTGTCTGATAGTGAGGTGAGTGGAGACTGGAAACTACTGAAAGGCGCATTTGGAAACTGTGACTATATTTTCGCGACTGACAAAATCTGCGCAGTCTCTAGTTGCCACACCGATAGAAGAATAGACTCCAGTTTTCGTCTTCATGCTTGCGCTGAACCGGCAGTTTCCTATTCTGGAAAGTTGGATTTATATTTTTATCATGGTTGCTGGCTACCTTCTAAATATGGAAGAATTCCTTTTTCAGAATGGAAGCCTGAGTGGCTACTTCAAGAACACAGGGAAGACATCAGGCAAGCTTTGATTCAGGGCATAGGGCTCCCAAAAATATTGCACTCACTGAACGCTCACAAAATCGACAGTTGGAGAGAATACACCCTGTTTGCGATCACACCTGTTCAGGTTGCTCCCATCCCACTCAACTTAAAAATTGTTGAATGGAACGATTTGGAGAGCGATAAAAGTATCGCTGTCGAGGTTCCCCTACATTTGAACCGCTCTATAGATGCTGCCTTCTGGGCAGAAAGCATGAGTTTTCATCTTAGAAAGTTTAGAGGATATCCAATCCGTCTATAGGGCTTGACTTGGGTGCGTTACGCCAAACAGTGACGCACCCTAAAATCTTTCAGAAATAAACGACTCTCAAGCTACAGACCGTTGCCAATCAAAATGAACGGTGCCCAGTAGTAGGGGTGAGTGAGTTGGGCACCCGCGCGCAATTGTTGGCCGCCGGGGGTATTGACTACGCCCAGCCCACCGCGATCGCCCCCCAAAGTTTCAAAGTCACCCGTCAGCATCGCCAACTGCGCCTGGCGTAGGGCTTCTGCCTTGCTCAACCCAGTTTCTAACGCACTGTAAAACGCCGACATCAACGCCTGTGTGCCGCCATCATCCACCACCCACAGCGACGCCACCACGGCTTTGGCTCCGCGCCGCTGAAACTGATACCCCAAGCCCAAAATCTGCTCACCGCTGTTGTCATAACCGCCGAGCCCAGTTTCACAAGCGCTCAACACCACCATGTCGATATTCGCTAGCGAGAGATCTTCAATCCCTTTGAGCGTTAGCGTGTCGCCATTGCCAAAGAGAATGAACGACGCCTCCGGATCACCAGGGACGAAATCGGCGTGGGTGGCAAAATGCAGCACGTTCGCGCCCCCCAATTCCGCCTCGACCGTGGCGAGATCAAAGTCGTTGTTAAACAGCGGTGTGATGTTGCCCAGCATGGCCGCCAATTGTTCCACCTCTTGACCGGCAAACCAGAGACCGCCGTAGTTTTGGCCACGTACCGAATAGGCCACCGACTGATCGGCAAAGGCCCCGGCCAAGACGCGCGGGGTGACCTGCGGAGCCGTGTCAATTTCCGTCAGCGATGCGGCGGTAATGTTGTTGACCCGAAACCGTTCGACCAGCCAGCGATCGCCAGCATGTAGCGCCGCTAAAGGAACGTAGCGCAAGGCCCCATCTGGGGAATAGAGAATCGTTTCGACCCCAGCGGCGGCGAGATCCGCTTCGATCGGTTCCACCAGCCAACGGTAAAGCTGTTGAGCTGGCCCCGTGGCATCGGCAGCGGGGTCGCCCAGCGCTTGGCGGAACGCTTGCACGGCGGTGTTGATATCTTCGCGGCCCACTCCCTCAACTGTCCGGTGAATCGGAACATGATCGGGGGTGGTGATGACCAGTTCGAGGCGGTCTTCAAGAAACAGCGGATAAAACAGCACCGCATCCAAGTACGCCAGGATAAACCGCAGACCACATAGTACTTCCAGCGCGAGAGATTGACGTAACTCTTGGCGGCTGAGCTGATCCAGCGCCAACTGCACGACGTCGCTGTCCACAAAAGCATTGAATTGTTGGGTGAGTTCTTTTTGCAGTTCGGTCAGCTGCAGCCGCCGGGCTTCTTCTGCGGGGGTGATGCCACCTGCGGTTTTCAGGACATTCAGCTCGACAAGTTCGCGACCCAGGGTAATGGCATCTGCCTGCAAGTCTTGGTAGCGAGCCAAAATTTCGGCTTCTGGCTGCCAATATTCAATGCCGCTCGCCGTTTGAGCATTGCCCCGCACGTTATTCAAATACTCATTCAGCTCTTGCACCTTCAGCAGATCCAGCACCCGCTGGGCTTCTAGCACGCGATCTTCGTGCAGGAGTAAATCGGCGAGGTCACGATAGCTGCTCGCGATCGAGTCTGTGTAGGAATTTTGCAGGGTCTGATCGAGCCCCAGCAGGTTGCCGCGAATCTCTTCAAACGTATTAATGGATTGCTTATAAAACAGAATCGCCAGTTCTGGCCGGTCGGTATTTTCAAAGGCCCAACCCAAATTTGAGAGAGACGTGGCCTTACCGACAGGATCACCAATCTGTTCTCGAATCACCAACGACTGCTCTAAATACGCGATCGCCTGATCAAATTGCTCTAGATTTAAGTTGAGCACCCCTAAATTATTTAGCGATGTGGCCTCTAATTTGGGC